>CAMBOZ010000051.1 GCA_945869505.1 Bifidobacterium breve
GTGCTCATTGATAGACCGCTTGGTAGAGATGGTGAGACTGAATAAGTAAGCGATGGAGTTCCGCCAGATGCCGTAACCGGAGTAAATGAAGTTGCCGCAAGTGCTGCGGTTAGAGTCTCTGATGCGATTGCAAGAGTTGTTGTGAGGGCGGTTGAAATAGTCAAGGCAAAAGTTTTCGAGCTTGTTGCACCATTAGCATCTGTAGCTGTCACTGTGTAATTTGTGGCAGCTGCAGATGATGCTGGAGTTCCGGTAATCGCACCGGATGCTGAATTAATCGACAGGCCTGATGGCAAAGATGGTGAGATCGAGAAAGTTATAGGAGATGTTCCGCCACTTGCCGTAACTGGGATAAATGACGTTGCCGCAACCGCAGCGGTTAGGGTCTCTGATGCACGAGCAAGCGTTGTTGTAAGAGCTGCAGAGACGGTTAATGAGAATGTATTTGTTGCCGTTACGGAAGCAGAGTCTGTAACTGTAACGGTGTACGTGGTGGCAGAACTGGATGCCGTCGGTGTACCTGTGATTGCTCCTGTAGAACTACTCATTGATAACCCTGAAGGCAGACCTGGTAAAACGGCGTAACTAAGTGGTGAAGTTCCACCTGATCCAGTCACTGGCGTGAATGAAGTTGCAGCGGTTCCATTAGTAAGAGTCGTTGATGCAATTGCTTGGGTCGCAGTAAGTGGACCATTTATGACGAGCGCAAATGTCTTTGAGCTAGTTGCGCTATTTGAATCTGTTGCCGTCACTGTGTAGTTAGTGGATGCCGCACCAGCAGTCGCGGTTCCGCTAATCGCACCGGTGGAAGTATCAATTGCAAGCCCCGACGGTAGCGCGGGCGAAATTGAGAATGTTCTTGCTGGCTCGCCCCCAGATGCGGTGACCGGTGTAAAGCTGGCCGCAGCCGATGCGGTAATCGTCTCTACCGCTTTAACGAGAGTTGTGGAAAGCGCCGTTGCGATAGTTAGTGCAAATGTCTTAGCGCTAGTTGCAGATGTCGCATCAGTTGCGGTAATCGTGTAATTGGTAGCAGATGCAGATGATGCGGGAGTTCCAGTTATCGCTCCAGTTGATGTACTCATAGATAGACCACTTGGAAGCGATGGTGAAATTGCATAGGTAATCGGCGACGTGCCACCCGATGCAGGAACAGGCGTGAAACTATTTGCTGCAGCACCTGCGGTAAGAGTCTCAGCCGGGATTGCAAGTGTTGTTGAAATTACCGAAGCAACCGTGAGCGAGAAGGTATTCGAAGCCGTTTCGGAGGATGCATCCGTTACCGTGACTGTGTATGTGGTCGCAGAACTCGCCGCAGTTGGAGTACCAGTGATTGCACCAGTAGAACTATTCATTGCTAATCCGGATGGAAGTGAAGGTGAAACAGCAAATGAATATGGTGTGGTTCCGCGTGAAGCCGTGACTGGTACAAATGAAGAAGCCGTCGCAGATACTGCAACAGACTTTGATGCGATGCTTTGAGTAGCAGTTAACGGTCCAGTTTGCAGTGACCGTGGACCGGGAGAAATTCCAATGGAATTCACTGCCTTTAGATAAATAGTTACAACTGAGTTTGTGGCCGCGCCGGGCACAGTTAGCGGTGAGGATGCAGTACCAGCTGAGGTGTAATTTACATTATCGGTTGAATACAAATAATCTGTAATTGGATAACCACCGTCAGAGCCAGGATTAAATGAAATGATTACATCAGATCCACTTCTTGTTACCCCAGTAATCGATGGTCTCGCTGGAAGGCCTGGTCTTGCGAATCCAACAGAATGCCCAATGGCGCCAGCCGGTGCGGAGTAATTCCGGCTATATTGACTAAATCCGTTTGCGTTATGAGATCTTAAATAAAGATAGTAAACAGAGGTGTAGTTGAGATCCGACAAAGGTATGACGAGCGGCAACGTTGGCGAAGGTGTAGCAAAGTCCTGCCAGACAACAGCAGCCTCGGTCAGGGTATCGCTCAAAGAAATTGAATACTGGTAATAATCAATTGCTGAACCACCGTTGGGAGGTTCAGCAAAGTCCATAATTAAATTGCCTGACTGATACCTAGCCACCAAATTATTGAGTCCGTAATCAGATACAGGAAAAGTTCCAAGGGTGGAAAGTTTCGACATAAATCCGGGCGGATATGGAAGTCCTGAAGTTGGAGTGACCGCAACTGTGGCGGACGCTGGGGAATCACCCTCAGCGTTAACTGCAATCAAATTAATGTTGTAAGTCGTTCCTGGCATCAAACCAAAAATGTATAAGGTATTCGTTACATTGATGAAGGCGGCATCGGTGTAATAAGTAGCAGAGTAATTACTGCCCCACACTTCATAAGTAGATGACCCTTGGCCAGGAGAAAAAGTTGTGTAGGAAGTTCCGGAATCGATTGAAAATTTGTAGTTTGTAATGTTCGCATTTGGACTTGGGGCTTTAAAGGTGATTTTTGCATAACCATTTCCTGCGATTCCGACGACACTTCTCGGTGCGGTGGGCACGGCCGCGTGAGCTGGTTCAGGAATTAGCGCAATAAAAATTGCACCTATAAGTGTGAATACAACGCGGGTGCGATACAGGTGATTCACCCTTCAAAGTGTGGGTGATAAGCGTCAGTAAGGCACCCTGGTAAAGGGTGATATTCAGGGTGAAATTGAAACCGAAATTTCTAACACTCCAATTAAGTTTTCAATCTCTGGATTCAATTAATGGAAAGGTCGTAACTCGACTTTTCGATTACACGCTTTGGATGCGGCAAACGCTAACGTTCTAGCAGTTTGCGCATCAATGACTTCAATTATCCAAAGACCACTGACGTTTTCTGGAGAATCAAAGAGTGGTTTGCCGGTACTCAAATTTGCGCCGGCTCGGTTATCAATAACGGTGGCGCTTTCAGGAGCGTGTAGCCCCCAAGCGAAAATAAATTGACCTGCGGAACGAAGTTGATCGTTGAATTTATCAATCTCAAACATCTCATCGGTGGTGCCAGGATTTTCCAAGGTATCAATGACCGAAATTAGGAACTTCATAGGCTAATTATAACCAAATCAAATGGATTTAAATGATTCCTTTGTAGGGCTTGAAAAGGTAGATTACGAACTCGTAATAAAGAAAGTTGAAACTTTTCAGCGAGCTCGGGAGATTCTTAATGACTACAAAGCCAGGATTCGCACAAGCTCCCCACCACGATGGCAGCGATCTATATGTAAGCAATAGCGCCCCAAAAATTGGTGACAAGGTAACGCTAAAAGTTAGAGTTCCGAAGGGTTACACCTTTGATGAAGCCTATATTCGTCTTTACGAAGATGCCGAACCTCGAACACACAAACTGGAAGAGAAGAGTTCTTCGAAGACAGAACGTTGGTTTGAAGTCAGAATCCAGATCATCAATATCCATACTATCTATCGCTTTGTATTTGTCGGAGAGAACAAGTACGAATGGTTAAATGCCAAAGGGCTATTCGATCACGATGTTCACAGCAATAACGACTTCCAAATTGTGGCAATTCCCGAGAATCCGAAGTGGATTAATAAATCCGTTTTCTATCAAATCTTTCCAGATCGCTTTGCGCGGTCCGGCAAAATCAATATAAATCCAGATTGGGCCTATCCCCGCGATTGGAATGAATTGCCCCGTGGGCGAAGCAAGTACACCGGCCAAGAACTTTACGGTGGCGACCTTTACGGCATCGAAGATAAATTAGATTATCTAACTGACTTAGGCGTAAATGGTATTTATCTAACCCCCATATTCCCATCACGTTCTAACCACAGATATGACGCAACTACCTTTGACGAAGTTGACCCGATTCTTGGCGGAGACAAGGCCTTTAAATCGCTAATTCAAAGCGCAAAAAAGAAGAAGATTCGCATCTTAGGAGATTTAACTTCAAATCATTGCGGCGTCGGCCACGAGTGGATTATTACAGCGAAGAAGAACAAATCTTCCAGAGAGCGTTCTTTTTTCTATTGGGATAAATCAATTAAATGGGGATACGTTGGCTGGTTCGGTTTGGAATCACTTCCAAAATTTAACTATTCTTCCAAAGCGCTCCGTAAAGCAGTGTATGAAGGAAAGAATTCGATTGTAAAAAAGTGGATATCTCCAAAATTCGGTATGGCGGGCTGGCGCATCGACGTTGGCAATATGACTGGTGTGCAAGGCGCGGAAAACCATCACGTCGAAGTTATGCAAGGCATACGCAAAGCTATGGCAGATGTTGATCCGGATTCTTGGTTGGTCGCAGAAAATGGCGACTTTGTAGCATCAGATTTAAACGGGCTCGGCTGGCAAGGCGCGATGAATTACCAAGGTTTTATGCGCCCATTCTGGAACTGGATGAATCGAAATCCAGAAATCACCGGTGGTTTTCAAGGCCTTCCATTTGCGATGCCAAAGATCGATGGCGAACAATTCTTTGCATCAATGCAAGAGTTCAATGCATCTATTCCCTGGCGTTCCCTAACTGCAAGCATGCTAATTCTTGATTCGCATGACACTGCTCGTTTTCGCACTGTAGTACTCGGTGACAGAAACGCTCACCTAGCAGCAATGACAATGCTTCTTACTTATCCAGGTGTGCCTTCTATTTTCGCGGGCGATGAAATAGGACTTGAAGGTTCTTGGGGTGAAGATTCACGCAGGACAATTAATTGGGACGATAGAAGTGCTTGGGATGTAGATTTTTACACTTCAGTTAAAACGCTAATCAAATTGCGTAAGGAGAGCCCCGCGCTTATCAATGGTGGACTTCGCTGGGTCGCTGTCGAAAAGGAATACCTGGCCTACCTTAGAGAATCTAAGGACCAATCGTTATTAATCTTTATCGGGCGATCTGCAGTCAAGGCTGAGATAGATTTATCAAAATACGGTTATTCAGTTGCAGAAACGCTTTATGGTGAAACTGCAAACGGAGACAAGATCACAATTGATTCCACGAGCGCAACCGAAGGAATTTGGCTTCTCAAATAAGGAAGCTTTTTTAGGTTACTAGCGAGCGGTCCAACCGTTATCTATTCCGAAGGATGATCCGGTAATTGAATCTGAATATGGGCCGCATAAATAAAGTGCGAGTTGAGAGATCTCTTCTGGTTCGATTAGCCGCTTTATCGCTGCCGGTTGCAGCATAACTTCCTGAACTACTTCGGCTTCAGATAATTTATTTATTTCTGATAGCGATTTAATCTGTTTTTCAACCAGAGCGGTGCGCGCATATGAAGCGGCGATGGTATTGGCAGTAACTCCGTGTGGGCCACCTTCTAGTGCCGTGACTTTTGTTAAACCTTCGAGACCATGTTTTGCAGTTATATACACAGACTTGTTTGGAGATGCTACGTGGCCATGGATACTTGATATTCCAATTATTCTCCCCCATTTTTTTGAGTACATATGGGGAAGAACCTTTTGGGTTAGAAAGAAGGGTGTGCGCAGCATTAGTGAAAACATCATGTCGGCCTGAGCAATCGGAAATTCTTCAATTGGGGCAACGTGCTGAACGCCAGCGTTGTTAATTAAAATATCTATCTCTAAAGGGTTTGGGAAATGTTCATCTGGCTTACTTAGGTCTACGACCATTGTCTTGACTTTAAATTGCGATTCGAGTTCTGAAAGAGATTGAGCATTTGAATCAACTGCCAGAACTTCAGCGCCTGCTTCTAAGAATGCGATGGCACAAGATCGGCCAATCCCACTTCCGGCTCCAGTAATAAGCGCCTTTTTGCCCGCAAGGAATTTTGAATCAACGCCGACCATAAACACACTCTACCTTTTAGTGGCTTAACCCTCAATGGAGAATGTAGTTATATCTCCTTGGACTGTGTATCAATCTCGAATGACCAGAGGTCTAAATCATCAAGGTTTACGGGATTAAAACCTTTCGCTTCCAGTGCAGAGGCTAGCTGTGCGCGATGTTCAGTCGCGTGATGAATCGCCTGTGAAAGTATGGTTGATCGCCACCTTTTCACTAATTTATCTTCATAATTTTTATACTCAAGCTGAATATCCTCTAATTTCACACAATCCAGGAGTGCTTTATCAACAATCGCTGCTTGTTCCTTAAGCCGAGCGAGATCGGAAATTTCTTTGACATCATCTATGCACGGATCTCCTGGTTGAGTAAGTGCGGGCAATCCACTGATTCGAAAAGCGTAATGATCGGCCGAATCAACAATGTGATAGATAATTTCTGCGGCGTGCCACTCGGGATTTGTGGCAAAAGCTTTCAGTGATTCTTCTGGAAGTGTCTGCAGGTGATCGATTGTCTTCTGATTCGCCCAAGCCATATGAGCCAGGAGACGATCTAGTGCAATAGTCATTGGAGATTCTTATCAACTCATCGAGGATTTGTCGATGTTAGGAAGTGATTGATCTACCCGTTAAGGTTCGGGTTATGAATCCGGCA
Source organism: Bifidobacterium breve (assembly GCA_945869505.1). Next base: position 6,396 of record CAMBOZ010000051.1, read on the forward strand.
TTTAATCGAATGTGGGCATCGAGCATAATTTCAAATCTTGCTGATGGCGTGATGTTGGCAGCGGTTCCTTTGCTCGCCATTTCATTGACCGATAGCCCCGTATTGATTTCATTAATTGGGGCAATGGTTATGCTCCCTTGGCTACTTTTTGCTATTCCAATTGGCGCAATCGTTGATCGAGTTGATCGGCGCTACATATTGGCTGGCGCGAATGCATCAAGGAGTGCGGTCGTTGGTGTTCTAGCTCTTTTGATTGCCTTAGATCACGTAACTATTTTCTGGTTACTGACGGCCGCATTTATTATCGGAGCTTGTGAGGTTGCTGCGGATACGACCGCACAGTCGCTGATTCCCCAAATATTGGATGAAAAAGACTTTGAGAAAGGCAATTCCAGACTTCAAATTTCGGAGACGGTTATCCAGGGCTTTATTGGAGCGCCAATCAGCGGGTTTATCTATGCCCTAGCGATCTATTTACCATTCTTTATCAACAGCTTGGGCTTTGCTATCTCTGCATTATTCGCACTTTCGATTCCAGTTAAGTATCTACAAGATCTGCGAGTTGAAGATACAGATAAGGTTCCTACGCGCTTCGTCGAAGATATGAAATTTGGTATCGCATATCTCTTCAATCAAAAGGTTCTGCGGCGTTTGGTTGTGACCACTGCAACTATTGGACTTTGTTATTCAATGGGTACGGCAACGATCGTTCTGTTCATCATTAAAGAGCTAGGTCTCTCTGAAAAATACTTTGGTGTAATTATGGCGATTCAAGGCGTGGGAGCTATCGCTGGTTCGTTGGTTGCCTCGCGAACATCCAACAAATTTGGACGTAGCCAAGTTATGACCTTTGCAATTGTTGCAAGTTCGGCAGTGCTACTCATCCAAGGTTTTTCTCCAAATATTTATATTTTTGTCGCACTCGCCACTTTTGGTGGATTTGTAATCTCGCAATGGAATATTTTGCTCATGGCTACTTATCAAACGGTAATTCCGAAAGAACTTTATGGCCGCATTCACGGCACTCGCAGAACATTGGTCTGGGGAGCGATGCCCCTAGGTTCGCTCTTAGGCGGCGTATTGGCTAATTTCAGTCTGCGACTTCCGTTATATGTCGGTGGCGCACTTGCCTGTGTGATTTCTTTTGCTTCTATAGGTTTCTTACTCAATATTGAAAAGAACGCTCGAAGCGAAAGCGCAGTCTGAGGCGAAGGCAACTCTCTTTTTCACCTCAAGAACCACCCGCTTCCCCAATAGCTCATTTTCAAATAAGGTACGCGGGTGAATAAAAATGTTGATGCAGATTTTCTAGCCCTTCCGTTAGCCGCAGTTAGTGATGCCGCAATTAGCACAGCTAAAGGCGCTGGTGCATCTCACGTAGATGTGCGCATAGAACGCACGCGAAGCGGTCTTCTCTCTTTGCGTGATGCCCGTCCAGAGACCCAGAGCGATGAATCGATCGCCGGTGTTGGAGTGCGAGTCATTGTCAACGGTGCCTGGGGCTTTGCTTCATCACCAGAAATCTCGGTCGATGTAGCTAAAAAACTGGCACAAACCGCAGTTGCTATGGCCAAGACATCTAAGCCACTATCTACAGAATTAGTTTCACTGGTTACTGAGCCTGTGTATGCAAATCAGACCTGGGTCTCTGATTATGAAATCGATCCATTCTCAGTTTCTGATTCCGAGAAAAAGGATCGCTTAGCAGATCTAAGTAATCGATTACTCAAGAGCGCTGGCGTTAATCACACATCTGCGACCACAATGTTTGTTAAAGAACA
>CAMBOZ010000052.1 GCA_945869505.1 Bifidobacterium breve
CGAATCCCTCGACGTTCCAACATCTTCCCTTGATATTAAAGAGCGTTGGCCAATCCACCGCAATGCACCAGCATTTGATCAACTTGAGTCAAAGACTGAAATGTTCGAGACCGGTATCAAAGTTATCGATCTACTAACACCTTATGTAAAAGGCGGAAAGATCGGTCTCTTCGGTGGTGCAGGTGTAGGTAAGACTGTTCTTATCCAGGAAATGATTTATCGCGTAGCGGAAAACTTCGGTGGTGTATCTGTATTCGCCGGTGTTGGAGAACGTACTCGCGAAGGTAACGACTTATTCCTTGAAATGACCGAGACTGGTGTTATCAATAAGACCGCATTGGTCTTCGGTCAGATGGATGAGCCACCTGGCACGCGTCTTCGCGTTGCCCTCTCTGCCCTAACAATGGCGGAGTACTTCCGCGATGTTCAGAAGCAGGATGTTTTGCTCTTCATCGACAACATCTTCCGCTTTACACAGGCAGGTTCTGAAGTATCAACACTGCTCGGCCGTATGCCATCTGCTGTGGGATACCAGCCAACTTTGGCCGATGAAATGGGTCAGTTGCAGGAACGTATTACTTCAACACGTGGTCACTCAATTACATCTATGCAGGCAATTTACGTTCCTGCAGATGACATTACCGACCCAGCCCCACACACAACATTCGCGCACTTAGATGCAACAACAGTGTTGTCTCGTCCGATTTCAGAGCTTGGTATCTACCCAGCTGTGGATCCGCTTGACTCAACTTCACGCATCTTGGATCCACGCTATATCGGAGAGCGCCACTTCCGTGTTGCAAACCGCATCAAGCAGATCTTGCAGCGTTACAAGGATCTCCAGGACATCATCGCAATTCTCGGTATCGATGAATTGTCAGAAGATGACCGCATTCGCGTTGGTCGCGCACGTCGCATCCAGCGCTTCTTGTCACAGAACACTTTCGTTGCGAAGGTCTTCACCGGAATCGACGGTTCATTCGTTCCGCTAACCGAGACGATCGATGCATTCGAAGCGCTCGCTGATGGCAAGTACGATCACCTACCAGAACAAGCATTCTTCATGTGCGGTGGCCTCGACGATGTCGAGCGCAGAGCTGCAGAACTAGCGAAGAACTAAGTTAGGTAAAAAACATGGCACTTAACGTCGAACTAGTATCGCCAACACAACAGGTGTGGTCCGGGCAGGCAACTTTCGTTTCTGCGCGCACGATCGAGGGTGACCTCGGTGTGCTTCCTGGCCACTCACCTTTGTTTGGCGTTCTAGTCGACGGTGCCGTGAGCATCAAAGCGGTAGATGGTACAACGAAAGAATTTCAGGTACAGGGAGGATTCTTATCAGTTTCAAATAATCGCGTTTCAATTCTTACTGAAAGCGCGGGATAACTTTAAAGATTGTGTTCGGTACGAATCAATCTAACTGTCTTTGATTTTCCACGCATAACAAGTGAATGACTCGTAGCACCAAACTTGGTGTGCCTAATCCCTTGAACAATTTCTCCATCTGTTATCCCTGTTGCAGATAGAAAAACATCCTCGGAGTTACAGAGATCAGAGGTTGTTAATACGTGTGGATCTGTAACCCCATCCTTATGCAGCTGGCCTTGAATTGCACCACCCAAACAGATCATGGCAACTGCTGTGATTACACCTTCAGGTGTTCCGCCAATACCCATCAGAAGATCAATTCCGGTGTCGGGGCGCGCAGTTTCAATAGCAGCGGCAACATCTCCATCTTGAATAAGTTTAATTCTCGCGCCAGTATTTCTGATTTCTTCTATCAGATTCTTGTGGCGAGGCCGATTAAGTACCACGACTGTAATATCTGTGACATTTAAAGATTTCGCTTTAGCAACCCTTGAAATATTCTCAGATACAGATTTAGTTATATCAATTACTGAAGCAGCTTCTGGTCCTGTCACAATTTTATTCATATAAAAACTATCTTGTGGATCAAACATAGAACCGCGTGGTGCCAGGGCAATTACGCTGATCGCTCCATTCATTCCTTGGGCTGTCAGTGAAGTTCCATCAATGGGATCAACAGCAACGTCACACGACGGACCATCGCCGTTTCCGACTTGTTCTCCGTTATGAAGCATCGGCGCTTGATCTTTTTCACCTTCACCAATAACTACAACGCCAGACATATCCACCGTATTAATCATCGCGCGCATTGCTTTTACAGCTGCGCCATCGGCCAGATCTTTTTCTCCTCGCCCCACCCAAGGCGCAGCGGCAAGCGCCGCTGTTTCAGTCACTCGAACTAATTCGAGAGCGAGATTGCGATCTGGAATCACTTGAACTATTCCCGCGTCACGTTCGCGCCGAGTGCGCGAAGATCTTCAGCAAAGTTTGGATAGCCACGATCTATATGGAATGCGCCATCGACTGTAGTTTCACCTTCGGAAACCAATGCGGCGAGAACTAAGCCAGCGCCGGCGCGAATGTCGGTTGCCTCCACAGGTGCGCCAGATAACTGCGGAATACCGTCGATAGATGCGTGGTGGCCATCAACGGTTACTTGTGCGCCAAGGCGCATTAATTCATTTACAAACATAAAGCGTGATTCAAAGACATTTTCAGTAACCATGGAATGTCCATCAGCCACAGCATTCATTGCAATGATAAATGGCAATAAATCAGTGGCAAATCCTGGATAGGGAAGTGTTGCAACATCTGTGGCGCGCGGACGTTGGTTCATCTGAACACGAATTCCATCTGAAGTTGAAGTGATAACTGCGCCAGCGTGAGCTAATTTTTCTAACATAACTTCCATATGGTCGGCGCGACCACCGTGGATGGTGATATCTCCTTCGGTCATTGCCGCGGCAAAGGCCCAAGTACCAGCGATGATGCGATCAGTAATTGTTATGTGATCAGTTGGATTTAACTTTGCTACACCAGTAATAGTAATTAGCGGAGTGCCCAAACCTTCAATCTTCGCTCCCATTCCAATAAGGAACTCACCTAGATCAACCAGATCGGGTTCGCGCGCCGCGTTATCAATCGTTGTTACACCTTTTGCCAAAACAGCGGCGGTCATTAAATTCTCGGTTGCTCCGACGCTTGGGAAATCAAGATCAATTGCGGCACCAGTTAAACCCTTTGGAGCTTCGGCAATTACATAGCCATGTTCTACGTGGGCTATTGCACCGAGTGTTTCCAGGCCTTTAATGTGAAAATCTAAACCGCGTGAACCGATTGCATCTCCACCAGGAAGGGCAACTTCGGCGTGACCAATCCGTGCCACTAAAGGACCAAGGACGTTAATGGAGGCGCGCATCTTGCGCACTAAATCGTAATCTGCACGATGTTGTGGCTTTTCCGGAACGTCAATTGTTACGACAGAACCAGAGTGAACAACGGTGCATCCAAGTCGAGTCAGTAAATCGGACATAATGTCCACGTCTGCAATATCTGGAACATTGCGAATCGTTGTTTTTCCAACTGCAAGCAGCGATGCCGCCATAAGTTTCAGGACTGAATTCTTCGCACCAGTCACAGTCACTTCGCCCTTAAGGCTGGCACCGCCCACGATGCGGAAGCGGTCGCTGCCCGCAGTGCTCGAAGATGCCATAAGGCAAGTCTACTTATAGGCTAGGGCCATGGTTAATTTAACGCGTATTTACACCAAGACCGGCGATGATGGCTCAACCTCTTTAGGAGATATGAGCCGCACCTCAAAGAATGATTCACGTCTTGAGGCATATGCCACTGTTGATGAAGCTAACTCAACGATTGGCGTTGTAATTGCAACAGATGAATTAACTGATGAAATTCGCGCACTACTTGTCCGAATTCAAAATGATTTATTTGATGTCGGTGCCGACCTTTGCACTCCAGTTGTTGATTCACCCGCATTCGAACCGCTTCGCGTTCTAGAAAGCCAAGTTACTTATTTGGAAGAACAGATCGATAAATACAATGCTGATCTTGAACCGCTACGTTCTTTTGTTCTTCCATCCGGAACGCCGGCAGCTGCTCACCTTCACGTGGCTCGCACCGTTGTGCGTCGCGCAGAGCGTCGCACCTGGGCGGCAATTCATGGTTTCGGCACTGGAGTTAATCCACTCACCGCAAAGTATTTAAACCGCTGCTCTGACCTTTTATTCGTTTTAGCAAGAGTTGCTAATAAGAAAATTGGTGACCAACTCTGGGTTCCTGGAGCGAACCGCTAACTTTTTAAAACCGCCCGGGCGATTTTCTCATCGCTGGCAAATACGAATACCCGTGGTCCATCTTTAGTCTGAGTTAGCGTTGCTTTAATCTTCGCGTCCACCAACTTTAGGCGCAAGATTTCACCTTCAATGTGATTGTTCGGGGAAGCCACCACAACCAGCGAACCGTATTCATTCTCACCACCAATTTTTGGGGTGCGTTCAATGACTGATTTACCGCGCGCAAATGCCCACTTCAAAATTAACGCCAAAATGCCGACAGCGAAGAATCCGCCAAAGCTGCTTAAGAACAGAGCGTTATTGATTCCACCGAGCATCTTTATCCAGCTGCTTTGTATTCGGTATTTGGTATAGGACCTGTTGGTTCGCCTTGATTACAGTCTGCGCTTACATTAGAAATGATGTGTCCCACTCCAAGTGGTTCAGTAGTAACCAATATAACTGTGACGGTCTTTTGCGGTGCACTTGCCGCGACAGAAGTGGTCACCTTTCCAAAAGTTTTTAGAGTTTTATTCTCTTTAGAGGTCGGACCAACGACCTCGCCAGTGACTTGCCACCAGCGACAGCCAATTTCAGAAGCGACCAAGACCGCACCGCATGTAAATTTTGTACAGTCTTTTACCTGCGTTGCGAGTGCGACTCTTGTTGAAAGTAATCCGACGAGCTCTTTTGCGGTTGGAATTTTCATATAGAGCTTGGTTTCATTTTGCGGATCGGTTTTAAACCCTGCAGGTGGCCATTTTGGAGAAGGCGAAGGCGTTACGGTCGAAACCTTCTTTTTAACAGGTGCCTTCTTTTTCACCGGTGCTTTTTTCACTGGCGCTTTCTTTGAAGGGCTCGCTTTTGGCGTTGGTGTGACTTTTTTTGTAGCAGTTGCTTTTGGTGTCGGCGTAGGGCTCTTCGTTGCAGCAAGCGCTGGAGTAACCGTGATTGTTAATCCGAGTGCGAGGACCAGCGCTAAAGTCTTTGACTTATTCATTTCTGCTGATCCCATTTAAAAGTACGGATAGAAATAATAAGACCAGCGATAAACCAGGCGAGAATAATGACAAATGTGCGTCCGGTTTCCCAACTGCCGGCGACTTCACTTGCCTCAAATGAATCAGGCAAGAAAACAGAGCGCATACCCTGAGTCATCCACTTAAGTGGAAATATCGCCGCAACTTGTTGCATCCATCCAGGCAGATCGGTGAAGACAAAGAAAACTCCGCTAAAGAATTGCAAGATGATGACCACGGGGGAGACAACCGCTGATGCGCCGCGTCCGCTCTTGGGAATAACTGAAAAAGCGATACCCAGTGAAGTAGAAGCCGCGCTTCCCAAAAGAATTAACCAAGTAAAGGTAAACCACTTTGCGGGATCCGTCGGCAGATTTACTCCGAAGAAGGCGATTCCCGCTATCAAGAGCAAAAAGACTTGAGCAACCATGGTTACGAATACAACAATTACTTTGCCTATGAAATAGCTCGCTGCTGGCATTGGTGTTCCACGAAGTCGTTTTAGAGTTCCAAAATCACGTTCAACCGGAATCATTATCGCTAGTTGTTGAAAGCCAGTATTAACCAAGCCGGATGCGATCATTCCGGCGACAAAGTATTGGCTAAAGGTTACGCCATCGGTTAGCTCGTTTGTAAAAACCGAACCGAAAATACCCAGCAACATAATTGGAAAAGCCAGAGTGAAGACTACTGATTCGCGCTGGCGTAAGAATTGTTTGATTTCTAAGCCACCTCGAGCAATGCCGATCGTTAAGGCGCTAGGTACTTTTTTAGTGGGTACTTTATTTGTGGACATCTGCGCCTCCAATCATTTCTAGGTAAATATCTTCTAGTGAAGCGCGCTTAACAGTGAGTTCGGGGATTTCACCTTTAAAGCCTTCGGTGAGTTTTTTAATTAAGGCAGTTGGATTATCGGTGCGCTCAGATTGGGGCCCGTTCTCGCTTAGCCAACTGACTGTGGCAAGAGATGTAGCGCGTCCGCCAAGGAGCGCTGGGGTGGAGACTTCAACAATCAAGCCTCGATTTATCACTGCGACTCGATCGGCTAGCGCTTCGGCTTCGTCTAAATAGTGCGTCGTTAAAACAATTGTGGTTCCGCTATCGCGCAGATTTTTAATGAGCGCCCAGAATGCGCGACGGGCTTCGGGATCAAAACCTGTGGTTGGTTCATCAAGGAAGAGAAGTTCAGGTGCGCCGATGATGCCGAGTGCAACATCTAAGCGACGCCGTTGCCCGCCAGATAATGTACGAATCAACTCCTTTGATTTTTCGGCCAGCCCAACTGCGTTGACTACTTCATCAACATCGCGCGGGTTTGCGTAATATTTAGCAAAGTGTGCAACTGTTTCTTTGACCGATAAATCACCAGCATCTGAAGTTGATTGCAGAACTATGCCGATCCGATTGCGCCAGATGCGGCCGGCTTCGCCTTTAATAGCAGGATCGGTATTTAAGACAGATACGTCACCGCTGTCGCGTGTTCGAAAACCTTCGAGTATTTCTACGGTAGTCGTCTTGCCTGCTCCATTAGGGCCTAGTAGCGCAAATATCTCGCCTTGCGCGATAGATAAATCAATCCCAGCGACCGCCTGTGTGGATCCATAGCTCTTCTTCAGGCCTCGGACGGATATCACGCTGCTCATATGGCAACCATGCCACATTGTCACCAAAAGTGCGAGAAAATACCTTTATGAGCCCACGCCGCAATTTTCCAAAGGGTCGTCGGCCAAAAACTGAAGACCGAGATATCTCAACTTCAAATCAAACAGTTGAAGAGCATGCAGATGGCGATTTTATTGTTCGCAAGATCACGGGTTCTAGTTCAAATAAACCTTATCGTTGTCCAGGTTGCGATCAAGTAATACCAATGGCAACGCCGCACACTGTTGCGTGGATGATCGACGATGAAGATAACCGACGACATTGGCATAACGCATGCTGGGCAAAACGTAATGAACGCAAACCAAGAACTGAGCGCACTAGAAATGCGCCACGCTTTTAAAAGCTAGTCCCTAACCTAGTCGGCCGTTTAACAAACGCGTCAAAGTAACAATTAATTTATCGTTGCCCTTTGTGCGTTTAAAACTTGTGAAGGCAATTGGCAGTTGGAATCGTGCGCGAACAACTGTGCGTGGATAGGTAAATTCAAGAATTCCCTCTGGACCGTGGATGCGGCCATAACCACTGTCTTTTACTCCACCAAATGGCACAGATGCGATTGCAGCAAATGAAATTGTTGAATTAATTGCAACCATTCCGCAATGAAGTTGGCGCGCGATTTTCTTACCTTGGCGCCTTGACCAGATAGATGAACCAAGTCCATAACGTGAAGCATTTGATAAAGCGATCGCTTCATCCATTGATTTCACGCGATTAATTGCAATTGTGGGACCAAAGGTCTCCTCAAGCATCGCCGTTGAATTCTCTGGGACATCAAGCAAGATAACTGGCTCGACAAATGGCGCTTTGACGGAATCAGATCCACCGAGTGCCACCTTTGCGCCTTTGGCAATTGCATCATCGATATGGCCCTGAATTACTTTTATCTGCGATGGCATTGTCGCCGGACCGTAATTACCAACCCCAGGTGCACCAGGATGAATCGTGCGAGCAACCTTTAGCGCCTCTTCAATGAATTGATCTGCAACGCTCTCGTGTACATAAACACGTTCTGCTCCGATACAAGTTTGTCCAGCGTTAGACATCGCTGACCAAATCGTGGCATCGGCTGCGCGTTTGATATCGGCATCTTCAGCAACGATTACTGGATCTTTACCACCGCATTCGAGAACAACAGGCGTCATTGTGGTTGCACACGATGCTGCAACCAACTTTGCGGTGCGGGTTGATCCAGTGAATGCCAATTTATCTACACCGCTTTCACAAAGGTCTTTACCTGTTGCTCCAAGACCTGTGATGCAAGTGAAAATATCTGCAAAAGGTGCAACTTCAGCAAAAGTTGTTGC
>CAMBOZ010000053.1 GCA_945869505.1 Bifidobacterium breve
GCGGAGGCCGGAAAATGATTTCAGCTCAAGATCTAATTGAAAAAATTACTTCTGCTGCTACTTGCGATGATTGCATCGTTGTCGTGCGCGATAAGACTCAAGCAAACTTGCGTTGGGCCGGCAGCACACTTACAACAAATGGCGTGATCCAAGAGCGCAGTGTCACTGTAATTGCTTTCGTTTCAGTCAACGGCGCAATGGCCTCAGGCGGAGTAACTCGTACCGATGTTTCACTTGCCGATGTTCCCGCGCTTCTAGAAGCTGCTATTGCTGCAGCGAAAGCAGCAGGTCCAGCAGATGATTACGCTCCTCTTGCAACTAACGTTTCTATTGGAAACTGGTCAGCAGAGCACGTTCCTACAGGCCCTGAAGTATTTGCAAAATTTGCACCAGCCTTGGGCGATATGTTCTCCCGTTCGGTTGCAGACAAGATTGAACTCTTCGGATATTCCGAGCACACAAATGAAACAACTTGGGTTGGATCAAAGGGTGGCTTGCGTTTACGTAAGGATTCACCAGTTGGTCGCGTAGAAATGACAGGCAAGTCTCACGAGCGCACCCGTTCCACTTGGGCAGGTGTTGAAACTCGTGACTTTACTGATGTATCTGTAGCCGATATTGATGCTCAAATTCGTCAACGTTTAACTTGGCAAGGTACAAAAGTAGATCTGCCCGCTGGACGTTACGACACAATCCTTCCTTCAGGTTCAGTAGCAGACTTGTTCACCTACATGATGTGGGTATCAACTGCACGCGATGCGCACGAAGGTCAATCAGTATTTTCTAAAAAGGGTGGCGGAACTCGCATCGGGGAGAAACTCTCAAATGTCTCTCTGCAATTCTTTAGCGATCCTGACTTTAAGCAACTACCTGCATCTAACTTTGTGGCAACGCCTGTCAGCTCTCCATTTTCATCAGTATTTGATAATGGTCAAAGTATTAAACGCGTTGATTGGCTCAAAGATGGAGTTCTGCAATCTCTGATCCAAACTCGCGCGTCAGCAAAGTTAACTAGTCTAGATTTCACCCCGCTGGGCGAAAACCTAGTTATGAGCGTTGATGGCGCAAGCGGTTCACTTGAAGATCTTGTAAAGAAAGTAGATAACGGTCTACTTCTTACAACTCTTTGGTATATCCGTATGGTTGATCCAAATTCACTACTTCTTACCGGCTTAACTCGTGACGGCGTTTATCACGTCAAGGGCGGCGAAGTTGTGGGAGCAACCAATAACTTCCGTTGGAACGACTCCCCTGTTTCGGCTCTTTCTCGAATTGCCCACGCTGGTGCAACCGAATGGACGCAACCACGCGAATGGGCTGGCGATATGAGCAATATGGCAATTCCACCGCTGGTCATTAAAGATTTCAACATGTCAACGGTTAGCCCAGGAAGCTAATCCTGCTTAAAAACTAATTGCTTTAGTGGCTGGAACTTGAGAAATTCAAGAGCACCACTCCGGTGACAATGAACGCAATTGCGGTGATTCGAGCGACAGAAACTGGATCCTTGAAAAAGACCATACCGAGAATTGCAGTTCCTGCTGCCCCAATTCCCGTCCAAACCGCATAAGCCGTTCCAATAGGCAGAACCTTTAATGACCAAGCAAGTAAAGAGAAACTCCCTGATGCGAAAACTAAAAATCCTATGCTCGGCCAAGTCTTAGTGAAATTATTTGAGAGCTTAAGCATTGTTGCAAAACCCACTTCGAGTACACCAGCCGTAATTACAGCTAACCAAGCCATTTAATTCACCTTTCTATTTCTTGTAAGCATATTCACCAGACGCTCAAGTGGTCCTTGGCTAAACTTCTGCAACCAAATTTTTGCGAAGTAAACCAGCGCCAACCAAATTCCGAGTGCCAAAAGCACTACTTCCCAAGTTTCCAATTTCTGGAATAGCCCTAGACCCCAAGGGCCAAAAGCTAACGATGTAACAACGGATTGCGAGATGTATACCGTTAGCGACATTTTTCCGGCCGGAACCATCCAAGTAACATATTTAGGTTTATCTTCAACCATTTTTCTAACTACTGCGATATAGAAGATCGACATAAGCGGAGCAGCAATGAATGAAGTAAAAAGCGAAATCAAGTAAATCGCCTCAGACGGTTCTGCTGTCTGCTCATTTCGTAAAAGGGCAATAGCGGCAAAAATCTGAATTGGGGCTCCAATAAAGAAACCCTTCTTCATTAAGCTGGAATTCTTCTTTGCATCCATTGGCGAAGATAAGAAATTGCTTCTCGCCATACGAAGCCCCAACAAAAATGCCGCGAAAGCTAACCCTCCTTGAAGAAATACACCGGTTGTGATTCCGTAGACCCAAACTTCTAGACGTGCTGGAATTGCCTCAAGAAATGTTCCTTTAACCAGAACAGCGTCAAGCTTTAACTCCATCGGCGCTTGAACACTCTCGGTTGGCAAGTACCGCTCAGCGATATAGACCAATGCACCAACTAAGAGAACTAAGGTCGAAGAGGTGATGAAGACAATTCGAGTCCAGATTTTCAGAGTTCTATCAGCTCGGAAAAAGAATGGGATAAGCAGTAAACCGAAAATTCCATACATAAAAATGATGTCGCCATGCCACAAAAAAGTAAAGTGAAGTGCACCAAGTGCAATCAGCGCGAAACAGCGCTTTATCCATCGGGATCTATTCGCTCGATCTCCTCTAATTATGTAATTCGAGCTGTATCCAAATAGAAATGAGAAAAGTAAATAGAACTTTCCAGCAAATATTGAAGCAATAACAAATGTAGCTGTTCCATTCGCTAACCCTTGAGTTAACTCACCGCGCGCACCCTCACCACTGTTTAATCCCATAAATTGAATGTTTACGACAAGTATTCCAAGAAGCGCAAAGCCCCTCAAAACATCGGGTGCAATATCGCGTTGCTTCATTCTCGCTCTTTTCCTTAAATAGTGATGTCGAAGGCAACCATTGCGGCTGCAATAGCTATTGCCCAAAGCGTCAAACTTGTAATGATCAGTATCGAGGCGCGAATGGGTTTAACGCCAGCAATCACTGCAGCTGCTGCTGCAAATTGAGTTCCAATCAAGATCGGACCAAGCACCGCTAATCCGTAAACTCCATACTTATCAAAAGCTTTTAGCGCTTTATCCAATTTCGGCAGTACTGCCGGCTTACCGCTTTTGACTCGCCTAGCGATCAACTTTTCTCTAATACTCGATGCGAAGTAAGCAAAGAGGATGATCGTGATCGAATTGCCGACTACAGCGGAAATTAGCGTCGCAATGGGATTTAGGCCGACAACAATTCCTGCTGGAACTACTGCAATTGCCTCCATCCACGGAATAGCTCCTGCAATGAATACTCCGATTAATCCAAGATTCTCAATATCTAGCACTAAATATCTCGCTCGCGCCATGCAATAACCATCGATGGCAGTGATGCCATGGTGAACAGGAGTGAAATATAGACCAGGCCTGCATCGCCCTCTTCGCCAACTGCAAATGGTCGAGTTTCTGGACCCACAGATAGAACTACCAAGAAAGCGATAACGACGTATCCTAGAAAGAGATAGGAGTATCTGTAGTTAGAGTTACGGACTGCTCTTTGGCGCTCATCCAATAATTCATCGGGTGCTTCGGCAATTCCTCTAACACTAACTCTCAATAAACTGAACCCTGAAATTACCAGGAGAATGATCGCAATTAAGACAAATAGCGGGACGAGGCTATCTCCGCCAAACCACTCTTTAAACTGCTTGTAATAACTCCCTGTAGCGACCAATGCAAGAAGCACCGTATGACAAAGGACCAAGAATCGTCGATTTCTTTGTGATCGAAGCCAATTAAATCCCTTGTTATTTAGTAGGCCTTCAATCTCTTTTTTTGTTGTACCTTCCATCCAATAAATCTTGTTCTTCTTTGACATTGTTACTTACCTTTCTTTAGTGGGGTCAATGAAAAGAGTTCTGTAACTTCTTGATTGAGTGCTTTACCAATGCGCAAGGCCAGCACCAAAGATGGGCTGTATTCCTCGCGCTCGAGGTATCCGATGGTTTGGTAGTGAACACCCACCTTGTCGGCTAAATCTTGTCGGGAGAGTCCAAGCGTTAAACGGGCTTCTTCAATGCGGTTATAGACCGGCTCTTCAGGATTGCGACTCATAGAAATAGCATATATGCTATGTAGCATTAATGCAACATAAGTAAAGGAAAGGGCCGCCCAGTTCCCTGAGCGACCCGTCCCACCTTGTAATTCAGATCTATTTACTGATCGTGAGTGTGTTTCTAATCTTTACCGCCTGCAGTGACGCGTCCAGCGTGAGCGTGGGCGCTTGGATCACGCTTTGATTTGATCAAGCTGGCAACTGTTGAGACAACAAGAACTAGGCCAATTACTGACAGACTCACTGCAATTGGAATCTTTGGAACTTCATACCAAATCTCGTGTAGGTAAGTCATCATCAACTTAACGCCGATAAACATCAAAATAATTGATAGTCCAAGCGATAGGTAAATTAACTTATCTAGCAATCCTGCAAGCAAGAAGTAGAGCGCACGAAGACCCAGCAGAGCGAAAGCATTCGCGGCGAAGACAAGGAATGGCTCCTGGGTAACTCCAAATGTTGCAGGGATCGAGTCAAGCGCAAAGAGTAAGTCAGTCGATGCAATCGCAATCATCACCAGAAACATTGGTGTTGCTATCTTCTTGCCGTCAATCTTCGTAAATATCTTCGAACCGTGGAACTCATCGGTCATTGCAATTCGTTTTCTGATTACCTTAACTAGCTTGTTATCTTCTGGTGAAGGATCTTCATCCCAGTGATTGAATAAGCCGACGCCCGTCCAGATGAGAATTGCACCGAAGATAACGAAGGTGAAGCTAAATGCGGCAAGAGCAGCTGCTCCAACTGCAATAAAGATTCCGCGCAGTACGAGCGCTAAGAGAACTCCAAACATCAAAATACGTTGGTGGTATATCGATGGAACTTTAAATTGAGCCAAAATGATGATGAAGACAAAGAGGTTATCTACAGAGAGTGATTTCTCTACTAGGTACGCTGCAAAATACTCGGTTCCGAATTGAGAACCGGAACTTTGCCAGACCCAAATACCAAAGCCAATCGCAACTGCAATATAGAAAATCGACCAGGTCGCAGCCTCTTTGAACTTCACTTCGTGAGGTTTGCGGCTGACGGTAAGTAGATCAACAACTATCAGCGCCAATATCGCACCGAGAACTACAAACCACGTGGTTAAAGAGACATCCATTTGTTACACCAATTTCGCTAAAGGGATATAAAGCCAAAGTCTCCCTCAACCACTTTGTGGTCGCAGCTCCGGGATATTGCTATCCGTGTTGACGAAGATGCCGAACGAGGTACTCCCCTTAACGTGTCTGAATGCTAATCGGTGGATGGTGTCCGAGCAAATTTTAGTGGCGCAAGCCGTATTCGCGGATCTTCAAGAGTCTGATTATGTAAGTATTACAAGTACCGGTCGCAGAGTTAAAGATAGTTACTGCATCTAGGGTTGAGATAATATTGGCGAATGAGACGAATCCTGCTGGCTGTAATTGGATTGTTTTTACTTTCAGGATGCGCGACCTCTGAGCAATCGAATTCAGAATTTAGTCCCAGTGATATCAACTTTGCGGAGATGATGATTCCTCACCACGAGCAAGCAATTGAAATGTCTGAGATCGCATTTAAGAACACCATGAACTCTGAAGTCCTGCAATTAGCTCAGGAGATAAAGGAAGCACAGGCTCCTGAAATTGATTTAATGAAGAGCTGGGCTGGGGTCAAAGTATCAACACACGCTGGTCACATGATGGATGGAATGTTGAGTGAAGATGAGTTGAATGCTCTTCGTGCGGCAACCGGCGCCGAATTTGATCGGCTCTTTTTGCAAGGCATGATCAAGCATCATCAGGGAGCCATAGAAATGGCAATGGATGTTAAGAACTCCAATAGTATGGTGGTCGCAGATCTAAGCGCCGCGATTATCAAACAACAGGAGATTGAAATAACCAGGATGGAAGAGTTGCTGCTTAAGTAGTGATTCTTTCCACGCAAAGTTTAGGAGTAAGTATGGCTGGCTTCTCGAGACTCAATTTCCGGACTAAATCAAAGATGTTAAAGAGTCCAAATGGAGATATCTCCAACCGAATTGATAATGCGCAGGTCAAGGCCACGGTTGAAGCAGTCATTGCAGACATCAGGTTGCGTGGAGATAAAGCGGTGCGAGAGTACTCGGAAAAATTTGATAACCACGGCGCAGATTCTTATCTGTTAAGCAAAGCCGAGATTGAAACCGCTATAGCTCGCCTTCCGAAACAGGTAATTGATGACATAACTTTTGTTCAATCACAGGTTCGAGGATTTGCCGAGCACCAACTTGCCTCACTTAAAGATTTTGAAGTGGAAACACATCCTGGCGTATTCCTTGGTCAAAAGAACGTTCCAATTGAATCAACCGGCGCTTACATTCCTGGTGGAAAGTATCCACTTCTCGCTAGCGCTCATATGACTATCGTTACCGCAAAAGTTGCCGGCGTTAAGCGAGTTGTTGCTTGCACTCCTTTGATCAAAGGCGAAATGCCAGATGCAACGATTGCTGCGATGCACCTCGCAGGCGCTGACGAAATTTATGTACTTGGTGGAATTCAAGCGATTGCAGCGATGGCGATCGGCACCGAAACTATCGCTCCAGTTGCAATGATCGCCGGGCCAGGAAATGCTTTTGTAGCAGAAGCTAAGCGACAACTATTCGGTGAGGTTGGAATCGATCTCTTCGCTGGACCGACCGAAATTCTTATAGTCGCTGATGAAAACGCAGATCCTTTCATTGTCGCTGTTGATCTACTATCCCAAGCCGAACACGGGCCAGATTCACCTGCAATTCTGATTACTACCGATGAATCTCTTGGTCATAAGGTTGCTAAATTCGTTGATGAGATTTTGGTTGGTATGCCCACAAAAGATTATGCAGAACCTGCTTGGCGCGATTGGGGCGCAATCCACGTTGTGGCAAACATAGACGATGCATTTGCACTCGCTGACGAGTATGCCTCTGAGCATGTTCAGATTCTCACCGCCAATCCGCGCCAAGCGTTGGAGAAGATGAATAACTACGGTGCACTCTTTCTGGGCGAAGGAACCTGCGTCTCTTACGGTGACAAAGTAATCGGTACAAATCACGTACTTCCTACTCGTGGCGCAGCTCGTTACACCGGTGGACTTTGGGTCGGTAAGTATTTGCGAACAGTGACTTACCAAGAAGTTACAAATCGCGAATCAAGTGCGTTCTTTGGAGAAGTTTGCGGTCGCGCCTCACGAGTTGAAAGATTCGAAGGTCACGCCCGATCTGGCGATGTTAGGGCTGCCAAATATGCAGGTAAAGAGTTACCTTGGTCAGATCACAACTTTGGCGAATAAATCAGATTACTTGTTAAAAACAGTTTTCTTGTGAACCTTCCCGTTCACATCATAAGTAATCCAAGTGCCAACTTGCTCGCCATTTTTAAAACTACCCGATCGCATAATCACACCTGTTTTACGAAACCATTCCCAGTCTCCGTGAAGCGTGTTGGCTTTATATTTGCCCTTCGATTTCAAAACTCCATTTGGATAAAACTCCAGATACTCGCCTGACTTCTTTGGGTAGGAGTCATTAATCTGATTAATCTTCTCGGCAAGGATCTTGTTAATCAAAGGTTTTGGAATGCTTTTTTCCACATCAAAGTGAATTGATCCTTTGGTTTGAACGTACCTCTCAAGGTCTTTTTTAAGTCGAGCATTAAAGGATCCGCTATAAGGAAAAATGCTGTTGTGCGACTTAAACCCATCAAAGCCGATTATCGCCACGCCTTCGATTAGGAATGTTGGTATTCCGTACTTAATAACTTGCTCTGCGTTTGGAAGTTTAGAAGCAATATGGTCACGCAGCTCCGCCAAAATCTTTCGCTGTTCAGGAGCGAATTTTCTAATATGCGCGTTTACTTCAGCCACGGTCATATGTAAATTGTACAAATCGATGTGCTCTGAAA
>CAMBOZ010000054.1 GCA_945869505.1 Bifidobacterium breve
AGATTCTTTTCCGATTGGACGCGCACCACTAAGACACAATTTGATCCCGTTATATTCGGCTGGATTATGGCTGGCGGTAAACATCGCACCAGGAAAATTCAATTTGCCGGCTGCAAAATAAAGCAGGTCCGTTGATGCTAGTCCGATACGAATCACCTCTAGCCCTTGTGAAGTAACGCCCGCAGAAAGCGCATCGGCAAAACCTTTTGAGGAAGGGCGCATATCTTCACCAATTATTACCGTCCCTGGTTCGCGTTCTTGCTGCAGAAACCTTGCAAAGGCAACGCCGGTGGCAAAGCAAAAGTCTGCGGTAATTTCTACATCAACTAAACCGCGAATGTCATATGCTTTAAAAATTGAAATGAGGGTCTTCTCTCTGTAGCAAGTTTTTGATAATTAAAAACTAAGAAGGCACAGCGCGCAAGTGGCCGCGACGCCCAAGTTGATTTGCAGCGCTGGCTGAGTTATCTAAAATTGCTTCATTATTTGAACTTTGAACCATAGCAACTTCTCGCACCGCATCTGCAATTGCCATCAGATCGTCATCACTGGGACCTGTTGGGTCTTGCGAAGACTCTTCTTTAATTACATTCCAACCATTTGGAACCGTCAAACGCTTTCCATGGGTTTCGCACAAATCGTAAGAGTGTGGTTCTGAAAATGTGGCAAGTGGGCCAAGGACGGCAGTTGAATCAGCATAAATATAGGTAAGGGTCATCGACGCCAGAGTTCTGCAGCTAACTCGCGAACAGCTGCGACCGGTTCTTGCCAACTTACTCATGGAACCTAGATTAGTGGTGAAGACGTTGAAAATCTGGGATTGTCATGGAGTCAAGACGCGAATATTTGAAAGTGGCACTGATGACTTTGTAAGGACACTTCCAGCAGCAAGTGGGAAGTATCCATAGCCGCTCTTAGTTGCAATTAGACCTGCTCCGTAAATCCCTTTGCCTACCTTTGTGAATGTGACGGAGCGAACCCCATCGGGAACTTTGAGGGTTGCAATTTCTTGACCGCTAATAATTACTTGCTTGCGCTTTCCGTTCTTGAAGAATAATTCAGCCTCGGCGGTTATTGAAGTGCCGATAAAGATTAACTGCGGAGAAATTCCTGTTGTGGCTAATGAGAACTTCGTAAGTGCTGGAACGGCTGTGCTCCAGATGAAATCTGACTTGCCTTCGGCTAAGGTCGAGGAAAATACGCTCGCAACCAGCGGTTCATCGGATGAGATTTGGATACCAAATTTACTAGTGGGCAGATTTGGGTTTAGATCTAGCGTCACCACAGAACCTGCTTTTACTAATTTGTTTTCAAGTCCTGCCGGGATAAATGTGCCATCAGCAGATAGGACTTTGACGCTGACTCGAGCATCAATTTCTCCGGGCACAAGTAAGCGCAAGGAGTGAGGAAGCGCTTCCGACTTTTTGCCAACTTTTTTAACAGTGTGTGGGATCGCCGGGATGAAAATCTCTTTAGTGGCAGATGGTGCAAAGTTAATTATATCTCCGCCGAGTGCACGCAACCCCTTGCCGCGTTCATCTAACATGTAGCTCGTAACTCTGCCTGATCGAGTGATTGCTTGAACAACTACTTGGCGAGAACCTGGGGCAAGTAAATCCAAAGCAATCTCAGAGTAGGAATTCGCTTTTAGAGTAACGGGTTTAGTTGGTTGCGATCCCATTTCATTCCAGATCTGCAGATCAACAATTGCTGCACTTAACCCGCTGTTGACCAGCATCATTCTTCCCTTGCTTGTCACGTCTGCGGCACCACCAACAAACCATTGTTCATTTTGTAGTGATGAACAAATAGTCGCTCCCGCCCAAACATCTTTGCGAATTTGCCAAACAACTGGTGTTGATCCTTGCGATTCAATGATTGCGGGCGCCTTTTCCTGCATATACCGCAGGGATTGTGAAGGAATGAGCGAGAGTGATTTGGTACCAGCTAACCGAAATTCTGTCTTTGATGAAGGAAGCGAAATTGCCGTAGTCAGGTTATTAGGAGTTGGCGGGCAAGCAACCGCTGGATAGTTAGTCGAGAACTCATCTTTTGACAATCCAGCACTAACTCCGTTTGCAATTAAAAGCGTTGCAACTACAGACCCAACAAGGGCTACTGGGCGTTGAAATCTCATGCCAGCTCCGCATCTTCGATCTCGCGCCGACGTCGGCCGGCCGGAAGTGCCATCACTAAAACTGTTACAAAAATAATTATCTGCAGTGAAACCCAAGCACGACGAGCTGTCCCGTCGTACATCAAGGTAACTAGCCCAGGTTTTTCTACGGTGAATACTGGCAAGCCATCGACGCTACGTGTGCGCTGCAGCCTTTGTCCATCTTGCATTGCTCGCCAACCAAGGCTGTAATTCTCAGTTAAGGTGATTTCACCCGGAGCACTTACTGTTATTCCGAGGATCCCCTCCACCAAGACAGAACCTTTGCCAGAAGTATCTTTAAACAAAATTTGCCCGGTATTTCCTACAGTCTTCCAAACAATTCCAGCATTAGTAGATGATGCACGATTGAAGCCACCTAAACCATCAATGACTCTGGCAACGTTTTCATCAACTGGGCTTTTCAAGAATAGATACTTAATTCCGTGAACCGCGAAGGTGGTGCTAGAAGTTAGTCCGCTGCCATCGGTTAATTCACGAACCGCGTTCGATATCTGTTCTCTATCCTCTGGCGCCATATCTGGTTGACCAAGGGTTGCATCTCCCCCGCGCGCCAAGTAATAGTTAAGCGAAATTTCTTGACCAGAGGTTCGCGGCCGAAGTACTAAAGTTTTGGCATCACTTTCAATAGCCAAAAATGCCGGCAAAACAATCTCTTTGCCCGTTTGCAACGGTGAAGTTGCGCCTTTAGTTACGATCCAGCCGATTGAAGAAAGTGCATAAAGCGTTGTTGCTACCAAGAGCGTTGCAGCCGATATGTGTCGAAAGTTGATATTTGTGACAATAAGTCGATCTCGTAATTTATCTAACATAATTACCGCAGCACAGATTCCAGAAACTGTTGCAATTGTCATTAGCGTTCCAGAGTAAATTCTGGCTGGGACCAAAGTTCCGTTTCCGGTTATCGACATGGCGCTTACTAGCACCGCCGCGAGCAACGAAAAGACACCGAATTCAGCGACGCGACGTGCCCGCGTGGATGAAAAGAGTGAAATTCCAAGAATGATTGTTAACGGACTCAACACTGCCAATGGCAGCGATCCTGGTCCTCCAGGATTTCCGAGGATTGCTAGATTTGGTCCGCCACCTGGAATTAAGAATCCGGCATCAATAAAAAACCTATTTGGGCTAATTATCAATTCAAAACTCCAAGGGGCGCAAAGCAGCACAGGTGTTAGAACCAATGCGATTCGCCGATAGAGACGGTCATTAAACAACTCTGAGTTTGAACCTTGACCGCTATCAAGATAGTCACGGTAAATGGCGACGCCAGTTAAGGCCATCCCGAATAAGAAAATAACTGGTGAGAAAGCTGCCAGAATCGCAACTAAAAGTGAGATGGAAAATACCCGGCGCCATGAGAATTTTTCAATGTCTCGCCAACCGCTTGCTGCCAAAACTAGTAGTGGCAGCAGAATAAGAATTACCACCGTGGAAAGCCTTCCGGAATTTATTGCTGAAATTGCGACAGGTGAAATCGCATAAAGCGCTGAAGACGACACTGTGAGCCAGCGGTTATCAGATAACCGCTTTAGAAGTAGGTGCAAAGTTGTGGCCATTGCCAGGGGTGCCAAGAAAAACAGCGCAGCAATAAAAAACTTCACGCTGCCTAATAACGGAGTTGCTGAAATCGCTACCATGGCGAGCCAAGGAGGCACAGCAGCGCTGGTTCCCATCGCGATTGAGTGCCATCCGCTGAAATAAATATCCCAGAGATCGCTAACTCCATTGGGTTGTTCTGGCAGAGCGCCACCCGATAGCGCACCAAAACGGTTACGTGACCAAACGATTGTTAAGAAAAATAAGAATAACGGAAGTGCAACTAGTGGTCGCTTGATTAGATTAGCCCAGCTTCGATTAGATGCTGGGGTCAATAAGTCCTCTTCATCTAAATTTTCATCTAATACCGAAATCTCACGAACTTCAGTTATTTCGACTGGGAAGAGTTGCGTGCGAATCCATTCTGCAGACCTTGAAAGTGCCAGGCGCGTCTGCGACCATCGCGATGGAATAAATCTTGAAACAATTCCTGACGGAACTAAGCGGCTCGCCCGTCGAACTTTTCGCGCTTTAATTAAATCTGCCGGTTGCAGAATTAGCGCACCAACAGCCAAAATCTCATCGCTAGCGTATCCGGGTAACTTTGCGAATAAAAACCCGACTGCGCGAAATATCGCACCGGATAACAATTGAACGGTGAGAATCGGGAGCAGCCACCACGAAGAATTTACTAAGAGAACATATGCCGCGTTACGACGATCAAGAAGCAAGGGGCGATGCAGGAACGCTTCTGCAACATCAACTGTGCGACGTTCATTGGCAGATGCTTCAGCGTGAAAGGCGATCGCGCTAGATACTGCAATTGCGGTGTAGCCCGCAGAATAAAGGCGCCAACCAAAGTCAACGTCATCACGGAACAGATCTAAATTAGGATCAAATCCACCTAATTGTTCAAAAACATCTCTGCGAATTAGCGCGCCGGCGGTACTTACAGCAAGGACTTCAGGCACTCCATCATGTTGTCCTTGGTCATACTCAGAAGATTCCAATCCAGTCCATCGATTTCCGTTGGCGGCAATGCTCACGCCCATTTCTAATAAATGAGTACGGTCATGCCAACCCAATAACTTTGGGCCAGCCATTGCAACGCTGGGTTTTGTATCAACTTCAGCAATTAAATTCTCTAAGGCACTTGGGTGAAGTGATAAATCATCGTGAATCAGCCATATCCATTCGCGTTCTGGATCAACAATTTTCGGAAGAGTTGAAACAGCGTGACCAATTGCTTCGCCAAATCCAGTATCTCGGGCCATCGGTAGAACTGGAATCCGCGCACCTTTAACAAGTTTTGCTGAACCATCTTCGGAACCAGTATCAACTGCAACGCTCTGATTTACAGGATGCGTTTGTGATGTAAGAGATGCAACAACTTCAGGTAACCAACGGGCACCATCATGAAGTACAAGAATCGCGGTGACGCGATGTGAGCTCATAAGAGTTACGCTGGGCGGCGCTTCAAACGGCGACGCTCACGTTCGGAGAGTCCACCCCAGATTCCAAAACGCTCGTCATGTGCGAGCGCGTATTCCAAACATTCTTGACGAACATCGCAAGAAAGGCAGACGCGCTTTGCTTCACGAGTTGATCCACCCTTTTCAGGAAAGAATGCTTCTGGATCTGTCTGTGCGCAAAGTGCGCGCTCTTGCCAAGAGAGTTCGACGTTCTCTCCGTTTGCTAATTTAATTGATGGGCCAGCAGTAGGGGCTGTTGGATTGCCAGTGGGTGTAGCTTCTGGACGAATCGGCATCGACTATCTCCTCAAGACCTTTGGTGGCAGCGCTCTCTGTGAACACCGCTTCTCTATAACGAATTACACGCGTGTAATCCCTTTAAGTCAAGTCCGAGAAAGGGTCAAATTTGGGAAATCGCGCCTGATTTCTGCGATTTAGGGATGATTTATCGACTTATTAGATAGAAATTGGCAGATTTTCATTTGGAGAAAGATATTTTCCAATCATTTCTGAGTTGGCCGAGACGATTGAGTTATGGAGAATAAATGAATCTGAGATGGTGCAGTTATCGCCAATGACAACCCCATCTCCGATTATCGAATTGGAGATTTTGCAGCCCGCCCCAATGGTCGAACCAGAACCGATTGAAGTGCCGCCAATGAGCGATGAGTCCCCCGCGATTTTGGTGCCGGTGCCAGCCAAGAAATCTCCGCCAACATAATCGCGTGAGCCCTTAAATAGCGCCGCTGGCGTTCCAATATCGAGCCAGTAAGACTGTTCGCGATATCCATAGATTGGGTGCCCGGATTTAACTAACTGCGGAAATGTTTCACGTTCAATACTTATGACTTTTCCTTCAGGAATTTCAGAGATCACCGATGGGCTAAATACATAACATCCCGCGTTGATGTCATTGGTTACTGGGTTATCCATTTTTTCCAAGAAATCTTTAACTCGCCCCGTCGTATCAGTTGGTACGCAACCAAATGCACGAGCATCGGCGACTTCAATTAAGTGCAGCGTTGCATCTGCGCCACGTTCTTTATGGAGTGCTATCTGCGCTGCGATGTTGTGCTTACTTAATACATCACCATTGAAAATGACAAACTCTTCTGCAGAGTCAGTAAAACCCACCATTGCCGCTGCGTTACGGATTGCTCCACCCGTGCCAAGAGGTTCTTTCTCTACCGCGTAAAGTAATTTCATATTCCATTTTGATCCGTCACCAAAATAAGGTGTAAAAACCTCTGAAAGATAGGAGGTGGCCAGAATTACCGTATCGATGCCCGCTTTTTTGGCAGCAAGTAATTGATGTTCTGTGACTGGCAAGCCACCCACGGGCAACATTGGTTTTGGAGTTTGATTTGTTAGTGGCTTAAGGCGAGTACCAAGGCCACCAACTAGCAAAATACCGATGGCCATTATTTGATCGCTTTCATTATGCGCTCGGCCGCTTCATTTATCTGTAAATCAGATGCGGTCATAGCGACTCTAATGTGCGATGCGCCAAGTGGGCCATAGAAATTGCCGGGGGTCGCCAAAATTCCAAGCTGGGCCAACCAATCAACTGAGCGCCAAGCATCTTCTGATCTGGTGCACCATATGTAAAGACCGGCGGCTGAATCATCAATTCTAAAACCGGCAGCTTGCAGCGCAGGTGCCAAAACAGATCTGCGCGAGTTATATCTTGCACGTTGTTCTTGCACATGCACTTCATCACTTAACGCTGCCACCATCGCATTTTGAATTGGAAGCGGCACCATCATCCCGGCATGTTTGCGGACTTCACGAATTTGGGCAATTAACTTGCTGTCGCCAATTAGAAATGCACCACGATAGCCAGCCATTGATGAGCGTTTAGAAAGCGAATGCACCACTAATACATTTGAATTATCGCCATCGGTGTACTTCAGAAGTGAAGTCGGTTGGGCGGTGTCGCCAAAGTCGATATAGCACTCATCACAAACCAGAGTTCCAGAATTTTGGCGAGACCATTTCAGCGCAGCTAGAAGTTCTAACTCAGAATGCACTCGACCAGTTGGATTACCTGGCGAGTTAATCCAAGCAAAATCCGCCGCTGGCCAAGTGGCTGCATCAACACCGACAGGAATTGGATTGGCTTGGGCCAAAAGCGCTCCTACTAAGTAGGTTGGATATGCAACTTCTGGATAAATAACGTTCTTACTTTGCAGAAGAGTTGGCAACCAAGCAACTAGTTCTTTAGAACCGATCACCGGTAGAACATCAAAACTCCCTGTTGCACCTAGATGCGAAATAGCCCAATTGCGAATTGCTTCCTGTAACTCTTTGGTGCCAGCCGTGACGGGATATCGCGGTGAATCTGCACTTTCGCGCAGCGCGCTCTGGATTATTTGCGGAGTCGAATCAACTGGCGTTCCTTGAGACAAATCGATTATTCCACCGGCAAATTCACGCGCCTTTTGCGCATAAGGGGCCAACGCATCCCACGGAAAATCTGGCAAAGGTTGGCGCATATTTGGCAGGCGCTAGGTAACTTTGTTTAAATTATTCTTTTGGTGGAATTGCTAGGACATCTGGGTGATCGCTATTTGTTAAGCCAACCTTGGCTGCGCCTCCAGGAGATCCAAGTTCAACGAAGAATTCGGTATTGATCTTGGATGAATCTTTCCACTGCGAAGGGATGTCATCTTCGTAATAAATGGCTTCAACTGGGCACACCGGCTCACAAGCACCGCAATCCACGCACTCGTCAGGTTGGATGTAGAGCATGCGATTGCCTTCGTAGATACAGTCAACTGGGCATTCCTCGATGCAGGATTTGTCCTTAAC
>CAMBOZ010000055.1 GCA_945869505.1 Bifidobacterium breve
CGGGTGGGCCTTTTCTTATGCTCCAAAGTTCTGCTCCGAGGTAGAGTTGGCGATATGTTGATCGTTGCTCTTACCGGAGGAATCGGTGCCGGTAAATCTTTGGCTGCGCAGTATTTCTCTGATCTTGGCGCGCGCGTTGTTGATGCCGATCAACTTGCCAGAGTCGCAATTGAGCGAGGCAGCGAAGGATTTGATGAAGTTATCCTGCGCTTTGGCGAAAAGATAATGCGTGATGGAGATATTGATCGCAAGGCGTTAGCAGAGATCATCTTTTCCGATCCGCAAGCGAAGGAAGATCTAGAAGCGATCATTCATCCACGAGTTCGTGAACTATTCGCAGAAGTAGTTTCAGATCTGCAACCTGGTGAAGTTCTAATCTATGAGATCCCACTTCTAGCAGAGTCTGGTTCGGCCAAGAATTTTGATTTAGTTATTACAGTGGAAGCAGATTTAGAACTCCGTAAGGAGCGTCTGCGAAAGCGCGGAATGTTTATCTCTGAAATAGAGCGGCGCATAGCCTCTCAAGCCACTCGTGAGGATAGGGAAGCGCTAGCAGATTTCGTGATCACCAATGACGGTGATGAAGACCAGTTGCTGCGCGCTGTAGAAAACCTCTGGGAGGAATTACCGAGTCGAGCGAAGTAGGCTAGGAAAATGCGCCCGATCTCTGACCTGCAGCGAAAGGTCGAACCATTCCAGGTCATCAGTGATTATGTGCCCGCCGGAGATCAACCACAAGCAATTGAAGAGATCGCACGACGAATCGATGCTGGTGTCCAGGATGTCGTCTTGCTTGGCGCGACGGGTACCGGCAAATCTGCAACAACAGCTTGGTTAATTGAGCGCCTGCAGAGACCAACGCTGGTCTTAGCGCCAAATAAAACTCTGGCAGCGCAGCTTGCTAATGAATTCCGTGAACTCTTACCCAATAACGCAGTCGAATACTTTGTTTCTTATTATGACTATTACCAACCCGAAGCCTATGTTCCGCAGACTGACACTTTTATTGAGAAAGACTCCAGCGTCAACGATGAGGTAGAACGCTTACGCCACTCGGCTACAAATTCATTATTGACCCGCAGAGATGTAATCGTGGTTGCCACTGTTTCTTGTATTTATGGACTCGGTACGCCTCAGGAATATATCGATCGCATGATTCGTCTGAAAGTGGGCGATGAAATCGAGCGCAATAAGTTGCTTCGCAAATTTGTAGATGTGCAGTACCAAAGAAACGATGTGGCCTTTGAGCGCGGCACATTCCGCGTTCGTGGTGACACGATCGAGATTATTCCAATGTACGAGGAGTTGGCGATCCGAATCGAAATGTTCGGAGATGAGATTGAAAAGATAATGACGCTGCATCCATTAACCGGCGAAATTCTGCGAGATGAGACCGAGATCTACATCTTCCCTGCCACTCACTACGCCGCAGGACCCGAAACAATGAAGCGGGCAATGGGGGAGATCCAAGATGAGTTGCAGATTCAACTCAATCTATTTGAAAAGCAGGGCAAGTTATTAGAAGCCCAGCGCTTAAAGATGCGCACAACCTTCGATCTAGAAATGATGGAACAACTTGGTTTCTGTTCGGGAATTGAGAACTACTCGCGACATCTAGATGGACGCGAACCAGGCTCTGCTCCAAACTGCCTCCTCGATTACTTTCCAGAAGATTTCCTATTAGTTATTGATGAGAGCCACGTAACCGTTCCGCAGATTGGTGCAATGTTTGAAGGTGATGCATCCCGTAAACGCACGCTCGTTGAACACGGTTTCCGACTACCAAGTGCGATGGATAATCGCCCCCTTAAATGGCCCGAATTCTTAGAGCGCGTGGGACAGAAGTTGTTTCTCTCCGCAACCCCTGGAAAATATGAGATGGCTAAAGTTGAAGGCGAAGTTGTCGAACAAGTAATTCGTCCAACTGGATTGGTAGATCCGGCAATCATTATTAAGCCGATTAAAGGTCAGATAGATGATCTCTTAAACGAGATCAATATCCGCGCCGCTAAGAATGAGCGTATTTTGGTCACCACATTAACTAAGAAAATGTCTGAGGATTTAACTGACTATCTGCAAGAGCGCGGAGTTCGCGTGCGTTACTTGCACTCCGAGGTTGACACTTTACGTAGAGTCGAGTTACTTCGCGAACTGCGTACAGGAGAATATGACGTCTTGATTGGTATCAATTTGCTGCGTGAAGGTTTGGATTTACCTGAAGTCTCACTCGTTGCCATCCTCGATGCCGATAAAGAGGGCTTCTTGCGCTCTGCGACTTCTTTGATTCAAACTATCGGACGCGCTGCGCGAAATGTTTCTGGTGAAGTGCATATGTATGCCGATAACATAACGAAATCTATGGCTCAGGCAATTGATGAAACCAATCGTCGTCGTGCAAAGCAAGTTGCATACAATTTAGAACGAGGAGTCGATCCGCAACCACTTCGTAAGAAGATTGCAGATATAACCGACACCATTGCACGCGAGAGCGAGGACACAGATGATTTACTTGCCAGCGCCAAGGCAAAAAAGGGCGGGAAGGCTTTAGTTCCCGATCTTGGATTCCACACAAAGACAGTTCTCTCTCTACCGCGCCAAGAACTCCTTGCCTTGATAGGCTCCCTCACCGAGCAGATGCGCTCTGCCGCAGGTGATCTGCAATTTGAACTTGCAGCGCGTCTGCGTGATGAGATCAGAGAGTTGAAGAAAGAATTGCGCGGGATGGGTGAGGCGGGAATTTAAATGAGCATAGATAAATTAATTGTGCGTGGTGCCCGCGAGCACAATCTCAAAGATGTCTCTATTGAACTTCCACGCGAGGCGCTAATCGTTTTCACTGGATTGTCAGGGTCGGGAAAATCATCGCTTGCCTTTGACACGATATTTGCTGAGGGCCAACGCAGATACGTCGAATCCCTTTCAGCTTATGCACGCCAATTCTTAGGGCAGATGGATAAGCCTGATGTTGACTTTATCGAAGGTCTATCTCCGGCGGTTTCTATTGATCAGAAATCTACCAACCGAAATCCGCGATCTACAGTTGGAACAATTACCGAAGTTTATGATTACCTCCGCCTGCTTTTTGCACGCGCTGGGCGTCCGCATTGTCCTAAGTGTGGGAAGGCAGTCTCACGCCAGAGTCCGCAGCAAATTGTTGATCAAATTCTGACAATGCCGGCAACTACTAAATTTCAAGTTCTAGCGCCGGTTATTCGGGAACGTAAAGGTGAGTTTGTAGATCTATTTGCCGAACTTGTTACCCAGGGATATTCACGCGCCCGCGTTGATGGAGAAACTATCTCGCTCTCTGAACCACCAAAACTTAAGAAGCAAGAGAAGCACACCATTGAAGTCGTAGTTGATCGCTTAACCGCTAAAGCGGAATCAAAGTCTCGCCTCACCGACTCAATCGAAACCGCACTTCGTTTGGCGAGTGGAATAGTGCTCCTGGATTTCGTTGATAGCAAAGGGGCGGAAAAAGAGCGCACCTATAGTGAGCATTTAGCCTGTCACGATTGCAACCTATCTTTTGAAGAATTAGAGCCGCGTTCATTCTCCTTCAACTCACCATTTGGCGCTTGCCCTGAGTGCTCGGGGATAGGTACGAAATTAGAAGTTGATGCCGAATTGGTTGTACCTGATGACAATCTATCCATCAACGATGGCGCAATTGCGCCCTGGTCAAGTGGGCACGTGAACGAATACTTCTTGCGCTTACTTGAGGCCCTTTCGAGCGAAGTGAAATTCTCTCTAGATAACCCGTGGAAGAAGTTGTCACAAAAAACCAAGGAAGCGATCCTCCATGGTTATGAGTACGAAGTTCACGTTAAGTATAAAAACCGCTACGGCCGTGTCCGAAATTACTCCTCAGGCTTTGAGGGCGTGATTCCATTTATAAACCGTAAGCATGATGAGACTGATAGCGATTATTCGCGATCTAAGTATGAGTCATATATGCGCGAAACGCCTTGCAATGTCTGCAAAGGAGCGCGTCTGAAGCCAGAAGTTCTCGCCGTAACAGTGGGAGATAAGAGCATCGCTGAAATCTGCGAACTTTCCATCGCCGATTGCGCCACATTCCTGAAGAGCATTTCGCTTAATTCTCGTGAGGCGCAGATAGCAGAACGAGTTATGAAAGAAGTCAATGCTCGCTTGGGGTTCTTGCTCGATGTCGGTCTTGATTACTTATCTTTAGCACGACCTGCGGCAACGCTCTCTGGTGGTGAAGCCCAACGTATTCGCTTAGCCACTCAGATTGGCTCTGGGTTAGTTGGCGTGCTCTACGTCTTGGATGAACCAAGTATTGGTTTGCATCAACGCGATAACCGCCGCTTAATTGAAACACTTACTCGTTTACGCGATCTAGGAAATACCTTGATCGTGGTCGAGCACGATGAAGAAACTATTCGTACCGCAGATTGGATCGTAGATATTGGTCCCGGAGCTGGCGAACATGGCGGAAAAGTAGTTGTCTCGGGTTCTTATCAAGAGTTAATTGACTCTAAAGAATCCATAACCGGTGCTTACCTATCAGGACGAAAATCGATAGCAATTCCAAGTAAACGCAGACCGGTCGACCCGAAGCGAAAATTAACAATTAAAGGAGCTAAGGAAAATAACTTAAAAGATGTGGAAGTTGATATTCCGCTAGGTCTCTTTGTCTCCGTGACCGGAGTAAGCGGATCTGGTAAATCTACTTTGGTCAATGACATTCTTTATACAACGCTGGCGAATAAGTTAAATGGCGCCCAGTTAGTACCAGGGCGACATCGCACCGTCACAGGCGTTGATCAGCTAGATAAAGTGGTTCATGTTGATCAATCGCCAATTGGTAGGACACCTAGATCAAATCCAGCAACATACACCGGAGTATTCGACAAGGTTCGCGCCCTCTTCGCCGATACCACTGAAGCGAAAGTTCGTGGATATCAGCAAGGCCGCTTCTCATTTAACGTGAAGGGTGGTCGTTGCGAGAACTGTTCAGGCGACGGAACTATAACTATTGAGATGAACTTCTTGCCTGATGTTTATGTACCTTGCGAAGTTTGTCATGGTGCTCGCTATAACCGCGAGACTTTAGAGGTGCACTATAAAGGCAAGACAATCGCTGAAGTTTTAGATATGCCGATCGAGGTCGCGCACACTTTCTTCGAATCCGTTCCGGCGATCTCACGCTATTTAAAGACTCTCTGCGATGTAGGTCTTGGTTATGTGAGATTAGGGCAATCAGCACCAACCCTTTCGGGTGGCGAAGCCCAACGCGTTAAATTGGCAACGGAATTGCAGCGCCGCTCCACTGGTCGCACGATTTATGTATTGGATGAACCAACAACTGGGCTTCACTTTGAAGATGTCAGTAAGTTGCTTGGGGTGCTTAGCCGCCTTGTTGATTCTGGAAACACTGTTGTTGTTATCGAACACAATCTCGATGTCATCAAATCCTCAGACTGGGTAATTGATATGGGGCCTGAGGGTGGATTCCGCGGGGGCGAAGTGGTCGCCGAGGGGACTCCAGAAGATGTTGCCAAAGTAAAGGCGAGTTACACAGGGCATTATCTGGCAGAGATTTTGGCGAGCAATCGTGCGCCAGCGAAGAAAAAAGCTGCCGTGAAATAGATGTCTGATCCGGCAAGTTATCGACCTAAGGAAATCCCAGAACTTCCTGGTGTTTATCGTTTCTACAATGCAAAAGATAAAGTGATATATGTAGGTAAAGCTAAGAATTTAAAGAATCGCTTAACCACTTACTTCGGTTCTAACCTAGCCCGCAAAACTCACCGCATGGTGCATGAGGCAGTTCGAGTTGATTGGACAATCGTAGGGACTGAGCTAGAAGCACTCGCGCTCGAGTTCTCGTGGATAAAGCAGTATCAGCCAACCTATAACGTTCAATTTAAAGACGATAAGTCTTACCCATATTTGGCGATCAGTATGGAGGATGAATTTCCTCGGATTTTTATCACCCGAAAAGAGAAGCGAAAGGGACTTAAATATTTTGGTCCCTACACAAATGCGTGGGCGCTACGAAATACCTACGAAGTACTTCTTAAAGTCTTCCCAGTGCGCTCGTGCAGCGAAGGGAATTTCAAACGCGCTCAACGCAGTAAGCGTCAATGTCTACTTGGGGATATCGGCAAGTGCGCTGCACCTTGCGTGGGTTGGGTTACTCCAGAAGAGCATCGTGAGATCGCAGTGAAACTTGATGCCTTTATGGAAGCAGGTATGGAAGATATTCTTCCTAAGTTACGCGATGAGATGGAGCTGGCTTCCAGTCGTGAAGAGTTTGAGCGAGCCGCGCGTATTCGCGATCAAATTGAATCATTCGAAAAAGCACAGAGATCTACGCAGGGAAATCTCTCAGATGATCTCGATGGTGATTTCATTGCGATTCACGAGGAAGGCTTACACGCCGCTGGTTCGATCTTTATGGTGCGGCGAGGATCGATCAAAGGTTCAAGATCGTGGATCGTGGATCAAGAACGCGCCCTTGAAGGAGACGACCAAGTCGCATCGCTCTTCTTCTCAATTTACAACGGAGCGGCACCCGCTGATATCCCTGATGAGATTTTTCTAAATCGCGAACCTAGCGATCAACAGGCGCTAGAAGGCTGGTTGAGCGGATTACGTGGAGCCAAGGTTGCGATAAAGGTTCCGCAAAGAGGTGAAAAGGTAGAACTACTTCAAACAGTAGATCGCAATGCGCACTACGCGTTAATTCAATTCTTAAGTAAGCGGGCAACGGATGCCGCAGTCAGCGGCAAAGCGCTTTTAGAGATTGAAGAGCAGTTGCAGTTAAAGCGCACTCCACTACGGATCGAGTGCTTTGATATCTCGAATATTTCCGGAACCTCGGTTGTTGCCTCAATGGTTGTCTTTGAAGATGGCCTAGCGAAGAAGAGTGAATATCGGCGATTTATAATCGATACGACGACAGCTTCGGATGACACTAGAGCGATGCACCAGGTTATTACCCGCAGAATGAAACGGTTGTTAGATGATCGCGCAGCCGATGAATCCGATGTCGCCGAAATTGGAGGCCGATTAAGTAAATTCTCTTATCCACCTCAGTTAATTGTTGTTGATGGTGGGGCGCCACAAGTTGCCGCTGCCCAGCGCGCCCTGAATAAATTAGGAGTCACGGATGTGGCTTTATGCGGACTCGCCAAGCGCTTAGAAGAAGTTTGGCTCCCTGAGAATTCTGATCCCCTCATTTTGCCTCGAACAAGTGAAGGAATGTATTTACTTCAACGTATTCGCGACGAAGCGCACCGCTTTGCAATTACTTTCCATAGATCGCGCCGTTCTAAAGTTATGTTGGAATCTGTTTTAGACGACATCCCACAGATGGGTCGATCTCGTCGCGCCGCACTGCTAGAGCGTTTTGGCTCTGTTGCTGCCTTACGTAAAGCGAGCTTGCACGAGTTAGCGCTGACTCCAGGTATCGGCCAGAAAATTGCTGAAATCATCTTTGAGCACTTACAGCGTCAGCGTGAGAATACAGATACACAGGTCGTTGATATGCAGACGGGGGAGATCCTATGAATTTAGCGTTCCTTGACAGTGCAGGCACAATGTAGCCATGGCCAATAAAGAATTATTGATCGTCACCGGTATGTCGGGCGCCGGTCGATCTACGGTCGCGCATGCTCTTGAAGATCTCGGTTGGTACGTCGTTGATAACTTGCCTCCTGCGCTATTGCCCGAACTAGCATCGCAA
>CAMBOZ010000056.1 GCA_945869505.1 Bifidobacterium breve
AACATTTACGCGTTCGCCACGTGGCAACTCTTGGTGATGAGCTTCTGATCCCCAGTGCCAACCAAGTCCAGGTGCCTCAACTGCTTTAGCAAGTGGTGAACCCATCATTACCGCGTCCGCTCCGCAAGCAATTGCCTTTGCAATATCTCCTGAGCGACCAACTGAACCGTCTGCAATTACGTGCACATAGCGACCGCCAGATTCATCTAAGTATTCGCGGCGCGCAGCGGCAACTTCAGCAACTGCAGATGCCATCGGAACTTCAATTCCTAAAACCTTGCGAGTTGTGTGAGCGGCTCCGCCACCGAATCCGACTAGTACTCCAGCAGCACCAGCGCGCATTAAGTGAAGTGCGCCAGTTGCGGTGGCAACGCCACCAACTATTACTGGAACATCTAGTTCGTAGATAAATTTCTTCAAGTTAAGCGCTGACTCATCATTGCCAACGTGTTCTGCTGAAACTGTGGTGCCGCGAATTACGAAGATATCAACACCAGCATCGATCACCGCTTTATGCAGTTCGGCAGTGCGTTGTGGTGAAAGAGAAGCTGCAACTGTTACTCCGGCATCGCGAATCTCTTTGATGCGCTCTTTAATTAATTCTGGACGAATAGGTGCGCTATAAATTTCTTGCATGCGGCGGGTGGCGTGCTTATCTGGCATTGATGCGATTTCACCAAGTGGAATACGTGGATCGTCATAACGCGTCCAAAGGCCTTCTAGATTTAAAACACCTAAGCCGCCGAGTTTGCCGATTGCGATTGCAGTATCTGGTGAGACAACTGAATCCATAGGAGCTGCCAACATCGGAATATCAAATTTATAAGCATCAATCTGCCAAGCAGTTGATACATCTTCAGGGTTGCGTGTGCGGCGACTTGGGACAATTGCAATGTCATCAAATGAGAAAGCCTGGCGAGCAC
Organism: Bifidobacterium breve; assembly: GCA_945869505.1. The sequence continues at coordinate 924 of CAMBOZ010000056.1, forward strand.
GCTTTCCCGGTGCGATTTCGATATCCATGGTGGCCTTCCTTAGCTCTTCTTACTGTAATTAGGGGCATCGGCCACGTGAAGCACATCGTGCGGATGGCTCTCTTGCAGACCGGCTGCAGTAATTTGAATTAAACGTCCTTCACGGCGCAGGGTTTCGATATCAGGTGCTCCGGCATAACCCATTCCGCTGCGCAGTCCGCCAACTAATTGGTGAACAACATCAGCAACTGGGCCGCGATAAGCAACTTTGCCTTCGATGCCTTCTGGCACAAGTTTGTCTTCTGATAAAACATCGTCTTGCATATAACGATCCTTGGAATATGACTTCTGCTCCCCGCGAGATTGCATCGCACCGAGAGATCCCATTCCGCGATATGCCTTGTATTTGCGTCCATCTATTTCAACGAGTTGCCCTGGTGATTCTTCACAGCCGGCTAAAAGTGAACCAAGCATTACCGAATTTGCGCCAGCGACAATTGCTTTAACAATGTCGCCGGAATATTGAAGTCCACCATCTGCGATCAAGGGAATGCCCGCCTTATTGCAAGCCTTGCTCGCTTCCATAATTGCGGTGATCTGCGGAACGCCAACACCTGCAACAACACGAGTCGTGCAGATTGAACCAGGACCAACGCCAACCTTTACCGCATCCGCACCTGCGTTGATTAGCGCTTGCGCACCTGCACGTGTTGCGACATTGCCGCCGATAACATCTGTGGTTGGTGAGAACTTTTTAATTCTTTCAATCGCATCAAGCACAGCGCGGTGATGACCGTGTGCGGTATCGACAACAACCACATCAACGCCAGCTTCAATCAAAGCCTTGGCGCGTGCAAATCCATCATCGCCCACACCGACTGCGGCGCCAGCAAGTCCAACGTTCTTTACTAATTTAACGTGAGTAACTTGTTCATCAATTGGCAGGTTGCGGTGGATGATTCCGATACCGCCGGCTTTGGCCATTGCAATTGCCATTGTTGATTCGGTGACGGTATCCATTGCAGAAGAAACAACTGGCACTGCTAAAGAAATATTGCGCGTCAACCAAGTTGATGTATTTACTTCACTTGGGACTACCTCAGAAGCATCTGGCAATAAGAGCACATCGTCGTAAGTCAGCCCGAGCATAGCGACTTTGTCGTTATCGCCGCTCATGAGCCCTCCGAACTGTGGTTGAGCGCCCTAGTCTAACTTGAGAATCAGGCGCCGATTGCCTGCTTTATTTCTGAACAAGCCAGCGCTAAATCATCGGCAAAGGCCGCATCTACGCATTCCTCGCGATCCCAACCAGGCCCACCCAGGATGTAGCGAGGTGCTGGGCGAATTGATGGAATATCGCGGAAGAATTTTGGGTCTCCGTTTTTAGATAATTGCGCCCAGAGAAAGACTGCAGGTGGCGCGCTGCGTTCCACGACATTTGCAAGGGCTTCCAGAGGTGTTCTTGCACCTAAGAAATTACATTCGATCTTCGCCTCAGCTAGCGCCGCATGTAAAGCGTGTAGGGCAAGGCAGTGCAGTTCTTCACCGACTGATGCCAATAAGACAGCACGGGCATTTAGCGGAGTTTTAATGGTCTTGGCGCGATCTCTTAATATCCCTGTGATTATTTCTGAGAGTAAATGCTCTACTTCAATTCCAGTACCGGTTTCGGCCCAGGCATCGCCCACAATTACTAGAACAGGCACAATGACTTCCTGCCAACTATCAATTACTCCATATTTATCAATATCTTTTCGCAAGATCGCTTCAACAAAGTTTCTATCTAAAGAGTTGGCTGCTTTAACTATTGCTGAGACCACATCTTCACGTACCTCAAAAGACTTTAAAATCTTTTCTACTTTAACTTCACCTTTATGTGCCAAAGCTTGCTCGGCCGCATCGGCTGGCGCCATGCCCGCTGAAATAAGGCGGCGCATCAAAGTTAACTTTGCTAGATCACTTGAGCAATATCTGCGATGTTCTCCGGCTTCATGGCTGGATGGTCCAAGGCCATAGCGCCGAGCCCAAGTTCGAAGCGTGGCCGGGGCGACTCCGATTTGTCGGGCAACTGCCGCGACCGTCAAGAGCTCTTCCATGGGCCTATCGTGGCGTGAACTAGCCCACCTCACCACTTGAAACACGCTCACGGTGTGGCGAAACGAACAACTTTTGGCGCGTTAGATACTTGAACAACCTATGGCGCGGTTGTAAGGTTGGGCTATTCAACAAGGCAAGGAGACCAACATGGCTGAACTATCACGTCTACCGCTTCCAATCGCAGATCATTGGGAATGGCAGTACCAAGGCGCCTGCCGCGAACTCCCTGCCGAAATGTTCTTTCATCCAGATGGCGAACGTGGTCCACGACGCCGCAATCGCGAGAACGCTGCAAAAGCGGTCTGCGCATCTTGCCCAGTAATCGCTGCTTGCCGCGCACACGCATTGGCAGTGCAAGAGCCATACGGAATTTGGGGCGGTCTTTCAGAAGATGATCGCGCAGTATTGCTCGGTAAAGAAGAACCAACTATTTACGAAGCTTCATAAGAAATAACAGATTAGAAATAAGAAATCCCCCGCACTCAATGAGTACGGGGGATTTCTTATTTAGAAATTAACTAGCGTCAGTGGCTGTGCCCACCCGGACCGTGTGAATGTCCGTGTCCGCTTGATGCTTCTTGCACATCATCTGCTGGACGCTCGTACACAACTGCTTCAGTTGTAATAAACATCGCGGCAATTGATGCGGCATTGGCAAGTGCTGAACGAGTCACCTTAACTGGATCGATCACGCCATCTTTTGCAAGATCGCCGTAAACATCAGTTGCGGCATTGAAACCTTCATTTGATTTCAGTGCGCGAACCTTTGCGACAACTACGTAGCCTTCTAGTCCAGCGTTTTCTGCAATCCAACGAAGTGGCTCATCGCAAGCTTTGCGAACTAAGCGAACTCCAACGGCCTTATCGCCAGTGAAACCAAGGTCGCCTTCAAGAGCGTCAGCTGCGTGCACAAGTGCTGCGCCTCCGCCAATAACAATGCCTTCTTCAACGGCTGCACGAGTCGCTGAAATCGCATCTTCTAGGCGGTGCTTCTTCTCTTTAAGTTCTACCTCAGTATGTGCGCCAACTTTGATTACGCAAACGCCACCAGCGAGTTTGGCAACGCGCTCTTGTAGCTTTTCACGATCCCAGTCAGAGTCAGTGTTTGCGATCTCATTGCGGATTTCAGAAACACGGGCAGCAACAGTTGCCTTATCCCCTGCTCCATCAACAATGGTTGTTGCATCCTTAGAAATAACGATGCGACGAGCCTTGCCGAGATCTTCAATAGTTACTTGATCAAGTTTCATACCAACTTCAGCAGAGATCACTGTGCCGCCGGTCAAGATTGCGATGTCTTGCAACATAGCCTTGCGACGATCACCAAAGCCAGGAGCTTTAACCGCTGCAGATGTAAATACCCCACGCATACGGTTTACGACCAAAGTTGAAAGTGCTTCACCCTCAACATCTTCGGCGATGATCAAAAGTGGCTTATTTGCTTGCGCGACCTTCTCAAGAACTGGCAGAAGTTCTGCGAGCGCAGAGATCTTGTTGCCTGAGATAAGTACGAATGCATCCTCGAGGATTGCTTCCATACGATCTTGATCGGTTACGAAATATGGAGAGATGTAACCCTTATCGAATTGCATACCTTCAGTGAACTCAAGTTCGAGCGCTGTAGTTGATGCTTCTTCAACGGTGATTACGCCATCTTTGCCGACCTTGTCCATTGCCTCAGCAATGAGTTCGCCGATTGCACGATCTTGAGCAGAAATAGTTGCAACGTCAGCGATCTGCGCTTTGTCTTTTACAACTGTTGCATTTTCAGCCAAACGTGCAGAAATCGCGATAACCGCAGCTTCAATTCCCTGCTTTAGATCCATTGGCTGTGCGCCAGCGGCGAGGTTACGCAAACCCTCTTTAACCATTGCTTGGGCAAGAACAGTTGCTGTTGTTGTTCCGTCACCGGCAACATCATTAGTCTTTGTAGCAACTTCCTTTACGAGCTGTGCGCCCATATTTTCGGCTGGATCTGAAAGTTCAATCTCTTTTGCAATTGTCACGCCATCGTTTGTAATCGTTGGTGCGCCAAATGACTTCGAGATAACCACGTTGCGACCCTTAGGACCAAGGGTTACCTTGACAGTGTCAGCGAGGATATTTACTCCACGCTCCATTGCGCGACGAGCTTTCTCGTCGAATTCAAGAATTTTTCCCATTACTACTTCTCGATTACAGCGAGAATGTCACGTGCTGAAAGTACGAGGTACTCCTCATTGTTGTACTTAACTTCAGTTCCGCCGTACTTGCTGTAGAGAACAACGTCGCCGACCTTGACATCCATAGGGACGCGAACGCCATCATCGAAACGACCAGGACCTACGGCAACGACTGTGCCTTCCTGTGGCTTCTCTTTTGCAGTGTCAGGAATTACGAGACCTGATGCTGTTGTTGTTTCGGCTTCTGATGCCTTAACTACGATGCGATCTTCGAGTGGCTTGATGGCTACTGCCATGGTTTTTTCTCCTTCAATTAGCAGTGTGGGGCTTAGAGTGCTAACTGTAGTTCTAGAGGGCAACTCGCTCAACTTGGAGGGCAGAATCGGCATCAAAGGCCTGTGGGCCAGGTTTACGGCCCGCTGCGACCATCAGAGAGCCCAGGGCGGCGACCATAGCCCCGTTATCGGTGCAGAGCGCCGGGTTTGGGATCCGCAAGCGAACCCCCGCGCTTTCACAGCGCTGCTCGGCCAGATAACGAAGTCTGGAATTAGCCGCGACCCCGCCAGCAATTACTAAGGAATCAATTCCGGTTGCCTTGCAAGCAGCCAAAGACTTTTGAAGCAACACATCAACGATTGATTCTTGGAAAGATGCAGCAACGTCGCCCTTTGCATAATCTGGCGTGCTTTCAAGATATCTAGCAACCGCAGTTTTTAAACCAGAGAATGAAAAATCGTAAGGGCGCGTGGCCCAATCATTGCTGGTTGTTAAACCGCGCGGAAAATCAATTGCTGTTGGCGAACCAGATTGCGCAGTGAGATCAATTGCCGGCCCACCAGGAAAACCAAGTCCCATTACGCGCGCAATTTTATCGAAAGCCTCCCCTGCTGCATCATCCATAGTTGCACCGAGTTTGGTAATCGATGATGTGATGTCATCTACTTGTAACAGCGATGAGTGTCCGCCACTTACCAAAAGCGCAATTGTTGGATCAGTTGGCAGATCATGTGTTAAGTAATCAACGCTGATGTGTGCGGCTAAATGATTTACTCCATATAAAGGTTTTCCAAGGCCCAGTGCCAATCCACTGGCTGAAGCAACTCCAACTAAAAGTGCGCCAACTAAACCAGGGCCAGCGGTTACTGCAACAGCGTCAATATCTTTTAGTGAAATGCCGGCATCGCGCACTGCTTTATCAATGCTGGGCAACATCGCTTCCAGATGTGCGCGGCTAGCGATTTCAGGAACAACTCCCCCAAAGCGTGCGTGCTCTTCAACGCTAGAGGCAATGACATTGGCCAACAGCTTTCGCCCGCGAACGATTCCGATCGCAGTTTCATCGCAAGATGTTTCAATTCCTAAAACTATTGGCTCGCTCATAAATTGAGCTCCTTACGCATCACAAAGGCGTCTAAACCAGCTCCGTAATAACCTTTGCGAGTTGAGATGTTTTCATAACCCAACTTTTTATATAACGTGATTGCAGCGGTATTTTCCGTACCAACTTCCAGCATCATCGCCGGGGCTTGCTTTGAAATCGACCACTTTTCTAGCTCAGCCATAAAGTGGGTAGCAATTCCTTGGCGCAGATACTCCGGCAGAACGCCAACGGTTAAAACATCGGCTTCTACGCCAGGTGCCACAACCAAAACCCCGGCATAACCAACGATCTGATCTTCATCATTTACCGCGACTAAGAAATAGCGCGAATTTGGCACGCCTTTGAATTCTTCTTTAAATTGCCCCATTGACCAAGGTGAATCTGCAAAGAGCACGCGCTCCATAGATACCAAGACCGGCAGATCAAGTTGTATTGCAGCGCGGTAGGAAATCATGTGCGCTCCGCCGTCGGCACCGCATCAGGGCGGCGCAGATACATTGGCTCAGTAATATTCTGTGAAGCACTTAAGGTAACCAGCTTCTTTAAATCTGGGAACTGATCAATAATGAAGTTATCGACCTCAGCAGGCTTGCTCACCGCGGGGCCAGAAATACGTAGACCATCTTTATATTTTGCCCAGTAAATTTCTTTGCGCCGCGCATCGATCGCCACGGTGTATTCACTTTCTTTGACATCAATGGCATCAAGTGAGCAAACGCCAATGACCGCGATCTCGCGAGCCAACGCAAAAGATTGCGCGAAGGTAATTCCCACACGAAGTCCAGTAAATGGACCCGGTCCCATACCAACAACTACTTGATCAGGTTTAGGACAGATCTCTAACGCTTTGGTGACAAGTTCAGTAATTGCAAAACCGTGTTCAGTCGCACCTTCGTGAAAGGCTTCAAATAAAACTTTATCGCCTTCAATAATCCCAACAATCGTGCGCGATGTAGCGGTATCTATCGCAAGTGAAATTGTCATAACTTAAACTCCGCCCAACGAGGACCAATGGCTCGCCAAATTACAACGCGCTCTTCATCGCTGCGATCAATAT
>CAMBOZ010000057.1 GCA_945869505.1 Bifidobacterium breve
TTTGCTTCACCAGCAACTGCACGTGCCAATAAAGTTTTACCGGTTCCAGGAGGGCCGTATAAAAGAACACCCTTCGGAATCTTTGCGCCCAGTAAAGCGTACTTAGCGGGATTTGCTAGGAAGTCTTTAATCTCCTCAAGTTCGGCAATCGCCTCATCTGCGCCCGCAACATCTGCAAAGGTGTTTTGTGGAACATCGTTATCTTGCAGTTTCGCCCGAGATTTTCCAAAAGAAAAGACTTTGTTTCCGCCTTGAGCATTGCTCATTAAGAAGAAGAATAAGAAACCAATCAGAAGGATTGGGAAGATCGAAAATAGGAATGTAACAAATAGAGATTGGCTAGGAACGCTAACATCCCAGCCTTTGGGTGGCGGGTTTCCAGTTAGGGAATCAATAATTGTTGGTTCTTGGCGAGCAACGTAAGAAGATACAACTTTACTTGAGCCTTCAATTAATTCACCAGGCTTCAGAATTAACTGCAACCTCTGCGATTTATCAATAACCAGTGCTGACTCAACTTTTGATTGCGCGATAGCGTCAAGTGCCTGTGAGGTACCGATCTCGGTGTAACGATTTCCTACACTAGAAATTTGTCCAAAAATTGTTACCCCGAGAATTGCAATTATGATCCAGAAAAGTGGACCGCGAACAATTCGGCCAGCGCGAGTTGTCGGAACTTTTTTCGCAGCTTTTTTATTCGAATCTTTGGTTGCCGACTTCTTCTTCAAAGGGTTTTTTTTCTCCATATTTAAATTCGCGTTCCTTATGAATACATGTGCTTAGCGAGCACACCGACGAATGAGAGGTTGCGGTACTTCTCGTTAAAATCTAATCCGTAACCAACAACAAAGTCGGTAGGGATATCAAAGCCGACGTACTTGCATTCGACTTCTACTTTTGCTGCTTCTGGTTTACGTAAAATTGCCAGGATTTCAACTGAGGCCGCTCCGCGTGACATTAAGTTTGCGCGCAGCCATGAAAGTGTTAAACCAGAGTCAACAATGTCTTCTACAATCAAAATATTGCGTCCCGTGATATCGCGATCTAAATCTTTAAGGATACGAACTACACCACTTGATTTAGTACCGGAACCGTAAGATGAAACCGCCATCCAATCCATATCAATATGGCGTTGCATTGCGCGGGTTAGGTCTGCCATCGCCATAATCGCACCTTTTAATACACCGACCAGAAGTAAGTCACGATCTTTGTAATCAGCATCAACGCGCGCTGCGAGTTCAGCAATTTTTGATTGCAGTTCTTCTTCAGTAACTATTACGCGTTCAACATCTGTGCCGACAGCAGCTAGATCCACTTAAGGACTCCTTTAATATCAAATCTCTTGCGGAGATTTATGGGCGGGCTAAGAGCGAAAGTCTGCCCGAAATCCGAGCAACCTTCACACCACCCGGCAGGCTAGCTTCGCCTTGGCCACGCCAAGAAGTGACCAGCGCCTCTACGCCAGAGAGGTGATCCGCGCTCACTGAGCCGCTCGGCGCCCCGGCAGCGTAGATCGCGGCTCGAAGCACGCGAGATCGGATAGCCCGCGGCAGCTCAGCTAGAGCGGCACAATCCAGGTCGCTTAAATCAACTCGCGAGATAACGGCCTGCGCCATCTCATCCAATGCATCGGCGTCATCGCGCAAAATTGCCGCACTTCGCGCCAAGGCGGCGGCAATACCTGGGCCGATCTCTTCTTCCATTACCGGCATAACTTTATTTCGCACACGTACTCGAGAAAACTGTTCATTCGCGTTGTGTGGATCGTTCCAGGCACTAATTTCTGCTTCAGCACATGCCGCAACCGTTTGCAATCGAGTTAATTGTAAAAACGGACGCGCATATTTTCCGTTAACTGTTGCCATGCCAGATAAAGATCGAGTACCGGAGCCACGTGCTAATCCAAGCAAAACAGTTTCTGCTTGATCGTCTCGAGTGTGACCCAAGAAAACTTGTGAAGCGCCATATGCGTGAGCGATTGCATCTAGGGCGGCATATCTAGCGGTGCGCGCATCTGCTTCTATTCCAGATTTTTCTAGTACTGAAACTTTTTCAATTATTACTTCTTGATATCCCATCGCCTTTAATTGTTCTTGCACTTTCTTTGCTTGATCCGCCGATCCAGTTTGCAATTGATGATCAACTGTTACCGCAATCAAAGTAATTGCTAAATTTGGAGCTTCTTTAATAAGCGCGTAAGCAAGTGCGAGTGAATCTGCGCCTCCCGAGACTGCAACAATCGCAGAATCGCCAGCAGTTAAATTCTCAAGAAATGGGCGTACTGCGCTACGAAGATCTAGCAGCGCCGAAGTCATGGGCCAACTCTAGACCCGACCACCAAATGGCATAAGTCCCTTGACGCTATAAATGTTTGAATAAAGCAGGCCTTTACCTTTGGAATTTGCTTCCCACATCATTCCGTTGCCTGCGTAAATTGTTATGTGGTGAATTGATGAAATTGTTCCCTTATATGAGTAGAAAAGTAGATCGCCTGGAACAAGTTCGTTGAGTGAAACGTGCTTGGTATAACCAGCATAAAGAGAGGAGTTAAGGCGATCCCAGTTCGGCCAACTTAGTCCAGCAGACCTGTATGCCGCATAAACCAAACCAGAACAGTCAAATGAATTTGGTCCTTCTGAACCCCAGATATACGGCTTGCGCGCTAAGACCTGTTTCTTCGCAAAGGCAACAGCAACTGCGCGTTGTCCTTCCGTTGTTCTAATCGTTGAACGTCCCTTGAAACCAATGTCAGGCCACACTTTTTTCTGTCCGCCGGTATTGGCTGCGGTATTTGCCAAACTCTCTTCAAGTAAGGCAAGTGCCCGTTGCTGCTCAAGGGTAATTCGAACTTTCTTTGCACTCGCTAAATCTTTTGCCAACTTATCTTGAATGGCCTGTAATTTATCGACTTCTTTTTGCTGCAGCGCTTTGGCATCATCAGCAACTTTCTTAGCAGAAGCAACTTTGGCGGTCGCCTTTTCTTGAGCAATTTTTGCTTCATCAGCTTTTGCTTTTGCAGCGCGCGCGATCACTTCGGCAGCTTTGTAACGATCCAAAGCCATTGAATTTTGCTCGCCTAATTTATCCAAAGTTGTGATTTGATCTATTAAATCTTGTGGACCGTTTGAGCTCAACAAAGGTTCGATCTCGGTTAAAGAGCCACCCATAATGTATGCACTCGCCGCCATCTTTCCGATTACACGATGGGCTGCCGATACTGCTTGTTGGGTTTCAAGTGCATACGCAGCCGCTGCAACAGCAGCAGTTGTCGCTACCGCTAACTCTTTCTTAGCCTTTGAATATAAGGCTTGCGCTGCATTCGCTTTCGCGGTTAATGAACGCAGCGTTTGATTTGCTGCAGCCAATTTCTTTGCTGCAGCATCAGCAGCTTTCTTCTTTGCTGCCTCTGCTTTCTTCGCCGCTTCAATTTGAGCCAACGTCGGCTTTGGCGTCGCCGCGATTGCAGGGGTAGTGGCAAGGGTTAGCCCAAAAATTACGGCTAACGCTGCGGCTTTACTGCGATGTGACACAAAACCCCCAACAAGTAAGGCCTCAGAATAATTGAGTAACCTGAGTAACTTCGGAGATTGCCTCAAGTGTCGCTAGTTGGATACATCTCTCTTAGTAAATAGCACGGTAGCAATCACTAGAGCAACGCTTACATAAATTGCCGATAGGGAAAGCGCATGAGAATACGAAACATTTGGGCTTCCACCGGTTGCGATTGTTGAAAGCTGATTTCCGGGCAACCAATTTAAGGTGCTGGATTTCAGTGCGCCGACAATGTTTTCGATAATTAATAACCAAAGTACGCCCAATGAAATCGAACTAATCGGAGAGCGAAGAACTATTCCTAAAACCATCCCGATAATTCCAAAGCCAAGAATTGATAGGAAGACATTTAATAGCGTTTTGGCGATTTCTAGGCGCCCATCAGCGTTAAACCAGAGTTCGGTACTCACGTTCTTGCCACCAGCCAGCGCATAGGAAACTCCAATTGAAATGATCGCGCTAACTAATGTCATCAGCATTGCAAAAGTTTTCATAGAAGCTAGCTTGCCAACCAAAATTCGGATACGTCCAGGTTGACGGACGAGGAGGTTTCGCAAGGTTCCCAGTGAATATTCCTGAGCAGTTTGGGCTGCAAAGACGCAGAGGGCGATGATCCCGAGAAGGCCACCAATGCTTGAGAATGATTGCGTGGCACCACTTGAAAGAGAGAGCATCTCGCGGGTGATTTGAACTCCGCGATCGCCATTTCCCTGAGGCGAATCAATCATCAAGAAAAGAACAGATGAGACTAAAACGCTAAAGAAAGATACGGCGCCAAGTGTGCCGAGAAGTAATGTCGGGCGGCGTAACTTGCGCCATTCGGCGAAGAAAATTCGAGTGATGCTGCGAATCATTTCTGATCTCCTGTCATCTCAAAGAATGTTTCTTCTAGATTTGGTACCTGTGGCGATAGTTGAGTGATCAATACTCCACTTTCAAATGCCAATTTATTTAGAACGCCCGCCCACTCAGCCGGACCTTCGATGTGCGCAGTGCCATCGCGCTTGTGTGCTTTGTGGCCGGCGTTCTGGGCTATCTCAATAATTCGCTGTAAATCCGCTTCGCGTTCAGTTTTTACAATCATAAATGGTTGCTGTTGATCAAAAAGTTCTTGAATAGGGCCAGCGAAAACAACTTCACCTTTTCGCAACATCACCAAATATTCGCTGATTAATTCGAGTTCTGATAACAAGTGGGAAGAAACAAAGACTGTGGTGCCGTTATCTGCCAGAGTGCGCAGCAATTGGCGAATTTCTTGAATACCTTCCGGATCTAGCCCGTTAGTTGGTTCGTCAAGAATTAACAACTTTGGATTTGGAAGAAGTGCTGCTGCAATTCCTAAGCGTTGCTTCATTCCCAGCGAATAAGTTTTGTACTTTGATTTTCCGCGTTCGGCTAAACCAACTTTTTTAAGCAGTTGATCTACGCGCTCTTGCGGGAAACCGCCAAGTGTTGCAAGCACTCGTAAATTCTCAGCGCCAGATAGCGCCGGGTAGAAGGCGGGTCCTTCGATCATTGCGCCAACACTAGAAAGATATTTATCAGGCGAAGTAATTGGCTCACCAAGTATTTCGCCCTTGCCTCCCGTTGGTGAGATCAGGCCGAGGAGCATGCGAATCGTGGTCGTTTTACCAGCGCCATTTGGACCTACAAACCCACAAATAGTTCCAAGTGGAACTTCAAATTTTGCGTGTGAGACTGCAAGCCCGGTGCCGTATTTCTTGCTCAGATCATCAACTGAGATTGCTAGTTTGGACATGTATTGAATATAGCAATTGCACCTTAGAATTATCCCTGTGAGTAATGAGACCTGGGGCTATCAGCCACGCAATGAAAGGCCAGCGCCAGATTGGGATTTAAATCCCCAGACTGATGCGGTGCGCGCAGGCTTGGCTCGTTCAGGATTTGGTGAAACTTCAGAAGCGCTCTATTTAAATAGCGGATTTACATATTCTTCTGCACAGGAAGCCCTTGATTCGTTTGCCGATGAAACAGATCACTACCTTTACAGCCGATTCCATAATCCAACTGTTCAGATGTTTGAAAAGCGTTTAGCTGCAATTGAGGGTGCTGAATATTGCATAGCAACTGGATCTGGAATGTCAGCCATGTTTGCATCGATTGCTTGCATGGTCACCGCGGGAGATCACATCGTTGCATCTGCGGCAATGTTTAGTTCTTGCCACGTTGTTCTCACTGAAATTTTGCCGAAGTGGGGCGTAACCGTTGAGTTAGTTAGAGGAAACGACCAAGCGAAATGGGCTGCTGCGCTTAGTAAGCCCACAAAGGTTGTCTTTATTGAATCCCCAAGTAATCCACTTATGGAAATTGTTGATATTCGAATGGTCAGCGATCTTGCCCATAAGGCTGGTGCCACAGTAATCGTGGATAACGTAATGGCTTCGCCTGTTTTACAGAAGCCGCTTCAACTTGGCGCAGATGTAGTTATGTATTCAGCTACTAAACATATTGATGGACAGGGTCGCGTACTCGCCGGAGCAGTGCTTGGTTCTTTCTCTTACATCCACGAATATTTGATTCCATTTATCCGCCACACTGGCCCGACGCTTAGCCCATTTAGTGCGTGGGTTCTTTTGAAATCTCTCGAAACTATGGAGATGCGAGTAGAAAGAATGTGCCAGAACGCACAGACCATTGCTGAATTCTTTGAAACACGGAAAGAAATTAAATCTGTGAAATACCCTGGGCTTAAGTCTCATCCTGATTATGCAATTGCGCAGAAGCAGATGAGTGGCGGAGGCAGCACTATCGGCATTGAATTTGTGGGCAGTCAGAAAGATGCCTTCAAATTTATGGATGCCCTGCGAATTATCGATATCTCAAATAACTTGGGCGACAGTAAGTCCCTCATCACTCATCCAGCATCGACAACTCACCGTCGCTTATCGCCAGAAGTTCAGGCAGAGATGGGAATTACGCCTTCAATGTTGCGTCTATCAGTTGGTCTAGAACACGTGGATGATTTGATTAAAGACTTAACTCAAGCCTTTAACAACTGAGCAGCGACTAGCAATACAGATAACAGGCTTAAATAACTTATTGACCAATTAAAGATCTTTCCTGCGGTCTTTTCGTAATTTTCAGATTTCTCATCGAGGCCGCGAAGCTGCCAGGCAAATACAACGCCTAAAATGATATTTAACGCTTGTGCCCACAATTGCAGATCTGCATTTATAAATAAGGCAACCGAAGATGCGATCATCGCAATCGTGTACACCCACATCTGGCGCAGTAGATGGGTCTTTGTCGCTACGACTGGCAACATTGGAATTCCTGCTGCGGCATAGTCATCTTTATATTTAATTGCTAGTGCCCAGAAATGCGGTGGTGTCCAGAAGAAAATTACCAAGAAGAAAGACCACGCAGTGACCGACAAAGTATTCGTAACTGCGGCCCAACCAATAAGTGCTGGCATGCAACCGGCGGCGCCTCCCCAGACAATATTCTGCGGTGTCCGTCTCTTTAGAGCGATCGTGTAAACCAGGACATAAAAGGCAATTGCAATAAATGTTAATAACGTTGCAAGTGAAGTTGTAAAGATTTGAAATATGGTTAACGAAAGCAACCCAATAAACATTGCAAAAATCGTTGCTTCGGTTTTATTCAAAACGCCAGTTGCGAGTGGACGCTTTGCAGTTCGTTTCATTAACTTATCTGATTCTGATTCGATCACCATATTAAATGCATTCGCACTTCCGGCAGCCAATGTTCCACCAATTAAAGTTGCGATCGTGAGTGAAAGAGAAGGCAATCCACCTTGCGCTAATACCATCGCTGGAAGTGTTGAAACCAATAAGAGCTCAACTACGCGCAATTTCATTAGGTCTATGTATCCCCGGACTTTTGCGGAGAGATTTACGTGTGAATCGGTGCGCACAGGGCAAGATTACTCAGCATTAATGAGTGGTGTTCTCACTCTTCTCTAAGGATGCTCGCCTATCGTGCGTAATGAAGAAAGGGATATGACAAATGACACCTCCAAATAAGC
>CAMBOZ010000058.1 GCA_945869505.1 Bifidobacterium breve
GTTGGATTCTTAGCTGAAGTTGAGAAACCAACTCTGGCCGAGATCGCGGCGAGTATCGTCGCAAAGGGATATGTCACTGAAAACCGTATGGTTCTTAACTATTCGGTGATCCGCGATGGCGCTGTTGTTGCAGATGGATGGGCGCTAAATGAAGTCACCGTCGAACGCGATGGCACAACAATGGTTGAACTTTTTGTTCAAATTGATAACCGCCCACTCTCGCGTTGGGGTTGTGACGGTTTAATCTGTTCAACACCAACTGGTTCAACCGCTTATGCATTCAGCGCTGGCGGACCAGTTCTTTGGCCAGAGATTGATGCACTTGTTCTGTTGCCTATCTCAGCACATGCACTTTTTTCACGCCCAATGGTGGTTTCGCCGTCATCGGAAATAGTTGTAGAAATTGAATCCTCAGGCGCACTTTTGTCAGGAGATTCGCTACGTAAATTTTCACTAACAGCTGGGGATCAAGTTCATATCACCAAAGATGTATCAGTGATCAAACTTGCACATATAAAACCGACCTTGTTCACCGATAGATTAGTTGCAAAATTCAAACTTCCCGTTGAGGGCTGGCGCGGTGAGTGAACGTACTTATCTAGAAGAAATCTCCATTCGAAATCTAGGAATAATTGATCAATCAACGATCGAGCTTGGCAGCGGTTTAAATGTTTTAACTGGGGAAACTGGCGCGGGCAAAACCATGATTTTGACCGCGCTTGCCTTGGTACTCGGCGGAAAGAGCGATAGTTCATTAGTCCGCACCGGAACAGAGCGCTTGGTCGCCTCGGCGCAGTTTAATCTTCCTGCAGTAGCGCCTGATCTACAGGAGATCGTAGACAGTTCTGGATCTGATATTTCAGATGGGTCATTAATTCTTACTCGCACCATTAATAGCGATGGAAAGAGTAAGGCGGTTGCTGGTGGCACAACTGTTCCGGCGGCCACCCTTTCAAGTTTTGCAGACCAGTTAGTTGAGATACATGGTCAGGCAGCAAACCATCAGATAGTTAAACCTGCAAGGCAAAGAGAGTTGCTCGATCGCTATGCGGGTGCGAAGTTTTCTAAAGAGTTATCTTCATACCAAGAGGTTTTCTCAAGTTACAACGAATTGAAGGCTCGCATTAAATCAGCAGTTGATAGCGCGAGTAAGAAAGATCGTGAAATCCTCGAGTTGGAAGAATTTCTACAGGTTTGGCAGAAGTTAAAAGCGGTCCGCGGTGAATACGCTGAGACGACTAATCAGATCGCACGCCTTTCCAGCGTCGAAGATCTGCGTTCTGCGAGTGCGGGCGCTACAGAAGCTCTCTCTGACGAGACATCTGGTGCGCTAACAGCCTTGGGCGCTGTGCGCAGATTTCTAGATATAGCAAAGGGCAAGGATTCAAAGCTAGATGATATTGCGGGTTCGATCGCCGAAGGTTTCTTCTTAATAGATGATGCTGCACGAGAACTTACTTCTTACTTAACCGCACTTGAGGCAGATCCTGGAAAATTGGATGCTCTGCAGAGTCGCAAGGCAGCGATCAACGCATTTCTTAAGAGATACGGCAGTTCAATAGATCCCGATGAAGATTTAATCCTGCTAGCCGCGCGCGCCAAAGGTGCGAAGGAAGCGATCGCAGATTTAAATGGTGGAGAAGATCGAATAAAAGAATTGCAGAGTGAACTTGCTGGCATTAAGAGCGAATTAGTAAAGAGCGCTAAGAAGTTGACCGATTTAAGAAATGAAGCAGCGTTGGCACTGTCGAAAGAAGTGACAGCGGAGATAAGCGCTCTCGCAATGCCTCAGACAGTTTTTTCGATTGCAATTACATCCGCTAATTACACTGGTGCACTTAAGGAATCTGATTTCACGAATTTAGGCTGTGACGAGATTGCGATGCAGATCCAAGGACACGCTGGTGCACCACATATTGCGCTAGGCAAAGGTGCAAGTGGCGGAGAAATGTCACGAATAATGTTGGCCCTTGAAGTTGTCCTTGCACAAACGCATCCAGTTGGCACATACATCTTTGATGAAGTTGACGCCGGCGTTGGTGGAAAAGCCGCAATTGAAGTCGGTCGTCGCTTGGCCGCGCTAGCAAAACATACTCAGGTGATAGTGGTTACACATTTGCCACAAGTAGCAGCGTGGGCAGATACACACTTTGTGGTTAAGAAGAGCAGCGACGGATCCGTTTCGCAATCTGATGTAACAAAGTTGGAAGATAAGGCGCGGGTCGCAGAGATCGCCCGCATGCTCGCCGGGCTGGAAGGTTCAGCGAGTGCGCAAGAACATGCTGCTGAATTGCTAGCGATGCGCGAGTCAATTTCTAAATAGCTGGGGCCAGATGATAGGTTTGTCTTCCATGGGCCAAGCGCATGTGACTAAGCATATTTTCGTAACTGGCGGAGTCGCCTCAAGTCTTGGCAAAGGTCTCACCGCTTCTAGCTTAGGTCGCCTCCTTGTCGCACGAGGCATTCGAGTCACAATGCAGAAGCTGGATCCGTATCTAAACGTTGATCCAGGCACAATGAACCCCTTTCAACACGGTGAAGTTTTCGTTACCGATGATGGTGCTGAGACTGATTTAGATATTGGCCACTATGAAAGATTCTTAGATCGCAATCTCGAAGGTTCGGCGAATGTGACAACTGGTCAGATTTATTCACGCGTTATCGCTCGTGAACGTCGCGGCGAATATCTTGGCGAAACAGTTCAGGTCATTCCTCACATCACTAATGAAATTAAAGAACGAATGAATGCGATGTCATCACCAGATGTTGATGTTGTGATCACCGAAATCGGTGGCACGGTTGGAGATATTGAATCTCAGCCATTTTTAGAAGCCGCCCGACAAATGCGTCAAGAAGTAGGCCGCGATAATGTCTTTTATTTACACATTTCGCTAGTCCCATATATCGGACCATCCGGTGAGTTAAAGACAAAGCCAACACAGCACTCAGTCGCTGCGCTCAGAAGTATCGGTATCGCACCAGATGCGGTCGTATTGCGTTCTGATCGCGAAATTCCTATCGGGATAAAGAAGAAGATTTCGTTGATGTGCGACGTTGATGTGGAAGCTGTCGTTGCCGCGGTCGATGCTCCTTCAATCTATGACATTCCAAAGGTTCTCTTCGCCGAGGGCCTAGATGCTTATGTTGTCAGACGCCTGGCACTTGGTGGACACGAAGTGCAATGGGGCGAATGGGATGAACTCTTAGAGAAAGTTCATCATCCGAAACACCAGGTTAAGGTCGCACTTGTCGGAAAGTACATTGATCTACCAGATGCTTATCTCTCGGTGTCAGAGGCACTAAGAGCTGGTGGCTTTGCTAATAATGCAAAAGTTTCAATTGTTTGGGTCCCAAGTGATGATTGTGAAACACCAGAAGGCGCAAAGAAAGCTCTCTCTGAAGTTGATGCAATTTGTGTGCCGGGTGGATTTGGAGTTCGCGGAATTGAAGGTAAATTGGGTGCGCTAACTTATGCGCGCACCAACAAGATTCCAACTTTAGGTCTCTGTCTAGGTTTGCAATGTATGGTTATTGAAGCAGCGCGAAATCTCGCGGGAATTAAAGATGCTAATTCAGCTGAATTTTCTCCTGAATCCGGAACACACGTGATTGCAACAATGGATGATCAGAAAGCCATCGTTTCAGGTGAAGCCGATATGGGTGGGACGATGCGTCTAGGTCTCTATAAGGCATCACTTACTCCAGGATCTATCGTTGCCAAGACTTATGGTGCAAATGAAATCTCTGAACGACACCGCCATCGATATGAAGTAAACAATCAATCTCGCGATCAGATTTCGAGTGCTGGTCTTTCATTCTCAGGATTCTTTCAAGAGCGCGACCTCGTTGAGTTTGTAGAACTACCTGCAGAGGTACATCCTTATTACGTGGGAACACAGGCTCATCCTGAGCTGCGTTCACGTCCAACACGACCACACCCGCTATTTGTTGGTTTGATTTCGGCGGCTATTGCTGCGAAAGGTTGAAAATGTTAGTTGGTGTACCGAAAGAAATTAAGGTTCACGAATCAAGAGTTGCACTTACTCCTGAGGGTGTATTCGAGTTTGTTCGTTCTGGCCATCAAGTCGTTGTTGAAACAAGCGCAGGTGTTGGTTCCGCCATTAGTGATGCAGATTTTGTCGCAGCTGGCGCACGTATCGAATCTGATGTTGAGAAAATTTGGTCCCAAGCCGATCTGATTCTAAAAGTTAAAGAGCCTATTGCCGTGGAGTACCCACGTCTTCGCTCTGGACAGATCCTTTTCACTTACCTGCATTTAGCCGCGTCGAAGGAATGCACCGATGCGCTTTTAAAGAGTGGAACAACTGCAATTGCTTACGAGACAGTCGAAATTGATGGAGCGTTGCCGCTCTTAGCGCCGATGAGTGAAGTTGCTGGACGTTTGGCTGTTCAGGTTGGCGCTTATGCTCTGCAGAAACCAAACGGTGGTCGCGGTGTTTTGCTCGCTGGTGTTCCGGGAGTTGCTCCTGGCAAAGTAGTTGTAATTGGTGGGGGAGTTGCCGGACTTAACGCTGCTGTTATTGCAATGGGTATGGGCGCAGATGTGACGGTACTTGATCGCTCATTGCCGCGATTGGCATATATCGATTCACTTTACAACGGAAGAATTAAAACGCTTGCTTCGACACTGCACGCTATTGATCGTGAACTGAAGCAGGCAGATCTAGTTATCGGTGCAGTTCTAGTGCACGGCGCAAAAGCACCCAAGTTAGTTACTAATGCCCAAGTTGCACAGATGAAGCCTGGGTCTGTCCTTGTCGATATCGCTATCGATCAGGGCGGTTGCTTCGAAGATTCCAAACCAACCACTCACGCTGAGCCGACTTTTGAAGTTCATAACTCTATTTTCTACTGCGTTGCAAATATGCCAGGGGCGGTTCCAGTTGCATCAACTTATGCATTAACAAATGCAACCCTTCCATATGCTTTGTCAATCGCAAATAAAGGTTGGGAGAAAGCAATCGCTGATGATCCGGCGCTGGCTCGCGGTTTAAATGTGCACGCAGGTAAGGTCAGATATGACGCAGTAGCAGTGGCCCACGGTTATGCAGTTTGAAAGCGCGCGTAAAAGTTTTCTAGATCATCTACAAATAGAGCGCGGACTCTCGGCCAATTCAATCGCGGCTTATTCGCGAGATTTATCGAAGTTCGCAGACTATCTTGCTGCGCACGGCTTAGATTTTGAAAAGCTCGATTCGGGAACTGTGATGGAGTTTGAAGTTTCGCTCAAAGACTCAGGTTTAGCCTTAGCCTCAATAAATAGAGCAATCTCTGCACTTAAGACTTTCTATAAGTATTCCTCTCGCGAGTATTCAATATTTGATCCAACGACTGAGATGACCGCTAATCGCTTACCACGCAAATTGCCAAAGGCGCTCACCATCCTTGAAATCACCTCACTTCTCAATTCAACAGAGCGCATTGGTGATTTAACGGCACTTAGAGATCGCGCAATTCTTGAAGTCTTGTACGGAACTGGAGCTCGCGTGAGTGAGATCGTTGGTCTAAATGTCGCAGATTTGGGCAAGTCAACTTTAATTGGAGATGAGATCACTACGCTCAAGTTGCGTGGAAAGGGATCCAAAGAACGAATTGTTCCGTTAGGGAGTTTCGCTAAAGAGGCTATTGAAAACTATTTGGTGCGACTTCGTCCAATGTATCTTGAGAAATCAAAATCGGCCAAATCAACCTCGGCGCTCTTTCTAAATTCAAAGGGAACGAGATTGTCTCGGCAAAGCGCTTGGCAAACAGTGATTAATGCAGCCGTTGCAACTGGATTGACCGGAAAAGTATCACCGCATGTGTTTAGACATTCGTATGCAACTCATCTTTTAGATGGTGGAGCAGATATCCGAGTTGTCCAGGAGCTATTGGGGCATTCTTCTGTAACAACAACGCAGATTTACACTCTGATTACTATAGATAAGGTGCGCGAGGCTTATGCCAGCGCGCACCCGCGAGCGAATTAAACGCCGCGTAAACGACGAGCGAGAATACTTTGATCGCCCTTAGCTTCTAGATCAGCAACGATCACAGCGATAGATTCACGCACAATACGGCCGCGATCTACTGCTAAACCAAGATCACCGCGAAGTGTTAGACGCGCTTGATCTAAATCGAAGAGTTCATCAGGGGATAGGTAGACAGTGATTTTCTCATCGTGTCTTTCGCGACCGGATGGGGATCGGTCAACAGTTGTAACGCGACGACGCGGAGTTGAGCGAACACCTTTCTTACTCTTTGGTGTTGCACTCACGCCTATAGGTTTAGAAACTTCCTGCGCTTCTTCAACTACTTGACGCACTGCGCTAAGTGCTGGGGTATTGGCTCGAAATAACTCATCGGCTCCTGGCAAACTGGCTCTGCGGGTCATCGTGCGCCTCCTCTGGAAATTAATTCACGGGCGAGTCTGCGATAGGAAGCAGCTCCACCCGATGATGATGCGTAACTCGTGATTGGTTCACCGGCAACTGTTGTTTCTGAGAAACGAATAGTCTTGGCGATAATAGTTTCAAAGACATCGTCAGGGTATTTTTCAAGAATCGCTGTCAATACTTCGCGATTATGAAGAGTCTTCTTCTCATACATCGTGGCCAAAATGCCAATTAAATTAAGATCAGGATTTAGGAAGTTCTTTACTTTTTCGATATTTCCTTTGAGTTCAATAAAACCGTGCAGAGCAAAGTATTCGCATTGCAACGGCACAATAACTTCGTTAGATGCGACAAGCGCGTTAATTGTTAACTGACCCATTGTTGGCTGGCAATCAATCAGGATCACGTCGTAGCGATCTTTTAAGCGAGCCAAAGCGCGCTTTAAATATTGTTGACCGCCAATTTCTGCACCGAGAGTTGTCTCTGCGGTTCCAAGGTCACGGTTAGCAGGCAAGAAATCAAGATTGGCAACGGATGATTTCAAAACAATTTCATCAATATTCGCATCCGGTGTCATGAGCGCGTAGTAAACAGTGTTCTCAAGAGGAAGAGCGTGTGCATTAACGCCTAAGCCGAGTGATAGACCGCCTTGTGGGTCAAAGTCGACTAGAAGAACGCGTCGACCGAGCTCTGCAATTGCAGCGCCCAAGTTGATTGTCGTCGTTGTCTTACCAACTCCACCCTTTTGATTAAAGATAGAGATTACTTTTGCATCTAGACCTTCAACCGGTGCGGGTGGGATGCGAAAATTCTTTGGTTCTCGTCCAAGGAGGGTGGCGGTAGTTGCCACATCATCATCAAATGTCGATTTAGCGTTCAAGCGAGAAACCTCTTTCTGTTGGCGCGACTCTACGCTCCGTGCGCAGTTTTGAGCAAGTAACGAAGTAAGGTTCGCAGGTGGATATTGAGTCAGATAGCGCTATCGCCGTT
>CAMBOZ010000059.1 GCA_945869505.1 Bifidobacterium breve
AGTGCGGTAACTGGCACATTTACAGATGCTACTTCGCCCAAGTGAAGGGCTCGTGCGACGACTGCGCAGAAAATAACAGTCAGTCCAACAGCGATAAAACCAACGTCAAAGATTGAAACATTTATTAAGGCAACAGTTGCCCCGATTGCTGTGCCGACGATCTGACCAAAGCCTTCGCGCACCGATTTGTGGAGTGAGATTCTGATAGAAAGGGTGCAGACGATTGCGGCGACGACACCGCCGTCTTCAATTAGCAGATCACCAACTTGCCAGGAAACAGCGCCAGCTAGGCCAGCCACAACTATCTGGCGGACCCACACTCGGCGGTCCGCAAACAGTTTCTTTAATTTATTCCACATGATGTGGCTAAGTTTAGTAGGAGCGCACCAATTCGCACATGCGAGCGGCATTATCTGCAAGGTGTCCGCGCGAGAGCGCTCCACCAATCAATAACGCAGTGTCTTTTCCATACATATCAATCATTTCTGGAATCCGCTCTAAAGTCATTCCACCAGCGGGTGCGATTGTGATTGGCTTTAGTGATCCGAGCTTTTTACGTGATAAATCAGCAATTTCTAAACATTGCTCAGCGGTGAACGAGAACCGTCCGCCAATATTCGGAAATATAGAAATATCTGCCCCTGCTAACCTCATCAAAGTTCCGAAAACGATTCCATGGTTTATGCCAACTTCTTTAGGTATTACTAATGAACCTAACATTGCGGGATGCCCCAGAATCGGCAGAGCTAAAGTGTCATCCTCGGCGATGACTCGCAAAGAATCAAAACCAGTGATGCCGGGAAGTACCAACAGTCCACCTGCGCCGAGATCTTTCGCTGTGTGTGCAGCGGCTATCACTTGATCAAAAGGCATATTTAAACTTGGTATATAAGCGCAATTTCCACCAGTAACCTCGTTGGCTTCTTTGACTGCAGCTGAAATCAAAGTTACGCGTTCTTTCCAAGTGGCCCAAGGTTGATTGGCCAGACTGTGATCATCTTTAATTAAATCAAATCCGGCCAGCGCAAGAGTGCGCGCCATTTCGGCGAGCGTCTTTGCATCTGAGCCCATTGGCTTAAGTGCTGTAGCAATTAGCGGTCGAGTTTCTGCTTTAAAGATTTTGCGTAAACCACTTATTCCAAAACGAGGTCCCTTAAAGTTATTGAGAATCGACTCAGGAAGTTTGAGGTCAACTATTTTCACGCCTGGAAAAAGTGAAGCATTGCCCCACAAAACATTTAAGAACTGAGTTAACTCTCCCCCAGTGACGTCTGGGTTATAGGAGATAGTTATTAAGTGGTTGTTTTTATCCCTAGAGCTAATCTCTTCGACTTTTCCAACAACTTCATCTTGGATCCAAGTTGGCGCTAACTCAATTGGAAATTCAATAGTCTGTTCGGCTCGGATGAGGTCTGCAATTGCAGTCGGGTTTTCACCTAAAAAGGCATAGGTGATGTGAATGCGTTCCATTAAAGCGCCTCCACCTTATTTTGAGAAATAACCCGAAAATTATCTAGGGAAAGCAGAAGATACACCGCCGTCTACGGCTATGACACTTCCTGTTGTCCGAGATGACTCATCACTCAAGAAAAAGGCTGCTGCACGCGCAACATCAAGGCTTCTCACTCGCGCATTAAGCAAGTTGCGAGAGGCATAGAAATCTTCAAGCTCATCGGGCTTTACCCCGTGAGCAGCAGCGCGTTGTTCGCGAATTCCACCTTCCCACAGTTTGCTGTTATCAAAGACCGCATCTGGATTAATTCCGTTGCAGCGAATACCTGCGCTTCCGCCTTCCAATGCTGCGATGCGCATTAATTGCAACATTCCAGCTTTGCTCACTGAATAACCACCAAAGCCCGCCCCTGGAGAGAATGCGTTCTTGCTCGCAACATAAACGAGTGATCCACCCATTTTTTGTTTGCGCATAACTTTCATTGACTCTTTAGTGAGCATAAATGCACTAGATAAATTGATATCTAATCCGCGGCGCCATTTTTCTACATCGAGATCTTCAAGCTTGTCGCTGATACCGATACCGGCATTAATAACAACTCCGTCAAGGCCGCCAAAGTGTTTAATGGTTTTTGTGACAGTTGCCTGCACATCAACTTCCTTTGATTGGTCTCCTAAAATGAGCAACGGTGGATTGCATTTGTTTTCGGCAAATTCTTTTTCGACTGCAATAAGGCCTGCTTCTTCAATATCTGCAAGTACTAGGTGTGCACCACGTTTAGCAAGTTCAAGTGCAACGCCTCTGCCTATTCCGCTACCCGCTCCGGTGACGATAATTATGTGGCCATCTAGCTGTGCTGGTGCTGGCTTGTTCTTTAACTTAAATAGCTCCATTGGCCAGTAATCAAAGCCGAAAATTTCTGCATCAGAAATCGTGTCGCCATCACCAAAGACATCGACGACGCGTGCTGCAACGCTGTGGGTGTGCGAAGCAATGTCGGCCAACATCGTGTTCTCTTTAATAGTTGTTGCGGCAGTTACTGCGCCAACGCCAGGCACAATTATTACCTTCGGATCATTTCCGTGGCTTACATAACCAGCTGGAAGCAGTGACTTATTTGCCTCAAAATATGCGGCGTAATTCTCGCGAAATTCTTTAATGCCAGTTTCAGTATCTTCCAAAGTAACAGTTGCTGACTTAGGGCGGATACGCAACATGTGATCTGCGCTAGAAGAACCAAGGGCAAGAATCTTCTTTAGATCTGGGCGGGCAGCAATTTCGGCCAAACGAGAATCGGTGCGCAATAGCTGTTTTTTACCAATAGTCCCACGTAATTTGAGTAGCAAATCCTTTAGTTCCTCATCAGGTAGCTCTTGATGTTGGAAATTCGCCTTAGGGCGCTTATTAAGTGAATCCAAGTATTTGTCAGCCAATGCCACGGTATCGAGCGTTTTTTGATAACACTTATCTGAATCTTCATCCCAAACAACTAATCCGTGATGAGCAAGAACAACACCTGCATAGTCGGATAGGCCGCCAACAATCTTTGAGAGGTTAAATCCTGGGCGGATCCAGTCAACGTATGCAAAATCTTTACCGAGCGCTTCTTGAACAGCCTTTTCACCTTGCGGGTGATTGGTGAGCGCACATATCGCATCCGCGTGCACGTGATCAATGTGCTTGGCGGGCAGAAAACCATGTAAAAGTGTTTCAATTGATGGACGGCGTGAAGTTGGGTCCACTAAAGCACGAGTTACGTAATCAACCATCGTGTCATCATCTAAAGCATCAAAATCACGTAGCGCTAGCAAATCTTCTAAGTACAAGGCTGGGTAATCACGGTCGACTGCGTACTGCATATCCGCGCCAGAACCTTTAACCCACAAAACTTTCTTAAGTCGACCTAGGTGATCTTTGATCTCACCTTTACTCGAAGTGTTTCCGCCGCCGTAAACAACCATAGATTGATCAGCGCCGATCTTCTGAGAACGTGCAACAAGATCGTGCAATGGCTTTAATTCACTCATAGCGTTTCGCCTTTTTCTATTTCGTAGGATTGTTTCTCAGTAATTACTGCGCTTATGTACCTTGCTGGTGTCACATCAAATGCTGGGTTAAATGTCTTTGCACCGATTGGGGCAACCTGAACACCCTTAAAGTGAGTTAGCTCTTCATCCCCACGAATTTCTATATGTATCTCTTCGCCAGTTGCGATTGAGCGATCTACTGTCGATTCTGGTGCGACAACAAGGAATGGAATTCCTGCTGCGTGACAAGCGAGTGCAACCCCAAGTGAGCCAATCTTGTTGGCCGAATCACCGTTCTTTGCGATGCGATCTGCGCCAATAAGTGCAGCATCGATTCGGCCACTTAATATCGCCATGGCAGCGGCGCCATCTGGTTCGATCCGATAAGGAATATCAGATTTCATTAACTCCCAAGCGGTAAGGCGAGAACCTTGCAACAAGGGGCGCGTTTCATCTGCATAAACTTCTTTCACGCTCCCGCGTTTGTGTAATTCCTTAATTACGCCGAGCGCTGTGCCGGTGCCTGTTGTAGCCAGCGAACCGGTATTGCAATGAGTAAGAAGCGTTAAAGGTTTTGAACCTAATTTATTGATCAACCAGTCCGCGCCAATGTTTCCCATGCTGGTACTTGATTCTTTATCTTCGCGCGCTAATTGATGTGCGGCCGCAAGGACTGCATCTCTTCCTGCAGGTAAATGTTTGCGAATTTGTTCAACCGCCCAGGCCAAGTTAACCGCCGTTGGTCGGGCATCACGCAGTAAATCAAGGTTGTGTTCTAGCTCTTTAGCGCTGAGCCCTTTACGGCTAGCTTCATCGATTGCCAGCACGACTCCATAAGCTCCGGCAACGCCAAGTGCAGGAGCACCGCGGACCACTAAATTTTGAATAGCGTCAATAAAATCGACGACTTCATCGTACGAATTGTAGGTTTCAGAAGTAGGAATCTTCGTCTGATCCAGCAAGATGATCTTTCCATCTTGCCAAACGATTGCCTCAAAAGCGCTAGACATTTCACTGCTCCTTATTCAAGGTATTGAACTTATCACCTTAAAAATTAAATCTAAAGTCGCCCTGCTTGATGCACTCGCTTTAAGAACTCTTGCGTCTTTGGATTAGTAGGATTTTTGAGTACCTGCTCCGCGCTTCCGCGTTCGAGAATATTTCCTGATTCCAGGAAGCAAACTTCATCTGCGACCTGTGTCGCAAATCCCATTTCGTGGGTAGCTAGAACCATGGTCATTCCATCTTGTTTTAAATCTCTCACAATGCTTAAGACCTCATTTACAAGGACAGGGTCGAGGGCAGATGTGATTTCATCTAAAAGTAAAAGTCGGGGATTTACAGCGAGTGATCGAATGATGGCCACACGTTGCTGCTGTCCCCCACTGAGACGATCTGGGTACTGATCTGCTTTATCAGCGAGATCAAACCGTGAGAGCAGCTTTTTCGCTATATCGCGCGCTTCTTCAACATCCTTGTTCTGCACCTTTACCGGCGCCAGCGTGATGTTTTCAAGCACCGTTTTATGTGGGAAGAGATTAAATGATTGAAAAACCATTCCTAGCTTGCGGCGTATCTCATCCACCTTAATCTCCGGATCGGTTATTTCTAATCCATCTAAGAAGATCTGCCCATCATCGATAGTTTCTAGCAAGTTGATGCAACGCAGCAGGGTGGATTTTCCAGAGCCAGAAGCACCTATTAATACTGTGGCGGTGTGCTCAGGTACCTGTAAGGAAAGATTATTCAACACAACTTCAGAACCAAAGGCCTTGCGAACGTTCTGTAACTCCAGGACGTATGCCATTAAATCGCCCCTTCCGAGTTCTGTGCTTGGGTGCGCTGTCTAATCGCGCGATCGGTATAGCGCGTCATCGGAATCGTAATTAATAAAAAGAGAATTGCTGCAACTACATATGGCGTGTAGTTAAAGGTGCGGCTGGCGTTGATTTGTGCCGCACGAACAGCATCAGTGACGCCGAGAATTGATACTAAACCTGTGTCTTTTAAGAGTGATACAAAGTCATTTAAGAGCGGTGGCACGACGCGGCGCAGTGCTTGCGGTAAAACCACAAAGCGCATTGTCTGTCCGGAGGTCAATCCGAGTGAACGCGCTGCTGCTCTTTGACTGGGATGTATGGAGAGAATTCCGGAACGAATAACTTCAGCAACGTACGCAGAGTAGGTAAGTACAACAGCGATTGTGCCAAGCACGATGACGTTGCTTGAAATTCCTTGCAGTCTTAGCGCAGGGACACCAAAACCGACTAAGAGAATAATCAAGATAAGTGGAGCGCCTCGGAAAATATCAACGTAGGCAGTTGCCAAAAATCTAAATGGGGTCAGTGCGGGAGATTTAGTCGTTCGCAAAAGCGCCAGACCCATCGCGATAACTCCAATGGCTAATCCACCAAAGAAAGTTAACTGCAGGTTTATCCAGAGACCTTTTAAGACCGTAGGAAATACTTCCTTGCCATATTCAATATCAAAGAAAGTGGCTTTTACGACTTCCCAACCAGGAGAAGTAACCAAAATTATTGTGAGAGTGCCAAGCACCAAAACCGATGAAACGGCGGCAATAAGACTTTGCTTGCGATTTAACTTGCGACGAAGCGCGCGACGATCTAGTTCGCGTGAGCTTGGCGACCAAGCAGAGGTTTTCTTCTCTGACATGGTCGCCAAACTACCGCGTTTATCTAACTTTTATTGCTAATTACTTATGGTTACTTATGGCTTAAATACTGGTGCGCCTGCATCAGTGGCTAGCCACTTATCAGTAATCGCAGCCAATGTGCCATCAGCGGTTATTGCATCTACAGCGCCAGATACACATGCTGTGATCTTGCTGCCCTTTGCAAGCAAGAGACCAAATTGATCTCCAGAACCTGTTGAAGGTAGTTGGCCAACAATTAAGCCATCAGTTACTTCTACTCCTGAGAGATAGAAAGCTGTGGGCAGGTCAACGACAAGACCATCAATCTGACCATTCTTTAGCGCAGTAACGCCAGCAGCATTGTCATTAAATACCTGTGGCTTAGCACCAATCTGGCTTTCAATAGCATCAAGTGATGTTGTACCGACTGCTGCACCTAGCTTTGCATCCTTTAGCTCTGCAAGTGATGTCTTTCCGGCGATCTTGCTGCCCTTGTAAGAAACGATCGCTTGTGGTGCTGTGTAGTAAGGAGAAGAAAAATCAACTGCAGCCTTACGCTCTTCTGTGATTGAGAATTGCTGCAAGTTAAAGTCGAAGTTCTTTTCACCTGGTGTCACAGCGCCATCAAATGTGGTGCGAACCCAGACAACTTCATCATTTGAAAATCCGAGTTGCTTGGCAACTGCGTAAGCAACTGCGCCTTCAAAGCCCTCACCAGACTCTGGCTTATCGTCGATAATCCAAGGATAGTAAGCAGGCTCGCCAGTTGCGATTGTTAGCTTGCCATCAGTAATAGTTGCAAGATCGGCCCTTTCGCAAGATGCTGATGCAACATCAGTTGATTCTGAACTAGAGCATGCGGTTAATCCAAAAGCTAAAGCAAGTGATACTGCAAATATAAGAGTCTTCTTTTTCTGCACGATGTCTCCCTTTCGTGGAGTTAGCAATACTCGCAAAGGCTATTAGCGCCGTTTATCTATGTCTAATTGCGATTGATATGCAAAAAGACTGCTCAAGTTGAGCAGTCTTTGGTGGCGGGTGAAGGATTTGAACCTTCGAAGGCAGAGCCGGGGGATTTACAGTCCCCTCCCATTGGCCGCTCGGGCAACCCGCCAGG
>CAMBOZ010000060.1 GCA_945869505.1 Bifidobacterium breve
CGCTTTGGCATGGCGCAATAAAATTATTGGGAAAGTATCAGCGCCAAAATCTAGAAAGAAATCAACTATGGCTCGATCATCTTTATTAGTTAGCTTCTCTTTTGCCTTTTTCGGCGCTAACCATTCCACTTGATCTACTTCTTCAAGATTTGGTTTACCAGTCTGTTCAGTTGCTTCCGCAGCCCAGTATCGAACTTCTTTCGGAGCACCTTCTAATTTATAAACAACAGTTCCTATTTCAGGTCCAAATACAGATTCGTAACCAGTCTCTTCTTGAATCTCCCGATAACCAGCGGATATGTGTGACTCACCTGGTTCTACTTTTCCTTTTGGTAGCGACCAATCGTCATATCTTGGCCGGTGAATAATTGCTATCTCAAGATCGGAGTTACTTGTTTTACGCCATAAAACTGCCCCTGCTGCTTGAATCAAGGGTGTTGCTTTGTCTTTAGACATTAATGCACTTTCTTATATCGCTTGATATACACGCTCTGCAGATCTTGCAAAGGCTCACCTGTTGCATTCTTTGCTACTCGAACCCACTTCTCTTTAGATTGATGCCAACTTGCTGTTTCATCGCTGAGAGAAAGATCAAATATCTCCTGCAGGGATGACTTATGTACTGGGCGCTCGATGCGCACCAAACTTTCAACGCGACGATCTAAATTGCGGTGCATTAGATCCGAACTACCAATCCAATATTCATCTTCTCCACCATTTACAAAGTGATAGATGCGAGAGTGCTCCAGGAATCGTCCTAAAACTGAACGAACTTGGATATTTTCAGATAGACCAGGTATGCCAGGCTTGAGCGAACAGATTCCACGAATTACCAAATCAACTTTTACACCGGCTTGTGATGCCTCATAAAGAGTTTCGACAAATTCTTCATCAAGTAATGAATTTAATTTAATCTGAATACCAGATGGTCTACCTGCCTTAGCGTTAGATATTTCTAACGCAATTTTCTCGAGCAAACCGGTTCGCAATGTGCGCGGTGCAACCAATAGACGCGAATAAGTCGAATGAGGCGCAAAACCTGAAAGTTGATTAAATAGCTTTGTTAAATCTTCCGTCAATAACGGATCGGCGCTTAATAAACCTAAATCTTCATAAAAGCGTGCAGTCTTTGGATTGTAATTACCGGTTCCCATGTGGCAATAAAGTCTCAAACCTTGTGCTTCATCGCGAACAACTAAAGAAATCTTGGCGTGTGTTTTTAGCCCCATCAAACCGTAAACGACGTGTACGCCAGCAGCTTCGAGTTTGCGGGCCCAACGAACGTTTGCCTGCTCATCAAAACGAGCCCGAATTTCAATGACTGCTAGAACCTGTTTTCCTGCTTCAGCAGCTTCGATTAACGCTTCGATAATTGGTGAGTCACCTGATGTTCGATAAAGAGTTTGCTTGATCGCCAAAACATTTGGGTCTTGTGCGGCATGCTGTAAAAACTGCACAACTGATGAGGTAAATGACTCATAAGGATGATGCAGCAAAATCTCACCTTGGCGAATAGCGGCAAAGAATAAGTCTGGTTCTTCGGAATCAACTTCGCGCAGAGCGGCAACGGTGCGAGATCTAAAAGCCGGATATTTCAGCTTAGGCAAATCTAAGTCAGCTATCTTTGTTAGATCGGTCAGATCCAAAGGCGCTGGCAGAGATAAAACATTTGCTGGGTTGATATCTAGCTCATTACACAGCGTACTTAAAAGGTGTTGATCAATGCCCTCTTCAATTTCTAGGCGAACTGGAGGACCAAAACGTCTGCGCGCTAACTCTTGTTCTAACGAGTTTAGTAAATCTTCAGAATCTTCTTCTTCAAGTTCAATATCTTGATTACGCGTAACACGGAATGTGTAATGATCCTGAATCAACATTCCAGGAAAGAGTTCTTGAAGATGAATTGCAATTAACTCTTCTAGCGGTAGAAATCTCTTGCTGTGAGGAGTTGGACTCACTGCAATTAACCGTGAAAGAATTGGTGGAACTTTCACTCTTGCAAAGTACTCTTCTGAACTCTTAGGGTTCTTAACAATGACCGCTAAATTTAGGGAGAGCCCGGAAATGTAAGGAAATGGGTGAGATGGGTCGACGGCAAGTGGAGTTAAGACCGGGAAAATACGATCGCTAAAAATGCGAGAAACATAACTTCGCTCATCATCGCTTAAATCATCCCAATGAATAATCTCGATATCGTGAAGCTTCAGTTCTGGGGCGATCTTCTTCTTAAAAAGATTGGCATGTCTTTGGGTTAATTCACGAACGCGAACGGAAATTGCTTCGATTAATTCTGATGGCGTATATCCAGCCGAGTTAACTAAATTAGGGTTCGTCTCTATTTTTCCAAGAACAGACGCCACACGCACCATATAGAACTCATCTAAATTGGAAGCAAAGATCGTTAAAAATCGGACGCGCTCCAATAAAGGAATTGATTCATCCTCAGCCAATTCAAGGACGCGCTCGTTGAAGGAGAGCCAACTAATCTCTCGATCAATCAAATGAACAGCATCAGGCATAGGTTCATCATCTCTCTTTTAGGTGAATTTCAAGTAATCGTGATGTGTACAGCGGCTAAACAGGCCAGCTCGTAGGCGTTGGATACTTTGCGACGCGACCATCTCCTGATGATTTACCGCGGAGGCGACGCCAGATCCAAGGGAGTGCGAAAGTGAAGAACCAAAGGGCGGAGATTAAACGCTTCTTCATCCACGGAGTTGGCTGTGCTGGAGGCAATGGAATTCGCCAACTTGGATCAAATTCATATCCCAACTTTTCTAATAAAGCTTGGGCTACGCGATTATGTCCTTCAGCATTTAAATGCAAACGATCAAAGGCAAGGAAACGATTATCGCTAAAGAATGTTTCATTATTGGCATCGATAATAATTGCACCGACCTCAGCTCCCACTTTGCGAACGATCTTGTTAAATTCACCAAAGCGCGCTGCCCATACATCGGAGCCTCGTCCAGTATTTCCGGTGCGTTCTAGCACTGTAAATAACATAAGTGTTGCCCCTGTTTTTGCTGCGCGGCGTACTGCTTCTGCATAAAGTGCTTGTGAAACTTCAGGTTTATATCCAGGGCGAAGCGCGTCATTTGCACCGGCGTGAAAAGATAACAAAGTATCTGGACCAGTTACATAACCAATTGCAACTGGTAATTGATCATCAATTACTTGCTTCAGTAACTTGCCGCGTATCGCCAAATTGACGTAAGTAAATCCAGGCTCTTCTTGCGCCATAACATCGGCAATGCGATCGGCCCAGCCGCGGTATTGCCCGTTTATGATTTCATCGGACATACCTTCGGAATACGAGTCTCCGCAGACGATTAAACGCTTATATTTCATTTCCTAGCTCTTTCTAGATAATTATTTGCGACGTTGCTCGTCAACCCAGAACAACGCAATTGATGTAGCCACACTTGCATTAAGAGACTCGGTTGTTGCACGCATCGGAATTGAAACAACCAAGTCACACTTTTCGCGCACTAAGCGAGATAGTCCTTTGCCTTCAGATCCAACAACGATCATCACATTCTCTTTCGCAACTTTCATGCCGCTCAAAGACTGATCAGATTCACCGTCTAAGCCAATTACAAAGCAGCCGATTTTCTTGGCGTCATCAATGGTGCGCGCCATATTTGTTACTTGTGCAACTGGCAGGCGTGCGGCCGCTCCAGCAGATGATTTCCAGGCAGATGCCGTCATTGCTGCTGCGCGACGCTCGGTCATAACCACACCAGCAGCGCCAAATGCAGCAGCACTTCGCACAATCGCACCAAGGTTTCTTGGATCAGTAACGCCATCGAGTGCAACTATTAAAATTGGATGGTTAGCGCGCTCAGTTATCTCTTGGAAAGAAGAGTATTGGTAAGGCTTAATTGCCAAGATAATTCCTTGGCTATTAGCGCTAATACCTTCAATTTCAGCGCGATGCACTTCGCGAATTGGAAGTTGGTGATGCAAAGCAAGTTGTAGCGATTCAGCTACGCGATCATCAACGTCAATACTGCGCGCAACAATTAACTCTGTTGCAGGAACGCTGGCGCGCAACGCTTCAAGCACCGCATTGCGACCTGAAACAATTTCACCCTTTGGTTTTTCGCTGCGTCCAGTGCGAGTGCGTGGAGCGGCTTTCTTTTCGGCAGCCTTCTTACGTTTTGCTGCAGCGTGATAAGGACGGTCTTCCGCTTTTGGCGTTGGACCTTTTCCTTCTAAGCGACGTTTATTTTTTCCGCCAGTTCCACCAGTAGGTCCTTTTTTAGAACTGGTTCGAGCTGCGCCACGAGGTTTTGCTGTGCCGGCCATTTACTTCTCGCTTATCTGTGAGATAGACCAACGTGGCCCTTGTGCTGTGTCTTCAATAATTATGCCAAGAGCAGCAAGCCCATCGCGAATCTGATCGGATGCTGCAAAATCTTTTCGATCGCGCGCTGCGGTGCGCTGTGCCAGCGCAAGTTGTATAACGCCATCAAGTGCGTCCGTTAAATCTGCTCCACCTGAAATTGCAAAGGCGGAATCAAATGGATCGCAGCCAAGTATTTCTAACGCACCACGAATTTCGCTGGCTGATGCTGAAATTACCGCTTTATCTCCGGAAGTTATTGCGCTATTACCTAAACGCAGCGCTTCTGATATTCCCGCTAGCGCCGTTGGCACCGCTAAATCATCGTTCATTGCATCGGTAAATCCTTGTGAAATAACTGGAATTGGCGCTGATCCCAAAATTTCAGTGGCGCGATTTAAGAAACCTTCAATTCGCCGAAACGCTGTTGCAGATTCAGCCAGTGCTTCATGTGAAAACTCGAGCATCGAACGGTAATGCGCACTGCCGAGATACCAACGCAATTCAATTCCGCGCACAGTTTTTAGAAGTTCAGCAACTTGTAGTGAATTACCAAGTGATTTGCTCATCTTTTCACCAGATGCGGTGACCCAAGCGTTATGCATCCAACGCTTAGAAAATGCGTAACCTGCCGCTTCCGATTGTGCGATCTCATTTTCGTGATGCGGGAAGATTAAATCTAAACCGCCGCCGTGAATATCAAATGCCTCACCTAAGTAGGCGTGCGCCATTGCAGAGCATTCCAAGTGCCAACCCGGACGACCTGCTCCCCACGGAGTTGGCCAAGATGGATCTCCTGGCTTTGCCGCTTTCCAAAGTGCAAAATCGCGCGGATCTTTTTTATATGTTTCGTCAGCATCTGCTGCAGGCAGCAAGTCATCAACTTTCTGACGTGAAAGAGTTAGATAAGAATCTAATTTGCGAACTTCTAGGTAAACATCTCCGTTGCCGGGGGCATACGCCGCACCGCGTTCTATCAATTGCGCCATCAACTCAATCATTTGGGTGATGTGACCGGTTGCGCGTGGTTCGTAAGTTGGTGGTTGCACATTTAAAGCAGCGTAAGCATCAGAGAAAGCGCGTTCATATTTCATTGCAACAGCCCACCAAGGCGCTTTTTCGTGAACAGCCTTATGCAAAATCTTGTCATCAATATCGGTGACGTTGCGGATAAAGGTGACGTTATAGCCCGATTTGATCAGCCAGCGGCGCAAGATATCGAAGTTAACACCCGAGCGAACATGGCCGATATGCGGCGGTGCTTGCACAGTTGCACCACATAAATAAATTCCGACTTCGCCAGCTTTGAGTGGCACAAATGGGGATGTGGTTCGCGTTAGCGTGTCATATAAAGATAGCGAACTCATTGGCTAAGTCTATCTTGCAAGGCTTATTTAGAATAAATCAGCGCTGATGCAATGGCGGCAATGCCCTTGCCTTCGCCAGTTAAGCCCATTCCATCGGTTGTTGTTGCAAGTAACGCGACTTCGGCGCCGCCTAGAGCCTGCGATAGCGCAGCAATTGCTTCGGTGCGACGTGAACCAATCTTGGGACGATTACCAATAACTTGTACCGAAACATGCGAAATTTTAAATCCGCTCTTTTCAATTAAAGCTAGCGTTTCTTTTAATAGCGTTGTGCCAGAAGCGCCAGCATATTCAGGTTTATTTGTTCCGAAGTTTGAACCCAAATCACCTAAACCACTTGCGGCAAATAACGCATCACAGATTGCGTGTGCAGCAACGTCGCCATCAGAATGTCCTTCAACACCATCTTGATCTGGCCACAACAAACCAGCTAGCCAAAGTGGTCGTCCAACTTCGAAGTGATGAGCGTCAACGCCCACACCGGTTTTAAAGGAATTTGATTTACCTAAGAACTGCAGCGCAGTTGCTAGATCGGATGCAGTTGTGATTTTCAATGCGCGTTCTTCACCGGCGATAACCCGCACTGGTTTTCCGAGTGCTTCGACCAGCGCAGCATCGTCAGTGGCCTCACCTGATGCGGCGTGCGCTTGATTAATTACTGCGTAAGTAAATCCCTGAGGGGTTTGAATTTTGCGCATCGATGTTCGATCTGGAGTTGAAGTTACGATTGAATCTTCCCCAACAATTTTTACTGTATCTGTTTGCGCAAGTCCTGGAATAACTGCAACATCACCAGACTTCAGCGCTGCTACAACGCTTTGCGCCAGAGCCGGTGAGGCCAGTGCGCGCGCTGCATCATGAATTAAGACATATTCGGCATCGCATAAAACTTTGGATAAACCGATACGAACGCTTTCCGAACGAGTCGCACCACCGGTTACGACAGTTATGCCATCGCCAACTAGCGCTTGAATTTGTTTTTCATATCCGGCTGGTGCGGTGACGATTATTTGATCAGCAACAGTTGAGATAGAAGAAACTGCATGTTCAATTAAAGTGCGATCACCGAGTTGGATTAGTGCTTTAGGGATCTCTGCGCCAAATCTTTCGCCACTGCCTGCGGCAGCAATGATTGCGGCGATCATGAGTTAGTTGCGCTAATTAAGAAGCGAGAACCTCGTCAAGGAGAGTTGCAGCCTTTTCTTCATCTGTGCGCTCAGCAAGAGCAAGCTCAGAGATAAGGATCTGCTTCGCCTTGGCGAGCATGCGCTTTTCACCAGCAGAGAGGCCACGGTCTAAGTCGCGACGGTAAAGATCGCGCACAACTTCTGCGACCTTGATGACATCTCCTGAGGCAAGTTTTTCAAGATTTGCTTTGTAGCGACGAGACCAGTTTGTTGGCTCTTCGGTATATGGCTGGCGAAGTACGTTAAATACGCGATCAAGTCCGGCGCTATCGACAACATCGCGAACTCCGACGAGATCTACATT
>CAMBOZ010000061.1 GCA_945869505.1 Bifidobacterium breve
TAGCTCAGTCGGTAGAGCAACGGACTTTTAATCCGTGGGTCGACGGTTCGAGCCCGTCTGGGCCCACTTTCTATAACAGACCACGTCGCTTCAAAAGCGGCTCGATCTTTGAGTCACGTCCCCGGAAATTGCGGAACATCTGCATCGAATCAATCGATCCGCCGCGTCCCAATAACGTGTTTCTAAAGTGCTCACCGTTCTTGCGCTGCAATCCGCCATTTTCTTTAAACCAATCGACGGTGTCGGCATCTAATACTTCTGACCAGATGTAGCCGTAGTAACCCGCTGAATACCCACCAGCAAAGATGTGCGAGAAGTACGTGGAGCGGTAACGCGTAGGTACAGGAGCGAAATCAAGGCCATAGTCTTTTATCGCCTGGGTTTCAAAAGCTTCTACATCGCTTACTTTTGCCGCTTCTTCAACTGTGAGTGAGTGCCACGCTAAATCTAGAATCGCAGCAGCTAAATAACTTGTAGTCGCATGCCCTTCATTGAAAGTAGATGCTGCATTTAAATTGTCAATCCACTCTTGGGGGAGTTTCTCCCCGGTTTCGAAATGGCGCGCATAATTTTCTACGACCTCTGGCCACAAAATCCACATCTCATTTACCTGTGATGGGAATTCAACGAAGTCGCGCTGCACACTTGTTCCAGATACTCGTGGATATTTCACTTGCGATAGCAAACCGTGAAGCGTGTGGCCAAACTCGTGAAAGAGAGTTGTAATTTGATCAAAAGTTAACAGCGTGGGTTTACCGGCTGGAGGCTTTGCAATATTTAGGTTATTTACAACAACGGGAAGTTGGTTGAAGAGGAAGTTTTGGTTTACCAGGCTATTCATCCAAGCCCCACCACGCTTTGAATCGCGAGTGTAGAAATCACCGATGAAGAGCCCAAGCTTTGAGCCATCTTCATTAAAGACATCAAAGGCGCGGGCTTCAGGATGGTAGGTAATTAAATCCGGACGTTCCTTAAAGGAAATTCCAAAGAGTTTATTGGCGGCGAAAAAGATGCCTTTTTCTAAGACTGATTCCAACTCAAAGTATGGACGCATTTTGCTGGTATCGATGTTGTACTTCTCAAGACGAACCTGCTCGGTATAGAAACCCCAGTCCCAGCTTTCAATATCAGCACCTGCAGATTTCTTGAGGTCTTCTGCTTCCATTTTGGCATTGCGAACAGCGGCAGGCGCGATCTTTCTTAGCATCGCATTTACGTTGTCAGGATGTTCGGCTGTTTGAACGGCAATAACGTGCTCGGCATGCGTGTTATTGCCAAATAACTTAGCGCGCTCGGCACGCAACATAACCATCTTGAGCAGAACTGCCTTATTGTCATTTTCATTACCGCGGTTAGCTTTAACCAGCGAATCCTGCATAATTTTCTTGCGAAGCTTGCGATTAGTTAGTGAATCAAGCACAGGGTTTCCGGAGAAATTCACCATTGCGATCAGCCATTTACCCTCGTGGCCGCGTTCTTTGGCAGCGGCAGCCGCTGTCGCGATTTCGTTTTCGCTCAAGCCGTCTAGCTCTTCAATACTTTCAACCAGAACAGCCAAGTCATTTGTATCAGTCAATACATTCTTAGCGAATTGGGTTGATAGTTTAGAAAGCTCTTCATTTAGCTGCTTCAATCTTTCGCGTTCTGATTCAGATAGGTGAGCACCTGAATGGACGAGATCTTTGTAATAACGCTCTAACAACCAAGCATCTTCATTGTTAAGCCCCAAAGATTCACGGTTTTCATATAAGGATTTAATGCGATTAAAGAGAACGGGATTTAACTGAATTGCATCCTGATGCGCCGCAAGCTTAGGCGCTAATTCTTCTTCTATAGCATCTAAGGAATCACTGGTATCACTTGAAGATTTATTGAAAAACACTCTAAGCACACGCTTCAACATCTGCCCACTTTTTTCCAGCGCAACAATTGTGTTCTCAAATGTTGCATCACCTGGAGTGTTCAGGATTTCCTGAACTTCCGCTAACTGTTGCGTGCAGCCTTCATAAAAGGCAGGAAGATAGTGCTCGTCTTTTATGAGAGCAAAAGGTGGAAGCTCGTATTCAAGGGTGCTTCTCTCGGCAAATGGGTTCGCAGTAGTCATAACACAAACCCTACAGGCAGCTCGAGACGGTGTGATTTCAATAGCGCCTTATCTTTCAGAATTGCATCAGTCTTGCCATCGGCGACGATTATTCCGCCCGAGAGAATCACTGAACGCTCGCAAAGTTCGTGCGCATAAGGCAAGTCGTGAGTAACCATCACGATTGTGATATCAAGTGAGCGCAAAATATCGGCTAATTCACGCCGACTAGCTGGGTCTAAATTAGATGATGGTTCGTCGAGAATTAATATCTCCGGCTTCATCGCAAGGACGGTCGCAACCGCGACTCTGCGCCTTTGTCCAAAAGATAAGTGATGCGGTGGGCGATCGATAAAGTCGAGCATTCCAACTTGAGTTAGCGCCTGGGCTACTACTTTATTTAACTCTTCACCGCGCAAACCCATGTTGTAGGGGCCAAAGGCAACATCTTCTCCAACTGTTGGCATAAAGAGTTGATCATCTGGATCTTGAAAAACAATTCCTACCTTAGAGCGAATTGCTTTAAGCGATTCTTTGTTTTTGCTGTCGACTAGCTGTCCAGAGATACGAACTTCACCCTGCATAGTCGGGTGTATTCCGTTCATGTGCATTACTAAAGTTGTCTTGCCGGCACCGTTTGGACCAAGAAGTGCCACTCGCTCGCCCTTTTGAATTGTTAAATTGACACCGAAGAGCGCTTGATTGCCATCGGGATAGGCAAATGCGAGTTCGGAGATTTGCAGACTCGGGGTGCTAGTCATATTTACCAACCAATCATTAGAGCAATAAGTGAAGCAGTGAGAGCTAGAAATGGGATGGAAAGCGCTGTTAACCATTGCCGCGCAGTTACAGATTGATTGTTTAAAGATGGGAGTACGCCATCAAAGCCACGCGAGAGCATGGCTAAGTGCACTCGCTCACCGCGTTCGTATGAACGGATAAAGAGCGCGGCCGCTGCTGTCGCTAAAACTTTCCAATGTTTGATTCCAGTTGCGACAAAACCACGTGATTCGCGGGCGACTTTCATCCGCTCCATTTCATCGCTAATCACATTGATGTAGCGCAACATAAATGAAGCGATCTGAACCATAATCGTAGGAAGTTTTAAAGTTTCTAGGCCGCGTAAAATTTCGCGCGCAGTTGTGGTCGTGGAGAGTATGACGGCTGCCAAAACGCCAAGTGTTCCTTTTACTACAATCGATGTTCCGGCCAGCAAACCATCACGATAAAGTTCTAAACCGAGAAGAGAGAACTTTTCTCCTTCACCAAAAAACGGCATCAATATCGCGAAGAAGATAAATGGAATTTCAATCAAAGCGCGCTTAAAGAGAAGCAGAAGCGGAATTTTGCTCATCACCGCAGTGAAGATCAACAGGCTAAAGAAGGCGATAAACGCGGGCCAGCGGGTAATCGGAGTGGCTACGGAGACCGAAATAAAGGCTAGAACAGTCAAAATTTTGACGTGGGCAGCTAGGGAATGGGCTACCGAATGTCGATGTAAGTAAAGACGTTCTCCTACATCGTGGCCGTGATGGTGGCCGTGACTATGTACGAGATCAAGGTCTGGGCTTTGAATTTTTATTTTAATCCGCCAGGTTTACGACGGATCAAGAAAAAGAGTCCAGTAGAGATAGCGCCAGTAGCTATTACGCCGATCACTCCTGCGGCACCTGTTGAAAGGCGGGCGTTCTCAACGCCTTTAACACCGTAATCAGCGAGAGCGCCATCACTATTTGTATGCTCTTTTGCAGAATCTATAAATCCAATATCGCCAGCGACTTTCTCTAATCCATCTGGGCTAGATGAAGCATAGAAAGAAACGATGCCGGCTAGAAAGAGCGATGCGAGGAAACCCGAGATTAAAAATGTTTTCTGCTTCATTAATTAGCCCGAAT
Organism: Bifidobacterium breve; assembly: GCA_945869505.1. The sequence continues at coordinate 3,979 of CAMBOZ010000061.1, forward strand.
TTCTAATTGAGAAACCTGATTTTTATATCCGTAAACTAAATCTGAACGGCTGGCGAGTACTGCACCGACGGCAAAGAAAGTGATTAGCGCTTCACCGATTCCGATAAGCAAGTGTGTACCAAGCATTGCGGTAAGAACCGCTGTTACTGAAAAAGTTGCGTTTGCACCAATTGCATATTGCAGAACGAAACCTGCCGCGGCAGCTGGCACAGAAAGCAGCGCAGCGATGGCTGCTGCAATACTGATTGAGATCTTCTTCTTCGGTGCTATCTTCTTAACCAATAGGAATACGCCGTAACCAAACCAGACTGCAACGATTGACATATTGAAAACACTTAAACCAAGTGCGCTTAACCCACCATCGGCAAATAAAAGCGCTTGCAAAATCAGAACGATTGTTATGGCAAGGGTTGCCGCGTATGGGCCGATCAAAACCGCAGCAAGGGCTGCGCCAAGTAGGTGACCACTGGTGCCTGCCGCCACCGGGAAGTTGAGCATCTGCACCGCAAAGATAAAGGTGGCAGTCAAACCTGCCAGAGGCGCGGTCTTTTCATCGAGTGAGGACTTCGCCCCACGAATAGAAAATGCCACACCTGCGGCAGCTACGACGGCGAAAGCGCCAGAGGTAGGAAGGTCAATGAACCCATCAGGGATATGCATGGCTTGATTTTAACCCAGATGCAAATGATTCGCATCTGGAAAATAGCCGAAAACGGTTAAGTCAGCGCTCCCGTAGATCCACTTTGGACTAATCTCAACTCAAGTGAAATAGATCTGGGGGTATCGATGAGCGAAGATGATGGCCAAGACGAGCTCGTATCCGAGGAAATGCTCTGGGATCGAATACCGGAAGTAAATGGCGCAGAACGCGCAAATACTTATTACGAACTCTCCGCCCGAATCTTTGCTCGCGGTCAATATGACGAAGCGCTCGCGCTCGCAGAAACCGCACGCGATATTTTCGCCGAACTCGGCGCAGCAGAATCCAGCGAAGGACTTGCACAGGCTTACTCTGCAATTGGTTACAACTTAAATCAGTTAAAGCGCATGGATGAAGCAGCATCTGCCATGAGTAAAGCGGTAGAAATTCTGCGCGAAAGTAAATCACCGCTTTCACTTGAACTCGCCTGCACATTAGGTGAGTGGTGGTATGCCTCAAAGAATTTCGAAAAAGTCGTAGAGATTATGGATGAATGTGCACAAGAACATTTGGTTGATGGAAACCAGGTTGGTGCGGCAAACGATCTGCATCTCCTGGGATGCGCTTATCGCGAATTAAAGAAATACGATTTAGCGATAACAACATTTAAAGAAGCGCGCTTGATTTTTAAGACCGAGAAAGAAGTCATACAGGTTGCTCGCTGCGATCAGAAAATTGCTTCTTGCTATGTCGAAATTGGCGATGGTGAAAAAGCGCTCGAAGCCGCACGTAAAGCGATCGATGTATTTGAAACTGGACATGACCACCGCCGCGAAACTTTCGCACTTCTTGAATACGGCAAAGCGGAAGTACTGATTGGCAAGCTAGAAGATGGCTTATCCACTTTAGATGGCGTATTACAGATAATTTCTGAGGATGAGCCAAAAGATTTTGAACTAATCGTTGATATCGAGATGCGGATGTCAACGGTTCTGCGCAGCTTAGGACGTATGGATGAGGCGAATGAGATTGATCGACGCCTTATTGCAGTGCGTGAAGCGATGGAAGATGTGCCCGCTCCAACTGATCTAGGTGACTAACCCACTAGCTCAATCTTGGAAGGTGCTGCAACGCCCAGTGATACATCGCGATCGCTCCTGCAGCTGATGCATTCATAGAACGCGTAGATCCATATTGCTGAATTGCATATAAGACTTCGCAAGCGGCAATGCCTTCATCTGACATTCCCGCGCCTTCTTGGCCAAAAAGGAGCGCACAAGATTCAGGCAGATCTGACCCTTCAAGTTGTTTAGATGATGGAACGTTATCTATTCCGATAATCGGCAAAATGTTTTCTTTGCACCAAGTTGAAAAATCGGCGATTGTCGGGTGATGGATCACTCTCAGGTATTTATCAGTAACCATTGCACCGCGCTTATTCCAATCACGCTTTCCAACAATATGAACCGCAGAGACATTAAATGCATTGGCAGTGCGGACGACAGATCCAATATTTAAATCATGCTGCCAATTCTCAATTGCTATATGTAATTTATGTCTCTTAGTGTCTAAATCAGCGACAATCGCCTCGACTGACCAATATCTGTAATGATCTAGAACATTTCTGCGATCGCCATTTTCAAGCAATTCTGGATCAAACTGCGAGCCCGTTGGCCAAGGTTTCTCGTGGGGCCCGACTCCGACAACGGGAAAGAATTCTCCTGGTCCAATCGTGGCAGGTGTATTCATTTCCATATGCGCACTCTAAACTTAATAACGGTCAAACGCTAGAAAGGTCAATCATTGATGAGAAAGCTCTTGGGGTTAGGCGCTGCCGTTCTGTCGGCAAGTATTTTCGCTACCTCAACTGCTTCCGCATTTGATCCCGCTAGCGCAGCAACTGTATTTGCGCGCATGGCAGCTTCACCAACACTGAACAATCCATCTGTTTCACTAATTGATGTGAGCACCGGCAAAGTTGTCTTCGAATCTAACGCCAATTCTCAACGCAAACCTGCATCTCTGATGAAACTCCTATCGGCTTCTGCAACGCTTAGGTATTTAGATTCCACAAAAGTCTTTGCCACTTCAGTGGCTCTTGGGCCAACACCTGATTCGATAGTAATCGACGGTGAATATGACCCTTGGATATCCATGAATAGCAAGGAAGCTATAAAAATGCATAGAACATCTTTCTATGCGCTAGCTTCAAAAGGATTCAGCGCGGTAACGAAGAAATCAGCCACCCCTGTAAAGAAATTGCAGGTTTATTACAACGACTTATTTTCTAAAGATGTTGCCAATTTTAAGGCGTACTATAAAAAGCGTGGCGTGAGCGTCACAATGACTAGCGTGAGTGAATTGAAAGCCAAATCAATCGCCACTGAACAAATTATTTATTCCACATCGCCAACTGTAAAAGAAATAATGAATTGGTTCTTGGTATGGAGCGACAACATAGTCGCAGAGCGAATGGCACGATTAGCTGCAAAGGCCGCGGGTAATGACTTTAACGATAAAGGTGTGGCGAAAACGTTTAATAAGGTCCTTAGCGAATTAGGGATAGATCCTTCAA
>CAMBOZ010000062.1 GCA_945869505.1 Bifidobacterium breve
GAGTGTATTAATGAAAATGCGGCTCCAACCTTGGTTGAGCGCACAGGAGATATTCCTAAGCGGGCATCACGACGCGAAAAAGGTACAGAGGAGAAGAGCGCATAATCTAGACTGCGCTCTATGTCTTCCGCTTCGCCAACCGGCGCTGAACTCGCTTCGACCTTTTCACCGGTCGATATCGAATCCCGCTTGTATGAAAAGTGGCTAAGCGCTAATTACTTCACTGCCGATGCAACTTCTAAAAAAGAAGCATTCACAATCGTTCTTCCACCACCTAACGTAACTGGCGTATTGCATATCGGCCATGCGCTCGATCAAACGCTGCAAGATTGTTTATCGCGCATGAAGCGCATGAAGGGTTACGAAGTTTTATGGTTACCCGGAATGGATCACGCCGGTATTGCAACACAGAACGTCGTTGAAAAACAGATCGGCTCAAAAGGGATATCGCGTCATGATTTAGGGCGAGAAGCATTCATTAAAAAAGTTTGGGAATGGAAAGCTGAATCTGGTGGAGCGATCCTGGATCAGATGAAACGTTTAGGCGTTAGCGTTGACTGGACGCGCGAGCGTTTCACAATGGATGATGGAATGTCCAAGGCCGTTGTTTCGATTTTTAAGAAGATGCACGATGCTGGATTGATATATCGCGCTGAACGGATTATCAATTGGTGCCCCCGTTGTCTAACCGCGCTCTCAGATATTGAAGTTGATCATCAAGATGATGCTGGTGAATTCGTACAGATTCGTTACGGGGAAGGCGAACAATCAATTGTTGTCGCAACCACCCGCGCCGAAACAATGCTCGGCGATGGTGCGGTCGCTGTTCATCCCGATGATCCTCGCTACAAACATATGATCGGTACAGAAGTACTTCTTCCTTTAGTAAATCGCATGATCCCGATCATTGCTGATGAACTTGTAGAACAAGATTTCGGAACAGGCGCAGTAAAAGTAACCGCCGCGCATGACCCAAATGACTTTGAAATGGCGATGCGCCATAACGTGCCTTTTGTTGTGATTATGAACGAACACGGCGTAATGGCCGGCACTGGCACAGAATTTGATGGAATGGATCGCTTTGATGCCCGCGTCGCAGTTGTCGCAAAGTTGAAAGAGATGGGCCGCGTTGTTGCAGAAAAGCGTCCCTATATTCACGCAGTTGGCCATTGTTCTCGCTGCGATACTACTGTTGAACCACGACTTTCCAAGCAATGGTTTGTGAAGGTTGCACCACTTGCTAAAGCATCTGCTGACGCTGTTCGCAGCGGTGAAGTAAAGATTGAGCCCGAAGCGCTCTCACCGCGTTACTTCGAGTGGGTAGACAACATGCACGACTGGTGCATCTCTCGCCAACTTTGGTGGGGACATCGCATTCCAGTTTGGTATGGACCAAATGGTGAAGTAAAAGTTGTAGGCCCTGATGAAGTAGCACCTGATGGTTGGACTCAGGATCCAGATGTTTTAGATACTTGGTTCTCATCCGGCCAGTGGGCTTTCTCCACATTTGGTTGGCCCGAAAAAACAGCAGACTTAGCAAAGTTCTATCCAACAAGTGTTCTTGTAACGGGTTATGACATCTTGTTCTTCTGGGTCGTGCGAATGATGATGATGTCTACCTTCGCAATGGATGGAGTAGCACCGTTTAAAACAATCATGTTGCACGGTCTTGTTCGCGATCAGTTTGGCAAGAAGATGTCAAAGAGTCGCGGAAATGTAATTGATCCGATTGAATTTATGGATAAGTACGGCGCGGATGCACTTCGCTTCACTCTTGCACGTGGCGCTAATCCCGGAACCGATCAAGCGCTGGCAGAAGATTGGATCGGTGGATCTCGTAACTTTGCTACCAAGTTATGGAATGCAACTCGCTTTGCCATGATGAACGGTGCAACAGTTACTGGACCGTTACCTGAAGTCGCATCCCTTAACGCTATTGACCGCTGGATTCTTTCGCGCCTGAGCGAAACCTTGCGTGATGTTGATGCCCTGCTTGAAGGATATGAATTTGCTCGCGCTTGCGAAATTCTTTACCACTTTGCTTGGGATGACTTGTGTGACTGGTACTTAGAACTTTCTAAAGAGACTTTTGCATCCGAAAACAAAGCGGCATCGCAACGAGTATTGGGCCACGTTCTTGATCAGTTAATGCGCGTTCTGCACCCCGTAATGCCGTTTATCACCGAAGAGCTTTGGTGCACACTCACTGGCGGTCAATCACTAGTTGTTGCAGATTGGCCTGAATTCAACGCAGCGCACATCGACAAGAAATCAGAATCACTTATCACCGCGCTACAAGAGGTTGTGACTGAAGTTCGTCGCTTCCGCAATGACCAAGGATTAAAGCCATCCCAGAAAGTTCCTGGTCGCTTCATCGGTTCAGCAGAAATTGTGGAATATTCCAGCGCGCTGAGATTCTTACTTAAACTTGAAGATAAAGATTTCACGCCGTCTGCAACGCTTGAAATTGCCGGTGTAAAGATCGAATTGGATTTAACGGGTTCAATCGATGTAGTGGCAGAACGCGCTCGTTTAGAGAAAGACTTAGCAGCTGCAAAGAAAGATTTACAGACTGCAGAAGTCAAACTTGGCAACGCTGGCTTTATGGCTAAAGCTCCTGCAGATGTCGTTGTTGAAATCAAAGAAAGACTTGCAAAAACTTCTTCAGATATCGAACGCATCACAGCCGCACTTGCCGCGCTGAAATAAAACCATGAACAACATAAGCCCAGATGATCAGGCACGCGTTGACGCGATAGAGAAAGCACTTCTCGCCCGCTGGCCCGAGACGCGCATCGCCCCGACTCTAGATCGAATCAGCGCCTTGGTAGATATTTTAGGATCTCCACAACTGAGTTACCCAACAATTCACGTTGGCGGAACTAACGGTAAGACCACAACTTCACGAATGATTGATTCACTCTTATTTGAAATGGGTCTTCGCACCGGACGTTTCACTAGCCCACATTTAGAGAGTTATCTAGAACGCATCAGTATCAACGGCCAACCAATTGACGCGAAAGAATTAATCTTCTCGTTTAACGACATCAGCCCTTATTTGGATTTAATGGATGGTAAATTCGATAATCCAATTTCATTCTTCGAAGCGATTACCGCGCTGGCATTTGCTGCTTTCGCTGAGCATCCAATTGATGTTGGTGTAATAGAAGTTGGAATGGGTGGGCAGTGGGATGCGACAAATGTGGTTGCCGCCGACGTTTCTGTAATAACTCCGATTGGTTTAGATCATATGGAGTATTTGGGCAGCACCATTTCAGAGATCGCAGCTACTAAAGCAGGAATCATTAAAGAGAATGGCTTTATTGTTCTCGCTCAGCAAACCCCTGAGGCAGCAGTGGAACTATTGCGCCGCGCTGCAGAAGTGGGTGCTGATGTTGCACGAGAGGGCTTGGAGTACTCCATAGATTCTCGTGCCATCGCAGTTGGTGGTCAATTGATTTCAATTACTGGTCTGCGTGGTCATTACGATGACATTTTCTTGCCACTTCATGGCAAGCACCAGGCTTCGAACGCAGCAGCAGCGCTCATCGCTGTTGAGGCATTCTTTGGAGAGCAAGATTTAGATATTGATGCAGTCCGTGCTGGATTTGCCAATGTAACTTCGCCCGGCAGATGTGAAGTTATCCATCGCGACCCAACCATAATTTTAGATGCCGCCCACAATCCGCACGGAGCTAAAGCAATAGCCGAAACGATGCAGAGCGAATTCACCTTCGATGAGGTCACCGGAATTGTTGCGCTGATGGCCGATAAGGATGCACTTGGGATTCTGCAGGAGTTAGAGCCAGTTATGAATCTAGTTATTGTCACCACTAATTCCTCAGAGCGTTCTATGAACGTGGCTGACTTAAGTAAGTTAGCAACTCAAGTTTTTGGCGCTGATCGAGTTTTTGCAGAAGAGACACTTGAAGGCGCAATTGATCGCGCTGTTAAAGATTCGGTCCGTCCACTTAGCGATGAGTCGTTAGCAATTTTGATAACTGGATCAGTTGTGACCGTTGGAGAAGCGCGCACGGCTGTCCGTAAAAAGTATGCAAAGTTGCCGCAAGTTGGTGGAAAGTAATGCGCGTACTTGGCTCGGCAGTACTTGCAATGGAATTCTTGATAATGGGTTTTGCGATGCTCTTGGCAAAAGATACGCACGAGACTTCCACAATCGTTTACGGATTTGTAGTTATGTTCTTGATGATTTACGCAATTCGCTTGCTCAAGAAACGTTCAGGCTGGATTCTCGGTTCGATTCTGCAATTTGCGATGGCTGCCTATTCCGTGGTCGTGCCTTCAATGGCCATCATAAATTTACTCTTCATGGGGTTATGGGTTGCGGCGATTATTGTCGGCCGCAAGGGTGAGGCGGCGCGAGCAGCGCTATTGGCCAAGGGTCGTCCGGGGGAAAATCCCGTGGCGCCAACTTCGCCAGATGCCTAATAGACTGGGCTAGTGAGCACCGAAAAGACCCTAATCCTGGTTAAGCCCGATGGCGTTCGTCGCCAATTAATTGGTGAAGTTATCGCTAGAGTTGAAAATAAGGGATATGTAATTACCGCTCTTCGTATGATGCAAGCAGATCGCGCATTGCTAGAGCGCCACTATGAAGAACATAAAGGTAAGCCTTTTTTCGAACCGCTCGTTGAATTTATGATGTCAGGTCCAATCGTTGCAATGGTTGCTGAAGGCAATCGCGTGATTGAAGGTTTTAGATCACTCGCTGGCGTAACCGATCCCACAGTTGCTGCCCCCGGAACTATTCGTGGCGATCTAGCTCGTGATCAAGGAACGAAGGTTGTTCAAAACATCGTGCACGGATCTGATTCACCGGAATCAGCTGCACGAGAAATTGAAATTTTTTTCGGTAAGTAAGTTCAAGAAAATAACTGAAGGGTAAAAAATGAGCAACAGAATGTCATTCATTGGCCGAGATATGGCCGTTGACTTAGGTACTGCAAACACCTTGGTCTACGTGCGTGGTCGTGGCATCGTACTTAATGAGCCTTCAGTTGTTGCCGTCAATCAAGATACTGGCGGAATCCTTGCAGTTGGCCTAGAAGCCAAGAAGATGATTGGTCGTACACCAGGAAACATTGTCGCGATCCGTCCACTAAAGGATGGCGTTATCGCAGACTTCGACACAACAGAGCGCATGCTCCGTTACTTCATTCAGAAAGTTCATCGCCGCCGTTATCTCGCAAAGCCACGTATTGTCGTTTGCGTTCCGTCTGGAATCACCGGCGTTGAACAGCGCGCAGTTAAAGATGCTGGTTATGCAGCGGGCGCTCGCAAGGTTTACATAATTGAAGAGCCAATGGCCGCAGCAATCGGAGCTGGCCTACCAATCCACGAACCAACAGGAAATATGGTTGTCGATATTGGTGGCGGAACTACAGAAGTAGCAGTTATTTCTCTCGGTGGAATAGTTACTTCACTCTCTATCCGCGTAGGTGGAGATGAGTTGGATCAATCGATTATCAACTGGGTTAAGCGCGAATTCTCGCTACTTCTCGGCGAACGTACCGCTGAAGAGATCAAGATGGCGATCGGTTCTGCTTATCCATTGCAAGGCGAAAACGATGCCGAAATTCGTGGCCGCGATCTTGCAACAGGTCTTCCTAAGACAATTGTTGTTTCTGCTGCGGAAATTCGTAAAGCTCTCGAAGAACCCGTTAACGCAATTATCAATGCAGTAAAGAGCACCCTTGATAAGTGCCCACCAGAGCTTTCTTCAGATCTTATGGATCGTGGAATTGTTCTTACCGGTGGAGGAGCTTTGCTTAAGGGACTCGATGAGAGACTTCGCAAAGAAACAGGAATGCCAATTCACATCGCTGATCGTCCATTGGATGCAGTCGTTGAAGGATCTGGTAAGTGTATTGAAGAGTTTGAAGCCCTTGAAAAGGTTTTGATCTCTGAGCCACGTCGATAGGTTTTAAAGATGCGAAACGGCGGCGATAACCGCGGTCGTCTGCTGCTTATCTCTTTAATTGTTACATCGCTCTTTTTGATCACTTTAGATCTGCGTGGGGTTCAAGTTATTGATGGACTGCGCAGCGGAACCCAAACAGCAGTATCGCCTTTTCAATCTATAGGTGCGAAAGTCTTTAGACCGGTAGGTAATTTCTTTTCTGATGTAACACGCCTCGGACGTACACGCGGAGAGATTGAACAACTCAAAGCCGAGAATGAGAAGTTGCGACAAGACTTGATAAATCGCAAGAATGCTGACGCTGAGCTTTCCGAACTAAAATCTGTTCTGGATTTAGCAGGCACCGCCAAGTATAAAGTCGTGAGCGCAAAGGTAATTTCTCTTGGTTCTACATCATCGTTTACCCAAACTATTTCGATAGATGCCGGCACCAATGATGGTGTCAAGGAAAATATGACTGTAATAACCGGACTTGGTTTAGTTGGCGTAGTTAAAAAGTCGTATGCAAATAGCGCTCTGGTCCAGTTGGCATCCGATTCAGCATTTCGAGTCGGAACTCGCGTAGCGGGCAGTCAGCAAATTGGCATTCTAAGTGGGCAAGGAACAAGTAAAGGCGTGCTGCAATTACTTGATAATCAAACAACGCTCAAAGTTGGCGATGTTATTTTGGCGCGCGGCAGCCAAGACAATCGTCCTTTTGTTCCCGGAGTTCCAATCGGAGAAGTAACTTCAGTTGATAACGCTGCAGGTGCGGTTACTCAGACAGCGGATGTGAAGCTATTCGTGAATTTCTCAACGCTAAGTGTGGTGGCAGTTGTAGTCGGGTCACCTAAGTCAGATCCACGCGATGCCCTTGTCCCGAAAGGACCAATTCCGATTCCTGTTCCAACTGTGACGGTTTACGCCACACCTTCTGGATCGCCAAAGCCATAAATGTTTGCTCGTAGATTTCTTATCTCTTTTCCAATTTTTGCAATCATTTATTTGATTCAAGAATCGGTTGTAAGCCAATTCAAAATTCTTGGCGGTGGATTTTCCCTCTTTCTTATCTTCACACTTCTGTGGTCAGCGCTCGGAACTCCTGAATTAGGCGCTCTCACTGGTTTTGGTGCTGGCTTAATGATGGATCTTTCGCAAACTACTTCAGGCCCGATGGGTCAGTGGACCTTAATCATGATCTTGGCAGGTTTTGC
>CAMBOZ010000063.1 GCA_945869505.1 Bifidobacterium breve
GCACTTGTCGGATTCCTTCACGGCATGGAATAACACATGTCTAGATCCAACCCAAGGGTTCTGAGCACCCTTGAGCGCGCTGGTGGTTTTGCCAGCGCGCAGGAAATTTATCGCCTCATGCAACGTGAAGGCGAAAGTATTGGGCTAACCACCGTTTATCGCGCGCTGCAGAGCTTAGTTAACGACAAGATCGTTGATGTTCTGCGCCGCGATGATGGCGAAGCTATCTACCGTCTTTGTGGTGAAGCACATCATCACCACCTAGTCTGCAAAGGTTGCGGAGATACCGTTGAGATTGAAGGCGGCGCAATTGAAAAGTGGGCGAAGATGATGGCCGAAGAACATGGATTCCGCGATGTCGGACATACTGCAGAAATTTTCGGCCTCTGCGGTAAGTGCTAGTCGCTACGCTTTGCCGCAATCCCCACTGTTGGGAAGGTCAAGCCTTCCCAAACCTACGATCTCGCTCCGAATAAATCTCGATCGCTTTCCAAAGTTGTTTAGGCGTCATATCTGGCCAAAAAACATCCATAAAAACGAATTCGGCATAGACCGATTGCCATGGCAAGAAGTTGCTGGTGCGCTGCTCCCCTGATGATCGCAAAAATAGATCTACATCGCGCATCTTTGGTGAATATAAATATTTGGCAATAGTTTTCTCAGTTATGTCATCTGGCTTTAACTTTCCACGCTTAACATCTCGGGCTAACTCAGTTGCACCATCTACGATTTCGGAGCGGCCACCATAATTAACGCACATATTTAAAGTTAAAGTTTTATTCTTCTTTGTTAACGCTTCTGCTTCCTCTAACTCAGAAATCACTGATTTCCATAATCTTTTGGGGCGTCCCACCCACTGAATCTTCACGCCCATCTCATTTAAACGATCGCGGCGCCTGCGTAGAACATCACGGCTGTAACCCATCAAGAATTTAACTTCTTCTGGTGTGCGCTTCCAATTCTCAGTTGAAAATGCGTAAGCGCTTATCTCTTTTACGCCAAAACCAATAGCTGCTTCAACTAAATCGAATAAAACTTTCTCCCCGGCTTCGTGGCCCGCAGTACGAGGTAACCCGCGCCCTTTTGCCCAGCGTCCATTTCCATCCATCACTATCGCGATGTGTTCAGGAATTTGAATCTTCGTACTCACTTTTTCTAGACTCTCTCCACGATTGGCAAGCTGCGTAGCCCACGTTCCAGGTGCCATTGTAAGTAAGCAACTACCAAACCACTAGCCTCTCGGCGATTTCTTGGTTCACTCGCCTGAGCAATATCCCAATCACCACTTAAGAGCGCGCCTAATAACTGCAGCGTTTCTGGTGCAGGTGTTGCACAAGCCGATGATCGACATTCTGAACAAACAGAACCGCCGCCGACTAGCGAGAAGTAACGATGTGGGCCAGGTTTTTCACAACGCGAACAAGTTGATGTGGATGGTGCATAACCACCGATAGCAAGTGAGCGAAGTAAGAAGGCATCGAGAATTAGAGATGCGTCATAGCGATTTTCAGAGAGGGCTTTCATTCCACCAACGACTAATTGAAATTCTTGCAGCGCTGGTTCGTACTCTTGCGAAGTAAAGCGTTCTGCAGTTTCTAAAATTGCCGAAGCAATCGTCCATCGCTGGTAATCATCGGTTAGAGATTCGCCATAGTTATTAATCGCTTCGACTTGAGTAATAGTGTCAAAGGTCCGTCCCTTATGTAACTGAATATCAACGTGGCTACCAGGCTCAAGGCGCGCGCCAAATTTGGACATGGTGCGCCGCACACCTTTAGCAACTCCTCGCACACGGCCGTGTTCACGTGTTAATAAGGTGATGATGCGATCTGCCTCACCCAGCTTCTGGGTGCGCAAGATAACTGCTTCGTCACGATAAAGGCTCACGAAGGTAAAGGTAGTCAGCGAATAGCGCGATTTATTGCAGACACGACCGCTTTAAGTGAAGCAGTTGTGGTGTTGGGGTCGATTCCTACGCCCCAGAAAACTTCGCTACCAATTGAGCACTCTAGATAGGCCGCAGCGGATGCATCGCCGCCGGCAGATAGTGCGTGCTCGTAATAATCAAGGACTCGCACATCAACGCCATATGCTTGCAAAATATTACAGAACGCTGCGATTGGGCCATTACCTTGGCCAGTAAGTTCTTTAACTTCTCCGCGATCAAGAATCGTCACAGTTAAGTGAACATCTTCATCGAGAACCGAAGTTTGTGAAAGTCCTTTCAGGCGGAACCTTCCCCACGGCGCAGAATCCGTTGGCAAATATTCATCTTCATAGATATGCCACATAGCATCTGGAGTAATTTCTCCACCTTCTGAATCTGTCTTTGCCTGCACGACACGGCTGAAATCAATTTGGTGACGTCGCGGTAAATCAAGGTGATGTTCATTCTTCATCAAATATGCAACACCGCCCTTACCGGATTGCGAATTAACGCGAATGACAGCTTCATATGAGCGACCAATATCTTTTGGATCAATCGGCAGATAAGGAATAGCCCAAGTAAATTGATCTTTATCGACCCCAGCTGCCTTGGCATCTTTTTCAAGGTGATCAAAGCCTTTCTTGATCGCATCTTGATGCGAACCAGAAAAAGCTGTGAAGACAAGATCTCCACCATAAGGATGACGCTCAGGAACGCGCAATTGGTTGGCATATTCAACGGTACGACGAATGCCATCGATATCTGAGAAATCAATCATGGGATCAATGCCATGTGAAACTAAGTTCAAACCAAGTGTTACCAGGCAAACATTTCCGGTGCGTTCGCCATTTCCGAATAGCGTTCCTTCAATGCGATCGGCGCCCGCTAAGTAACCAAGTTCGGCTGCTGCAACACCTGTGCCACGGTCATTATGTGGGTGAAGTGAAACGATTACGCTCTCGCGATTCTCAAGATTACGACACATCCATTCGATGGAATCGGCATAAACATTTGGTGTGGCCATTTCAACGGTGGCAGGTAAGTTCATGATCGTTTTCCACTGTGGGGTTGGCTTCCAGATCGCATTTACTGCGTTGCAAACTTCCACTGCAAATTCAAGTTCAGTGCCGGTATAGGACTCAGGTGAATATTCAAATGAAACCTTTGTGCCGGGAACTGTTGAAACTAAATCTAGACATAATTGCGCACCGTCTGTTGCAATCTTCTTAATACCTTCTTTATCTAGCCCAAAGACCACGCGACGTTGCAGCGTCGAGGTTGAGTTATACAAGTGGACTATCGCTTGTTTAGATCCGGCAATGGCCTCGTAAGTACGGCGAATAAGAGATTCGCGGGCCTGAGTTAATACCTGAATAACCACATCATCAGGAATCATTCCCTCATCAATGATTTTACGAACAAAATCAAAATCAGTCTGGGATGCAGAAGGGAATCCAACTTCGATCTCCTTGTAACCCATTTCGACAAGCAACTTGAACATCGCCAATTTGCGTGGCGTATCCATGGGATCGATCAAAGCCTGATTGCCATCGCGCAGATCAACTGAGCACCATTGCGGTGCTTTAGTCATTTGCTTCGTCGGCCAGGTGCGATCTTTAAGATCTACAGGAATAAAGGATGAATAACGATGAACCGGCATCGCCGACTTTTTTTGATCAGGAAAATTCTTTTCTTTAGACATTTTCTTAAGCTCCTAAATTTTGTGGGGTTTTGTCATTTATTTACCGGTGCGACAAACCCCGCGGCGAGGGGACCGGTTTACTTGGCCCCGCCACGGCAGCGAAGGAGGAGGCTGCGATGTGTCATGGATAGATAGTAACGCGGCTAAGCAAATACGAGCAAGTGAGGCTTAGAAAACGTGAATCTGCTCCATGACTTCCATGATTTTTACAGTATCTGCAAGGCTCAATATTGGACTTTCAGTTAGGCCTTTGGCGATGCATTCTTCAACGTGTATCGCTTGGTATTGCATTCCGCGGCCAGAAATCTTTTCTTCATATTTGCGAATCAACTTGTGTTCATGATCGAAGATTCTAAAAGTTGTCTGCTCAAAGAACCAGCCATCGATTTCGATCCGACCCTTTGTTCCATGAATAGCGGCGTTAATAGTTCCAGCCATAGTCATACAAGAGTTAATCAGCGCCAAACTGCCGTTGTTATATTGCAATACAGCTGCGGTTGCAGAGTCCACACCAGTGTCGGTCATGATCGATTTTCCGCTCACTGAATCTGGAAAACCTAAAGTTCTAATCGCCATATGCAATGGATAGATGCCTAAATCGTAATGAGCCCCGCCACCTTGTTCGCGGTTCCAAAGACGCGGTGCTTTTTCAATTGGCAAGTATTGGCTGTGATCTGCATATACAAAATGTGGTGTGCCAATTTCTCCAGCGTTAATCGCTGCAAATACTGCAGTCATCATGGGCAAGAATCGCGTCCACATTGCTTCCATAACAAAAACATTCTTGCGTTTGGCAGCAGCATAAATCTCCTGCGCATGCGCGGCGGTCATAGTGAAAGGCTTTTCGAGTAAAACGTGCTTGCCCGCTTCAATGGCTAAAAGAGCATGATCGCGATGCAGGGTCTGTATGGTGGAAATATAAATAACATCAACTTCTGGGTCAGCAACAAGTGCGGCGTAATCTGCGTGCCGATTAGGAATATTAAACTTATCTGCAAAGGCGTTGGTGCGTGCCATATCGCGAGTTGCAACGGCTTGGATTTTTAACCCAGCATGACCAAATTCTGCCGCGATGAAATCGGCGATACCACCAGCTCCTAGATAACCCCAACGTAGCGCCACGTATCCTCCAAAAAAGCTTTGTTAAATCTTTAGGTAGGGATAAGTGTATTAGCGAAAATCTGCCATGCAAGTAGTGATTTAGCAACAAGAGAAAGTGTTATGTAGGTGCGCTCTCCACGAAGATAATCCGACCATTTGCCGATCTTCTTGTATTGCAAGAATTGTACGAGTGCGAATGAGTTAAAGAGTGCAAAAATGGTAAATACAATGAAGTACACGAAAGTTGGCGCTTTATTTTCGCCAGCTCCACCTATTGCAAAGACATAAAATACAAGTGCTAGCCACGGAACAATCCCGGCAATACAGCCGAAGATAAATGGGATCCAGCCGCCATTGCCAGGCTCTTCATATTTTTCTTGCAGCCAACCAAAGAGGATCATCGAAGCATTGACTCCAAAGATTGAAATCAAAGCTGTGATATCTGAAATTCCAGTTACTTGTGCAATCAGGACAATCATTACGGAAGAGCTAATCGAGTATTCAACCCAGCGGAAGAAGTTTCGGTGTGCTGCTAATCCTGCAATATAACGAGGAAAGAATTTAGGACTAACGACAATAAAGTGGGCAAGAGCAGATAATCCCAAGAAAATTGCGACTCCGATTGCAAGTGGTGCGTCATACAAAACGATTAGATCGCCGTAGGTGCTTCCTGGAGGACCAGACATATATCGCGCGGTGATTGGCAAAGTGAAATCAGATGCGAGTACAAGTACCGCCACCATCTGTGCCAAGTGAAGTACGCCTGCAATTGAATTGATGCGGCGCAAACCGCCACTTGTGATCTCTTTAGCCATGCCAATAAAGTAACAGCCCAACGGGCAAATTTGGCTTTAAAGAACCGGCAAATACCTATCTAATTCGTAAGCGCTAACCTGACGGCGATAATCCTGCCATTCTGCGCGCTTATTGCGCAGAACATATTCGAATACATGCTCGCCCAGAGTTTCACGGACCAGTTGGCTCTTCTCCATAACGGCAATCGCCTCATTGAGATTAGCTGGCAGCGCATCCGGTGTTTGGTTATCTACTAATTCATACTTTTCTTCGATGCCCTTGAGGCCGGCGGCCAACATAACTGCGTAAGCCAGGTAGGGATTGCAGGCAGAATCTGGTGAGCGAAATTCAATTCGAGTTGAGTTCTCTTTATTTGGTTTATACATCGGAATTCTCACCAAGGCGCTGCGGTTGTTATGGCCCCAGGTAATTAAGGCTGGTGCTTCTCCCCCACCTTGCAGGCGCTTATAAGAGTTAACCCATTGATTTGTGACTGCTGTAATTTCAGATGAGTGCTTCAAGATTCCCGCAATAAAAGAACGTGCAACCTTAGATAAATTAAATTCGGCTGATGCATCATAGAAAGCGTTCTTCTCACCTTCAAAGAGTGAAACGTGAGTATGCATGCCGCTACCCGGATGATCAGTAAATGGCTTTGGCATAAAGGAGGCGTAGAAACCTTGTTCTAGTGCTACTTCCTTGATGACATGGCGGAAAGTCATGATGTTATCTGCAGTGCTTAAGGCATCGGCATAGCGAAGATCAATTTCTTGTTGGCCAGGTGCGCCTTCATGATGGCTAAATTCAACAGAGATTCCCATCGCCTCAAGCATCGTGATCGCCTGGCGACGAAAATCATGTCCCACAACTGCAGGTGTGTGATCGAAATATCCACCTTGATCTACCGGTACAGGTTGTTCACCCTTAACTGGCGCGCTCTTAAACAAGAAGAATTCAATTTCGGGATGCGTGTAACAGGTGTAACCCATTTGCGCCGCCTTATTTAGCGTGCGACGTAAAACATTGCGCGGATCAGCATGTGATGGCGAACCATCTGGCATGGTGATATCGCAGAACATGCGCGCAGCACCTGGTGCTTCAGTGCGCCATGGCAAGATTGAAAAAGTTGCCGGATCTGGTTTTGCCAACATATCTGATTCGGTAACGCGCGCGAAACCTTCGATAGCAGAACCATCAAAGCCAATACCTTCTTCAAAGGCATTTACTAATTCAGCCGGCGCAATCGCAACTGATTTCAAGTAACCCAAGACATCGGTAAACCACAAACGGATAAATCGAATATTGCGTTCTTCAATTGTGCGCAGCACAAACTCTTGCTGCTTGCTCATCTGGGGATCTTGTGACGACATACCCTAGATCTTGCCAAGGCAAAGTTACGGCTGTGTTACGTGCCCTACTCACTCCAACGGTTCGTCATCGGA
>CAMBOZ010000064.1 GCA_945869505.1 Bifidobacterium breve
GAGACAATCAAAATCAAAGCTTCAAAGAAGGCACGCTTTCTTCCTGCAAAGGGTCTAAAGGATGTCATCTCAGGTGAGCGCAAGCTAGGTCCTGCTCCAAAGCCAGAACCAAAGCCAGTTGCAAAGCCAGTAGCCAAGAAGGCTGCACCAAAGAAGGCTGCAAAGAAGAAGCCAGCAGCTAAGAAGAAGGTTGTTAAGAAGGTTGCAAAGCGTAAGCCAGCAGCTAAGAAGAAGGCTGCTAAGAAGCGTTAATTTTCGCTTCTAAAGGTAACTTCAAAAACTTCATAGAACTGGGGTCAGCGTTTGCTGGCCCCAGTTTTTCTTTGCCCACTAAGATTTAGTTATGGCCGAAATGCGAGTTTCTTACGCGCCACCAACAGGTTATCCGCTCGGCACAAATCGCACATATAAAATTGGAGCTGGCATATTGATGCCACTCATCAGCTTGATCACGAAACGTAAATGGAGCGGTGCTGAGAATATTCCAAAATCCGGCGCAGCAATCATCGCTAGCAATCACTTGTCATATTTTGATGTTTTAAATCTGACCCATTTTCTTTTTAAGAATGGCCGCGCCCCGCGTTACTTAGGCAAAGTTGGCGTATTTAAAGTTCCGATCATTGGCAGAATAATTCTGGCTGCCGGCCAAGTTCCAGTCGAGCGCGAGACACCGAACGCGGGCAAGGCCGTTGATCACGCCAAACGATTGCTCGAATCCGGACACTTGCTCGGCGTTTATCCAGAAGGCACTCTCACGCGCGATCTAGATCATTGGCCGATGATTGCCAAGACCGGTTTGGCACGTTTAGCACTTTCTACAAATACCCCAGTGATTCCAGTTGTCCAATGGGGCTCACAAGTTTTAATGCCTACATATTCCAAGAAGCTCAAGCTATTTCCCCGAACCAAAATCACAATTGTTGCCGGCAAAGCTGTTGACCTTTCACCATGGCAGGGAAAGGCCGATGATCCGCAGGCGCTGATTGAAGCTACTGCCAAAGTCATGCTGGAAATTACTAAATTGCTCGAGGAAATTCGTGGCCAGAAGAGTCCTGAAGTAATCTTTGACCCACACACATCTGATTTGCCACGCATTGGCAATTTCAAGAAGAAGCGTTAAAGAGCGAGGGTTGAAAAAAGCAATGAGCAAAGTGTCGGTATTTGGAGCAGGTGCCTGGGGTTCTACTTTGGCACAGGTTCTTTGCGATGCTGGAAATGATGTTCTGCTTTGGGGCCGCAACCAAGATGTTGTAAATGAAATCAATTCTAAACATACCAACTCCAAATATATTGGCAATAATGTGCTGCCTGTTGAAGTGCGTGCAACTTCTGACCTAGCTGAAACTTTCGCATTCAGCAAAACTTACGTATTGGCAATTCCATCACAACAATTGCGCACCACCTTACAATCGTGGAAGCCACATTTTTCGCAAGATTGCTTAATAGTTAGTACCCTCAAAGGTATTGAGATCAGTACGCAGCTTCGCATGACAGAAGTAATGCAAGATGTTCTCGGCCCGCATCGCATGGCTTTGATTACTGGTCCTAATTTGGCTGATGAGTTAATTCTGCGCCAACCAGCCGGCGCCGTTGCTGCGGCAACAAACCAAGTGACCTCTGAAGAAGTTCGTGAGCTATTTCGCACACCTTATTACCGCGTTTACACATCAGTTGACTTACTTGGTTGCGAACTAGCTGGTGCGATTAAGAATGTAATTGCCCTTGCAGTCGGCATCTCAATCGGGATGGGCTTCGGAGAAAACACACAAGCGATGGTGATTACTCGTGGGCTAAATGAAGTAGCCCGCTTATGTGCTGCACATGGTGCAGATCCACTTAGCGCAGCCGGACTTGCTGGAATGGGCGACCTCGTTGCTACATGTGGATCTCCACTTTCTCGTAACAGAACTTTTGGCGAATTACTTGGTAAGACCGGTTCAATGGAGGCCGCCCTTAGCCAATGGGCTAAGACAGTCGAAGGCGTTAGCTCTTCTGGTGCCATTGTTGAAATTGCGCACCGCGTGGGAATCGAAGTTCCCGTGATTGAATCGGTTGCCGACATCGTAAACGGAACACTGAATCCAGAGGCGGCGCTACAACGTTTGATGGAGATCACCACCAAGGCCGAAAACTTCATTCGATGAAAAAGCGCGTAGCCATTATCTGTGGCGGAAGATCCAGCGAACATGAGATTTCCTGCACTTCAGCCGGGGGAGTCCTCTCTGCAATTGATCGCAGCGCCTATGAGCCTGTTCTAATCGGAATCAGCAAGTCAGGTAACTGGTTCTTGCTTGCCCAAGATCATCCACTGTCAATAAGTGGAAAAACTTTGCCGAGCGTTCCAGAGACAGGTACTCCCGTAACACTTAGCGTCGATGGCTTTAGCGCAGCTGGTGCGAACTTAAATATTGATATTGCTTTTCCAGTTTTGCACGGACCATATGGAGAAGATGGAACGATCCAGGGCTTATTTGAAATGGCAGATATGCCTTATGTGGGTTCTGGCGTTCTTGCATCGGCGGTAGCAATGGATAAATCATTTGCTAAACCGATTTTCGCATCTCACGGAATTAAAGTTGCTGCTGGTTTCGTTGCGCGAGTAAGTGATTGGCAGAAAAACAAGACAGAGATTCAAAAAGCCGCGGATCAATTGGGCTATCCAGTGTTCGTAAAACCGGCGCGCGGTGGATCATCGCGTGGCACGACCAAAGTTAAATCTGCCGCCGAATTTGGCGCAGCACTCGATGAAGCGCATCGCTTTGATCCGAAGGCACTTGTTGAACAAGAAATTCGCGGATTTGAAATCGAATGTGCAGTGCTTGAGATAAACGGTGAAGCCAAAGCATCCCTAGTCGGTCAAATAAAGATTGATGCTAAATATGAATTCTATGATTTTGAAGCGAAGTACTTAGATGGAGCCACAACTATCGAACTGCCAGCACCAATAGATCAGAAGATCGCTGATGAGATCCGTGCAAAGGCAGTTCAAGCCTTTGTGGCACTGGGTTGCTCAGGTTTGGCACGCGTGGATTTCTTCTTAACACCAAATAACGAAATCATCATCAACGAGTTAAATACCATGCCAGGTTTCACTGCGACATCGGTCTTCCCAAAGATGTGGGAGGCAACTGGCGTTACTTATTCGCAAACAGTTACGCACCTGTTGCAGGCGGCGCTAAAACGCAATAACGGCGTACTTGGGAATTAGTAAGTAACTGGGCAAGTAAGTGTGCGAGTTATGCCAGGTACTGCTTGAACTTTAGACAAGATTACGCGACCAAAATCTTCCATTGATGGAGCTTCAGCACGCATGATTACATCGTATGGACCAGTAACGCCTTCAGCCAGAGTGACGCCGGTGATAGCAGATACAGATTTAGCAACGCTTGATGCTTTGCCAACTTCTGTTTGAATCAATATGAATGCCTGAATTGACATAGTGGTGACGCCTTTCTCGTGAGAGCTTCGCCTTTGAAGATGACCACAAAGGTACTCCATGTTCTAGTCTTGGCGCTATGGCAAATAATTCGGGGGGCTTTACGGAAGCGCAGGTGATCTCTCGACTTCGTGAGATATTTGCAACCTCCGACCCGCGAGTAGAAATTGGTATCGGTGACGACGCCGCCGTTGTGGCAGGCACAGATCTGCGTCAAGTATTGACAACGGATATGGCGGTCGAAGGTGTTCATTTTCGCACCGATTGGTCAACTGCTTTTGAAATTGGACGAAAAGTTACCGCCGCAAATGCCGCAGATGTTTTGGCTATGGGTGCAACCCCAGATTACTTATTAGTCGCGGTCGCGCTTAACGGAAGCGAAAGTCTTGAATGGATCGAAGAACTTGCTCGCGGAATCAACTTTGAAGCGGATCTTGCTGGATTTCAAGTAATTGGTGGAGACATTTCACGCAGTGAAAAGATAATCATTTCGATGTCTGCGCTGGGTCATTGCCAGAAACCAGTTACGCGTAGTGGGGCAAGAATTGGTGATGGTGTTTATCTTTCTTCACTAACTGGATGGTCCGCCGCGGGATTGGCTATCTTGGAGTCAAAACACAATTGCGTAACAGATGCTCAAACTTCGGCAGTACGCGAGTACAAGAATCCAACGATTGATTACAACTTCGATACAGGTGGTGCTACGTCCATGTGCGATGTTAGCGATTCTCTAATTGAGCAGGCAGAGCAGGTTGGTAGCGCCTCGGGTGTTCAATTTACTTTCCATGAGAACCTGATTGCTGCTAGCCCAGAATTTGCTGCTCTGAAATCAGTGGCAGATGATTTGAATGTGAGCGTCTGGCAATTCATTTTTGCTGGGGGAGAGGACCACGTTCTGCTTGCAACGGGAAAGAATTTGCTAGGTACACAAATTGGTGAAGTTACCGAGGGTATGGGACTAGTTAATGTTCCTGCGAATGCGAATAAGCAGGTTTGGAAACACTTTAACTAGCGAGTGACTTTGCCGGCCTTAAGGCAAGAGGTGCAGACATTCTGGCGCTTAGTGTTTCCACCAACGAGAGTTTTGATGCGCTGGATATTTGGATTCCAACGACGACGTGTCTTTACCTGAGAGTGGGAAACGTTATTTCCGAAGCTGGGCCCTTTGCCACAGATATCGCATGTTGATGCCACAGCAGTACTCCTTTTAAATTCGCGTTTATTTCTAGTTTTTTAACCTCAGCCCTAACTGCGGCCAGGTGGTTGAACAAGGCGTAAGAGTATCAAGAAGGCCACCCTGACGCTAATTCGGTGGAATTCACGCGAGAATAGGCGGCATGGCCAGCCTTGATTCCAAATTAGTAAATGTCGTAGGCGACCGCACGGCCAAAGTACTGGATTCGACTTTTGGATATAAAACAATTGCCGATTTGATCCATCATTACCCACGCAGATACTTGGTTCGTGGCGAACTCAGTGATATCGCAGAACTTAAAGAAGGCGATGAAGTAACAGTACTTGCCGAGATCTTTAGCTCCTCTAGTCGTAAATTGCATGCTCGTAAGGGGAGCATTCTTGAAGTAATTGTTACCGATGGTAGCGCCAAGATGTCACTCACATTCTTTAACCAAGCTTGGCGTGAAAAAGATTTACGAGTTGGCAGACAAGGACTTTTTGCTGGCAAAGTCGGCGTCTTTAATGGAAAACGCCAATTGGCACATCCAGATTACGAAATGATCCCAGATGGAAATGACGTTGATTCAGCAGTAGCCGAATTCGCAGGCAAATACCTTCCGATGTATCCAGCAAGTTCCAAGATGCCATCATGGAAAATTGCGCAGTGCATTAATTTATCCATCGGCGCTCTTGATGAAATCGCAGATTTCATGCCTGAACAAATCTTGACCTCCAGGGGATATCCATCTCTGCAGCAGGCGATTGTGCAAATTCATAATCCGGTAGACCTCGATAGCGCTGAAAAATCGCGAGCCCGAATAACTTTCGATGAAGCGCTCTTAATGCAGTTGTTACTTCTTGAGCGAAGGGCTGAACTTCGGGCGCTAAAGGCGGTCGCGCGACGACCAAAAAGCTCAGGCATTCTCACCGCATTTGATTCCTCTCTTCCATGGCAGTTAACTGCTGGACAAGTGCAAGTAAGTGCAGAGATTGAAAGCGATTTGGCCGCCCCATATCCAATGCATCGATTGCTACAAGGCGAAGTTGGTTCAGGTAAAACTGTGGTTGCGCTACGTGCGATGTTGGCGGTAATCGACAGTGGGGGACAGGCAGCGCTGCTAGCGCCAACTGAAGTCCTAGCTGCACAACATTTACGAACAATCGAAAAATTGCTCGGACCATTGGCGCAAGGCGGAATGCTTGGAGCGATTGAAAATGCAACCAAAATAACGTTGCTGACCGGCTCACAAAGTACCGCGGCGCGAAAGGAAGCGCTGGCTCTGGCCGCATCTGGCGATGCCGGAATTGTTATTGGCACTCACGCGCTATTGAGTGAATCTGTCACATTTAAAGATTTGGGTTTAATTGTTGTTGATGAGCAACATCGCTTTGGTGTCGAACAACGAGATGCCCTGAAAGCAAAAGCAATTAACCCGCCACATTTATTGGTTATGACTGCAACGCCAATTCCAAGAACTGTAGCAATGACGGTATTTGGTGATCTGGATGTTTCAACTTTGCGCGAACTTCCACTTGGGCGCCAACCGATCACAACCCATCTAGTTCCTACAATCGAGAAACCATCTTTCCTAGATCGCGCTTGGGAGCGGATTCGCGAAGAAGTTTCTCTCGGACATCAGGCCTACATAGTCGCGCCACGAATATCTGCTGGAACATCAGAGGATGCCGATTTAGATTTTCTCTACGGGGAGTCTTCACCAGATATTGCATCGGTGGAAGAGTTGGGGCCAAAGTTGCAATCTGGTCCACTAAATGGCCTGCGGATCGCGCCATTACATGGTCGCCAGAGCAGCGAACTCAAGAGCGCGACAATGCAGGCATTTGCGCAAGGTGAAATTGATGTCTTGATTTCAACGACGGTGATTGAAGTTGGCGTAGATGTTGCAAATGCAACGGTAATGGTGATCATGGATTCAGATCGTTTTGGCGTTTCACAACTTCACCAGTTACGCGGTCGCGTTGGCCGTGGAACTTCACCCGGGTTATGTTTATTGGTAACAAATGCTGACGCTGAAAGTCCGGCGCGAGAAAGGCTAGACGCCGTCTCTAAAACACAAGATGGTTTCGAACTCTCCAGAATTGATCTAGAGCAACGGCGTGAAGGCGATGTGCTTGGCGCATCTCAATCAGGTTCAAGATCGCATTTGCGCTTGCTGCGAGTTCTACGTGATGAAGCGTTGATTGAAAGTGCTCGAGAAAGTGCCGCAGAACTATTGGCGCAAGATCCTTCCTTATCTAGTTATCCTTTGCTCAAAGAAGAGCTGAGAAAATT
>CAMBOZ010000065.1 GCA_945869505.1 Bifidobacterium breve
CGTGAGTTAAAAAACAGCGAGATGATCGTTGATGAAGATTTTATTGATGCTGAAGAAGTTAAGGATGAAGAATGAGCACCTCAGCGCAGACCAAGATAAAGATAAGCGGCCCTGGACTTAAAAAAGAGGGTGTTGTAGTTCTGCAATCACTCTTTATCGCCTTCTTCACCGGAATCGAACTGTTGTTCCGCAGTGGTGCAGGAATTATCAGCGGATTTATCCTCGCTTTAGTTTTATTTGGTGGAATCCGCTTTGGACGTAAAGGCACAACTTATGTTGCAGTCGTTACTCCCCCATTGGCATTTGCCGCAACAGTTCTTCTCTATCAAATACTTTCTATTGGATTAAGGCCATCACGTTTAGGTCTGGAATTCATCGCATCACTTGCCAGCATTGCACCGTACCTAATGGCAAGTGCCTTGTACGGCTGGTTTATCTTTCTTAATGAGAGAGCAAAGGCGCGCAAGCCAAAGCCACGCGCTTAATTACTTACTAGCGGTCTTTATATCTTTACGGAGTTCGGGCGGCAAGGCAAAGAGCAAAGTTTCTTTTGTGGCAGTAACTTCTTGAACATCGCCAAACCCGCGCTCAGCAAGCCAGGCTAACAAATCACGAACCAATATCTCCGGCACTGATGCGCCACTTGTTACTCCAACGCTTTCTACGCCATTTAGCCAGTTCTCATCTGCTTCTTCTGCATAATCAATTAAGTAAGCGTTCTTAGCGCCATATTCCTTTGATACCTCAACTAAACGCACTGAGTTTGATGAATTGGTGGAACCGACTACTAGGACCAATTCGACTTGCGGCGCAATCTGTTTGATCGCTTCTTGGCGGTTCTGGGTGGCATAACAAATGTCATCAGATGGTGGATTGGCGATCTCTGGGAAGCGATCTTTTAAAATCGCAACCGATTGCATAGTTTCATCAACGCTTAAAGTTGTTTGGGTTAACCAAACTAATTTCTTTCCTGGAGTTGGCACAATCGTGCGGGCTTCATCTAAACCATCAACAACGCGAACTTTGCCTGGCGCTTCACCAGCAGTTCCTTCAACTTCTTCGTGGCCGTTGTGGCCAATTAACAAAATTTCGGTTTCATCATCTGCAAAGCGTTTAACTTCATTGTGCACCTTTGTTACCAGTGGACAAGTTGCATCGATTGTCTTTAAATTTCGGGCAGCGGCTTGTTCGTGAACCGCAGGTGAAACACCGTGCGCTGAAAAGACCACAGTCGCACCTTCTGGAACTTCATCGGTTTCATTAACGAAGATGACTCCGCGCGCTTCCAGGGTCGAGACCACATGTTTGTTGTGGACGATCTCCTTGCGCACATAAATCGGGGCGCCGTAGAGCTCGAGTGACTTTTCGACGGTAATGACCGCACGGTCAACGCCTGCGCAATATCCGCGCGGGGCGGCCAGGAGAACTCTCTTACTCACGTGGATCAGTCTATTAGGCTCAGACCATGTTCGAAACTTCAAGTGAATCCCCCGCACCAGTGCGGGTGGTCTCTGAGGCGATCAAAGAATATGTAGAACGTTTAGGTCCCATTTGGATTGAAGGCGAAATATCAGAGCTAAATGAACGCAGCGGTGGAATGGCATTTATGCGCCTGCGCGACACGTCAGTTGATATGAGCCTTTCGGTGATGTGTTACAAAAACGTTTTAGCTGCGGTGCAACCACTGCCGGCAAATGCGCGCGTTGTAATTCACGCAAAGGCATCTTGGTTTACAAAAAATGGATCGCTCACTATGTCTGCCAAAGAGATTCGCCAAGTTGGAGTTGGCGAATTATTGGCAAGGTTGGAAGCGTTAAAGGGCGTCTTAGCGGCAGAAGGTTTATTTAGCGCAGATCGTAAAGTTGCGTTGCCAAAGTTACCGCGCAAAGTAGGTTTGATCTGCGGTCGCAATACCGATGCCGAGAAAGATGTTGTTGAAAATGCACGACGCCGTTGGCCGGCTGTTGAATTTGAAATCCGTGAAGTTGCGGTGCAGGGCGCTGCAGCCGTCGTTGAAGTATCTGCCGCGCTACGCGAGTTAGAAGGTATGGATGAAGTTGATGTCATCATCATCACTCGCGGTGGTGGGTCATTTGAAGATTTGCTTCCCTTTAGCGATGAATCACTTGTGCGCCTTGCCGCGAGTTGTGAAACCCCCATCGTTAGCGCCATCGGCCACGAGAAAGATTCACCGCTCCTTGATTTAGTCGCTGACTATCGCGCATCGACTCCAACCGATGCCGCAAAACGTGTGGTGCCAGATATCGAGCAAGAGATTTCAGATATAAATAAAATTCGCGACCGCATGTACCGTCGCCTACTTTCGAGCGTTGAATATGAATTGAATCAGATTGCGCAATTACGCAATCGCCCAGTGATGAAAGATCCGGGGGTAATGATCAAGGTCCGCAAAGACGAATTAACAGCTCTGCGCGATCGCTCGCACCGCGGATTTAAAGCCTTACTCGATATTGAAAAGAAAGAGATTAAAGGCGTTATTGCGCACCTGCGTTCGCTATCTCCGCAATCGACTATGGATCGCGGGTATGCCGTGGTTCAAAGCGATGACGGAAAGATTGTGCGCGATGCCACAAAGTTAAAGGCGGGATCTGTGCTGCGCATACGCGCTGCCAAGGGCGAAGCTAAAGCCAGCGTGCTGGCAAGCGAGTAGATTTAACCCATGGCCGCTAAATCTGAAAAGCCTTCTTATGAAGAAGCGCGCGATGAACTCGCCGAAATCGTTGAATCACTCGAAGATGGCAGCGCAACGCTGGAAGAATCGTTAAAGCTCTGGGAGCGCGGCGAAGAGTTAGCCAAGATCTGTCAGGAATGGTTAGACGGGGCTAAGAAGAAGTTAGATGCCGCAAAGAAACCAGCCGAATAATGTCACCACAATTTTCATACGCTGATTTACTTCCGATTGGTGAAGATAAAACCAAGTACCGCAACATTGGCAAGGCAGGCGTTAGCGTAATCAAACTCGGTGATCGTGAATTCCTGCAGCTTGAGCCTGAAGCGCTGACGCTGCTGAGCGAAACAGCGATCCACGATATTTCACATTACCTGCGCGCAGAACATTTACAGCAGTTAGCAAATATTTTAAAGGATCCCGAAGCCTCACCTAACGATCGCTTCGTTGCTTTAGATCTATTGAAGAACGCCAATATCGCAGCCGGTGGAATTCTGCCGATGTGCCAAGACACTGGCACAGCACTAGTGATGGGCAAGCGGGGCCAATACGTCTTGACGACTGCCAAAGATGAAGTTGCAATCGCGCAAGGAATTTATAACGCATATACCAATTTGAATCTGCGCTATTCACAGATGGCGCCGACAACTACTTGGGATGAAAAGAACACCGGCAATAACCTGCCTGCCCAAATTGAGATTTTCGCTGATTCAAATCATCAAGATGAGTACAGCTTTATGTTTATCGCTAAAGGCGGCGGTAGCGCCAACAAATCATTTTTATATCAAGAGACTAAATCTGTTTTAAATCCGGCATCTTTTATGAAGTGGCTAGAAGAAAAATTGCGTTCTATCGGAACTGCCGCCTGCCCTCCGTATCACCTAGCAATCGTCATCGGCGGATTGAGCGCAGAACACAACGTAAAGACCGCAAAGTTGGCTAGTACTAAGTGCTTGGATTCACTGCCAACTTCAGGTGATGCCGCCACTGGTCACGGCTTCCGCGATTTAGAACTAGAAGAGCGCGTATTAGAACTAACTCGCACGCTGGGAATCGGCGCACAATTTGGCGGCAAGTATTTCTGCCACGATGTTCGCATCGTTCGTCTGCCCCGCCACGGTGCATCTCTGCCAATTTCAATTGCAGTTTCATGTTCGGCAGATCGCCAGGCTAAAGCCAAGATCACTAAAGACGGCATCTTCTTAGAAGAGTTAGAACGCGATCCCGCCCACTTCTTACCTGATACAACAGATGAACATCTAGACGATAGCGTTGTGAAAATTGATTTAAATCAACCAATGGATGCGGTGCGCGCCGAACTAAGTAAATATCCGGTTAAGACTCGCCTCTCACTTTCTGGCACCATCGTAGTTGCCCGCGATTTAGCCCATGCCCGCATTAAGGAATCACTTGATGCTGGCAAAGAATTACCGCAGTACTTAAAGGATTACGCGGTTTATTACGCAGGGCCTGCCAAAACACCAACTGGTTATGCATCTGGTTCTTTCGGTCCCACAACTGCTGGGCGGATGGATTCATATGTTGAACAATTCCAAGCTGCAGGTGGATCCTTTGTAATGCTCGCCAAAGGCAATCGCTCGAAAGCTGTCACCGATGCTTGCAAAACTTACGGTGGTTTTTATCTTGGATCAATCGGCGGACCGGCAGCGCGCCTTGCCCAAGATTGCATCAAGAAAGTTGAAGTCTTAGATTTTGAAGATTTAGGAATGGAAGCGATCTGGAAGATTGATGTCGTGGATTTCCCAGCATTTATTGTTGTTGACGATAAAGGAAATGACTTCTTTGCCGAGACCACAAAGATGGTCTCAATCGGAAGAAAGCCGGAAGTTTAAGCTTTAGTAATAATTGCTACGTTTGAATTTAGCCCACGCACCACAAGGGCTCATATAGCGCGCTTCAATGTAGCGAAGGCCCCAACGAATCTGAGTCACCGGGTTGGTGCGCCAATCTGTTGAGATCGAATCCATGCGGGTTGCTGGCAATGCCTGCGGAATTCCGTGAGCGCCAGAGCGCTTATTGTGTGAGCGGTAATTCCAATGGCTCTCTTTTGTCCAAAGTCGGTTTAGGCAGGTGAATTGATCTGCGCCCCAGGCATATTCAGTGAACATTATTGATTTGGCGACCTTCTTGGCACCGACGCTGGTGCGCGCCATTTCTACTTGCTGGCTAATGGCTGCAGCGAGCGCCATCTGGGATGCGAAAAGGTTGGTGCGCTTATCAAGCTGGGTGTAAAGCGCGGCGCCGCTAGAGAGATCAACTTCAGAATTTAGGGCAACTGACATAGTCAGGTTGGCTGATGCCGGAAGAGAAATGCTCGTGGTCATCGGGAATTCAAGACCGTAGGCAGTTGGTTGCGCCGCAGAAATCAGCAGAAGGGTGCCAACTGTGGTCCAAAGGGCGCGCGAGTTGAAACGGTGCTTGGACATCGCTGCCCTCCTTTCCTGCTTCTAGTGAACTTCTCTTTGCCTTTAGGTCATGGGCCATCGACCTATAAATAGGTAAGTGACCATTGGGGAATGAGTTAAGGGTGGCAATCAGGGTGAGTTGTCGCAAATTAAATTGTGCGTGTGGCGAAAATTCTCAGGAAAGTCGTTGCCTGTGGACAGATAAAAGTCCTGCTCAGTTAGGGCAAAGTCCTAAATGTCCTAATTGTGACTGTGAGATTTAAATAGGGCTGACTTGGGCAGTAATCAAGTGGCTAGGAGATCGGTCCTTCAAGCATCTCGGTCACTAGGGCTGCGATCGGCGAGCGCTCGCTCCGGGTCAAGGTGACGTGGGCGAAGAGCGGGTGTCCTTTGAGGGTTTCCACGACCGCGACCACGCCATCGTGGCGTCCGACCCGCAAGTTATCGCGCTGAGCAACATCGTGGGTTAAGACGACGCGAGAAGATTGGCCGATCCGCGATAGGACGGTGAGCAAGACGCCGCGTTCTAGCGATTGGGCTTCGTCAACGATCACAAATGAGTCGTGCAGTGAGCGACCGCGGATATGAGTCAACGGCAGAACTTCGATTAGCCCGCGCGCCATAATCTCTTCGACCACTGCCTGCGAAACGAGTGCGCCCAATGTGTCAAAGACCGCCTGTGCCCAAGGCGACATCTTCTCGCCTTCGCTGCCAGGAAGGTAGCCCAACTCTTGTCCGCCGACGGGATATAGCGGACGGAAGATCACAACTTTCTTATGGAGGCGTTTCTCCATTACTGCTTCTAAACCGGCGCAAAGGGCGAGCGCGGATTTTCCAGTACCGGCGCGACCGCCGAGTGAGACGATGCCGATTTCTGGATCTAATAAAAGGTCTAGCGCAATTCTCTGTTCTGCAGAACGACCATGCAATCCAAAGGCGTTGCGATCGCCGCGGACTAATTGCAACTGCTTATCTGCAGTTACGCGAGCGAGCGCACTTCCCTTCTCCGAATGCAGGACTATTCCAGTGTGAACTGGCAATTGGTGGGCCGCTTCATGGTCTGCGCGATCTGATGCATATAGCTCGTCGATGATGTTGTGGCCAACGTTTAGCTCTTCGATTCCGGTCCAGCCGCTATTAGAAACGAGTTCGGCTAAATACTCTTGAGCTTCAACACCGACTGAGGATGCCTTTACGCGAAGTGGCAAATCTTTGGTCACCAAGACCACGTCTTTGCCATCGGACATTAAATTCTTAGCGATCGCCAGGATGCGCGAATCATTTGTGCCGTCACGCAAAAAACCGTGGGGCAAGGTACTTAAATCTGTATGGTTTAACTCAACCGAAAGCGTGCCACCTTCTGGGGTTATCGTGAGGGGCTTATCGAGTCGGCCGTGAGTTATGCGCAGATCATCTAAAGATCGCAGCGCCGCGCGAGCAAAGTAGCCCAGTTCTGGGTGATCGCGTTTGGTTTCGAGTTCACCAATAACTGCAATCGGAATTATTACTTCATGTTCTTCGAATTTCGAGAGCGCGTTCGGGTCTGCCAACAAAACGCTGGTATCTAAAACATAGGTCTTTTTTGCAGCCTTTTTCTTGCTATTAGATACTGGAGTAGCCAATGGCCAGCTCTCGCATTCTCTTTAGTTTTATCCGGCGGGAGTTGCTTCTGACTAGAAAAAGATAGAAC
>CAMBOZ010000066.1 GCA_945869505.1 Bifidobacterium breve
GGGGCACAACTTATAGGTTCAAGTGATGACTTTTACTCTTCAGCAAAAAATACTCTGCAATCCGGTCGCCCAAAGAATCAAGGCGATGGCTGGGAAAACAAAAGACGGCGGGGACAAGGAAATGATTATTTCATAGTTCAACTTTGTGCTCCAGGAAAAGTTAATTCTCTTGAAATTGATACTACGCATTACAAGGGAAATGCACCCGCAGAAGTAATGGTGACCGCGGGTTCTTCTTCCGAATTACTCAAGGCACCGGGTGCAATAGAATTATTGGCACGGCAAGTAGTTCAACCTGATACACCTCACCGATTCATCACTTCCTGCAATCAGATAGTAGAAGCAGTGCGCGTTGATGTGTTTCCTGATGGTGGAATGGGTCGCTTTCGAGTATGGGGAGAAGAGGCAAAGCCAAAGTGAGTTTAGATAAGAGTTTTTTTGATGAGGCATCCAAGACACTAGCCCAAGCAGATGATTTGCTTGCCAATAAATACCGTGGCGACTTTGGCGGTAGACAACCTATTCACACTTGCTATGTGCCGGCAGATAAGTTGAGTACAACAACTCCAGCAGATTGGGGCACCGCAGGTCTAGCAGTAATCGATGAACACACTCCAACGGCGGCATCTTTTGCTAAAGCAGTTGGTTGCCAAGAGCAGTCAGTCGCTGAAATCTTTGATCGAATAAAAGATAAATTAGCGCGACAACCGATTGAGGACCTGCGCATAGATTTTGAAGATGGATACGGGCGCAGAGGTGATGAGCAAGAGGAAAAGCATATTAACAGCGCTTTGCAAGCTTATCCGTCGTTAAAAGTTCCCTTTATTGGAATACGCATGAAAGCCATGGAAGAGGTAACCAGAGTTCGAGGCTTGAAGACTCTCGATAGATTTATTTCTGGGCTACTAGGACAAGGAAAATATCCAGAGAATTTCATCATCACGCTGCCCAAAGTTACTTTTCCAGAGCAAGTAGATGTCATGGTGACCGCCTGCGAAAAGATTGAAAATGACCACGCTCTAGAACTTGGAACGATTCGCTTTGAGATTCAAATTGAAACAACACAGGCGATTTTGGATCAACAAGGAAGAGCTACCGCAGCACAATACATCGATCGAGCACAGGGTCGCTTAACTGGATTCCACTATGGAACTTATGACTATTCAGCTGCGGCTGGAATCTCATCTGCTTATCAAACCCTCGATCATCCTGCGGCAGACTACGCAAAAACTATTCTGCAGTTAGCCATATCGGGAACAACAGTTCGAATGTCGGATGGATCGACAAATATCTTGCCAATCGGAACAAGTGATCAAGTGCGCTCAGCCATGCATAACCACTATCGCTTGGTGCGCAGATCATTAGAACGTGGAATCTATCAAGGTTGGGATTTGCACGGATCACAGCTACCAACACGTATCGCCGCAACGTGGATCTTCTATCGTGATGGCCTTGCTGCTGCATCCATTCGTCTTAAAAACTATTTGAATAGCGCTCATTCAGGAACTATGGATGAACCGGCTACTGCTTTGACTCTAGCTCGTTACTTCTTGCGAGGATTAGATTGCGGTGCAATTCAATCGCACGAAGTTGAAGAATTTACTGGCCTGAATGAAGATGGTCTAAGAAAGATAGTGATCAATAAGGGCAATATCTAAATTACTCCGCTGAATTACAGAGTGGCGATCTTTTCTACAACCTCTTTAGCTGAAGGATTTGTCATTGCGGTGCCATCTGAGAAAACTAGTGTTGGCACGGTGCGATTGCCGCCGTTAACTTTTTCTACGATTTCTGCAGTTCCTTCGACTTCTTCGATGTTGATCTCTTCAAAGGTGACGCCAAGATCGGCGAGTTGGGATTTCAAGCGTTTGCAGTAACCGCACCAGCTAGTTGAGTACATAACAAATGACATGGGCTACCGCTTTCTCGCGAATATTTAGATACTGGAATCTTACACTTGGCTAGTTACACAGAGTTGTCGGACTGACCAGTACTATTGCCCGAAAGCGCACAATAATATCTTGGCTATCT
Source organism: Bifidobacterium breve (assembly GCA_945869505.1). The sequence continues at coordinate 2,032 of CAMBOZ010000066.1, forward strand.
AATTCACACAGGAAGAGTCCTACTTGAACATCAAAGACCTTGATCCGAACCTTGCGGGCAAGACCCACACGGCTCAAGGTGATATCCGCTTAGTCAATGACGACGGATTTACTTGGTTGCCAGATCAATCTATAGATCTAGTGTTGACCGATCCCCCATTTAATATTGCAAGAGATACAAATTTTCATACATACGAAAACAACACCATCAACTCTTACCGCTTTGATGCCGAAAAGGGTTGGGATTCTTACACGCCTGAAGAGTTTAAGGATTTGCTAAAGCGTTGGGCGTTGGAATTTGAAAGAGTTTTGCGCCCCGGTGGCAGCTTTGCGATTTTCTGCGCTGATGAGTATTTATCTGATCTGATTTCAGCCTTGAAGGATGCCAAGTTAAAGCCACGTCGCACATTGACTTGGCGTAAACCAAATGCGGTTCCAGTAAACCGAAAGCACATGATGATGAGCGCTTGCGAATACATTGTGCTTGGAGTTAAAGGATCAAAGGCAGTATTCAACGCCGACATTGATTTCCAGGGCGAGCCAGAGATAACTGTGCAAGAAATCATCGCGATTTCGGATAAAGCATCCACCATTATTGATTTAGAAATCCGCAAAGCGTTAGAAAAGCTTGATGCGCGACCAAGTACCAGCCGAATCAAGGAGATTGTAAATAACGCAATCGCCGAAGTTGCATCGGCTGCGGCGGAGCGCTCAATAAATATTTACGCAGAAGATGAAGGCTCTGCCGCGTTGTGTGTACCTAACTTTGTAAATTTCAACAGCAAGGCCGGGAATCGACTTCACCCGACAGAAAAGCCAGTTAACTTGCTGCGCTATTTAATTGAATTACTTTCAAAGCCGGGCGATGTCTTGCTCGATCCTTTTGCAGGCTCGTCTTCCCTTGGCGAGGCGGCGTTACTGACTAAGCGTTCTGCGATGTTGGTTGAGCGCGATGAAGAGTTCTTTGAAAAGGGATCTAAGCGAATTGAGGCCTTACTGAATTCGCAGGCGCAAAGTCTCTTTGAGTAATTAATCTTCTATAGCCCGATAGCGCTCAGGCTCAGCAAGGTAACAACCCTTACAAGGAAACCTGACTGCGTGCGATTGATTGCCTTCGACAAAACCGAGAGTCGGATGTGCTGGTCGTATCTTGGTTTCGCAGCAGACTTTGCAAATTTGCCGCTTTGCTGAATTTAATACGCTAAAAATAAGTTGAAAGTTATTCGGATCTTGATCTGCGGCGCCGTACATAGCTACATAATCAGGATGAGTTTTATTTCCGTACCGATGGTCAATTTCGCGTATTTTTTGTGGAATTGGCAAAAGTGACATTGAGCAAAGATTCTTACCCTCAAAGTGCCTTTTAACTTTGGGAGATATTCTCTGATCGAATGCAGCTGTGGTATTCCAACCCACAGTTCGAAGGTGAGTGACTGTAGTAGTCGAATCCGCAGTCTTCTTCTCCCATTTTAATTGCGACACATTGAAGAAAACTCCGTGACGCGCATTGCCGTTATTACTCCAATTGAGTTCTACGGTCGCAAAATCATCTACAGATACCCAATTTGACTTACCCTCGGTATCTGGCTTAAAGAGTTTAATTACTTTTTCATAATTAGGTGATTTACGCATTTGTCCTCTCCATCTACCATTTCAATTTCTAAAGCGCTTTTAGCAGTTCTTTGAGTTCGGAGTGTTCCATGTTGTATGAAACCCCGACAGTTAAGCCTTCTTCATCTAACTTCGGGAAAAACTCCTTGTGATCGACCATTGAACCGGGTTCATATCCTTTTGGATATCCACTTTCTCCGATTGACTTTAAGAATGTGCGCCAATGGGGAGCATCTGTTCCCCAGTCGAAGATCAGATTTTCTAAGATTGGCTTGAGCGCTGACTTAATAAAAAAATTGTTTTCACCCGCTTCGTCAATGTCGCCGAAGGAATAAAAGTAGAGCCCGGGCTTTACCTCAGCAATTAGCCCAGCGTAAAACGCGTAATTGATCCAATTTTCATTTGATTCAACAGTCTTGAGAAGCGGCTTAAATTTTTGATAGATCTCTGAAGACAGTAATCCATTTTCTGGGCAGAGTCCTGGAAGCAGTTCGATTGAGCCATCTGGAAAGTGATGCTCAAACTCCAAAAATTCTTCGTGCGGAGCAAGGCCATCACAAGTGCAGATTTTTACTGGCGCTTCCATGGTGTCCATTCCTATCTCGCGGTAGGGAAGTCTATGGCCATCTATTTAGGTTGAAAAGGGTAAAGGCAAATGCTTTCACTATGGATAAGAAGCGACTTCGTTTATCGAGAAAGTTTGTTTCGCAGCATCTGCCAAGCTTCGGTAGACCAGAGAGCCCACAGCACCAAAAGTGGTTGAAACAGTAAGCGGATAAAACGTGCTTGATCGCTATCTAAACCGAAGGCGTCAACTTTATTTACATACTGCGAGATGTTGCCAGGAAAAATTGCGATGAAGAAAAGTGCAGTCGCAATGCCAACCTCTTTGCGTCGCCGCAGACCTGCAAGGATTATGCCCAGTAGTATTTCAACAACCCCAGATGCCAGAACAATAAAGTCTGGAGAAAAAGGAACCCAAGGTGGAACTTGTGCTTGGAATTCCAACCTACTAGTTGTTAAATGCAATATGCCGGTATAGATAAGTGCAGAACCTAAAAGGATCTGCGCGAACTTGCGAAGCTGGTAAATGAGTTTAGTTATTTCTTACATACTCAGCAGCGTGAGGAAAGCCATTAGCTTCTAACTTTTCAGCTAATTCAGCCTTTACTGCCTTAACGACTTTATGTGTTCCGTCGCAATTCTTTTCTTCGTCTCTGGTGTATGTACAGGTACAAGCTCCCATGAAATCTCTCTTTTCTTCCTAAGTTAAGTGCGATCTTATAGTAATGGTGCTTATTTGTCGGTTTCTATTTGGTTACTGCTGCGCGACCAGATTCCAATCTAGCAATTGGTACTCGGTATGGTGAACATGAAACATAATCCAGGCCTAATTCATGGAAGAAATGAATACTGCGCGGATCGCCTCCGTGTTCTCCGCATATACCTAGTTTGAAGTCGCTTCGCACTTCACGAGAAAGATCAACAGCTTTGCGGACCAAAATTCCGACGCCTGCTTCATCTAAAGACTCAAATGGATTAAATGGAAGAAGTTCTAGATCAAGATAGCGTGGCAAGAAAGTTGATTCCACATCATCGCGGCTAAATGCCCAAGTTAATTGCGTTAAATCATTGGTTCCAAAAGAGAAGAAATCTGCGTGCACACCTAAGCGATCGGCGGTGATTGCAGCGCGAGGAGTCTCAATCATTGTGCCTATCGGCATATCTATCTCTTGATTGGTTCCTTTAAATGTTCGAGCAATTTCTTCTTCTAAAGTCTCGCGCAAATATAAGAGCTCACGCTGGGTTGAAACAAGCGGAATCATTACCTCGGGCCGCGGATCGTGGCCTAGCTTTCTAACTTCAAGACAAGCGTGCACCATGGCGCGCACCTGCATTTTGTAGAGTTCTGGAATCAAAATTCCAAGGCGCACACCGCGCAACCCCAACATTGGATTGGATTCGTGTAAACGGCGAACGGCAGCAAACAGGGCTTTATCTCTAGCCGGTATTTCCTCGCCGAGTGCTTCACGTCGCGCCATCTGCGAACTTAAATCAACAAGTGAAGGCAGAAATTCGTGTAACGGTGGATCTAGTAAACGAATTGTCACCGGCAAACCGGACATCGCCATCATAATTCCAACGAAATCTGCGCGTTGTAGCGGTTCCATTTCGGCAATAACGCCACGTTGCACATCTTCGTTTTCGGCAAGCACCAAGCGTTCTACATAAGAACGGCGCTCCCCCAGGAACATATGTTCTGTGCGACAGAGACCAACGCCTTCTGCTCCTAAAATTCTGGCGCGAATTGCATCCTCAGGAGTATCCGCATTTGTGTGCACGCGCAATTCGCGGCGTGAATCTGCGTGGGTCAAGATGGTGTGAACCGCTTTAACTACGGGTGATGCCTGATCGCTTTCTGCTGATACACGTCCCTCTAGATATGAAGTAACAGAGGAAGCGACAACAGGGACTGCTCCAAGGTAAACAATTCCAGTTGTGCCATCAATAGAGATGATGTCACCTTCATAAACTGTGTAGCTGCCAACGGTAAATAAATTTGCACGCTCATCAACTGAAATTGAATCGGTGCCACAGATAGCGGTCTTTCCCATTCCGCGAGCGACAACTGCTGCGTGTGAAGTTTTGCCGCCGCGGCTAGTCAAGATTCCTTCTGCCGCAACCATTCCGACTAAATCATCTGGGCTGGTTTCACGTCTTACTAAAATTACTTTCTTACCTGCTTTACTCATATCAAAGGCACGTTTGGAATCAAAGACTGCTTCACCAACAGCGGCTCCTGGTGATGCCGGAATTCCCCGGGCAATCTCAACAAGTGACCCTCTAGTATCAAATTGCGGAAACATTAACGCTGCTAATTGATCGCCGCTGGTACGAGCCAGTGCCTCATCCATGGTGATCGTGCCTTCTTCAACA
>CAMBOZ010000067.1 GCA_945869505.1 Bifidobacterium breve
ATGTACTTGTACAAACCGTGTTTGCGCACACCTACATAATGGAAAACGAAGAAGGTAAATAGCGCTCATACATATGCAAATCCAACGTGAGACATAGTTGGGAATTGAAGTAACGGAATAATTCCAAAGAGGTTATTTACAAGAATAAATGTGAAGAGAGTGAAGAGGTATGGCACAAAACGAAGGAACTCGTGACCGATTACATCTTTGGCAAGGTCGTTACGGACAAATGCGTAAACACTTTCTCCGGCAAATTGAAGCTTTGAAGGAACAATCGCTGCTTTTCGTGAGGCTGCGATAAAGAAAACTGAAATGAGAATTACGGAGAGAAATACAAGAAAAATTGGTTTAGTTGTATAAGGATTGTCACCAAAAATAGGTGGCAATTCGAAGTCTTTGGTACTTGGCGGGACAAAGCCTTCGCCTTCAGCGCTGGAACGAACTAACGCGAGCACTCGAACTCCAATTTATTGTTAGCTGGGCTATAACGGGGCAACCTTATGCGTAAAAGCCTCTACCTGTGAAATCCAAAAGGTGAGATTTACGCCTGGGTCCGAGGCGTTATTCGCGGCCTATTCGCGGCCGAACCGTTGCCTATTGGTCGGACCGCTATTCGCGGCCGAACCTGAGCCAGACCAAATAAATGGCCCCGCCCATTCCAACGATCAGTCCAGCCAGAGTCAGGTAGGACGTTCCCAGCCATTTATCCGCGGCGTACCCGACCCCACCCCAAAAGAGCAGGCCAGATAGTAGGTATCCAAAGATCGTCCACATTGCGTTCTCGTCGCGCTTGTTATGACTGCTGTTACTCACTTGGACCTCCGTGGGTGGAACTTACGATTTGGCTTGCGTTGGCAATGGTAGATGAGTTTTGAGTTTGAGGTAACTGGCGATCTCCCCACCGAGCCAGGCAATGGTCAGCGCGCAGGCGGCGGCGCCAAAGCTGAGTCGGTCAATGGTCTGGCGATCTGTGTACTTAGCCAAGGCCCAAAGGAAGAGACCTAAAAAGAAGAGTTTTGCAAAGTAAGAAAATAGCGCCATCGCCATTGTGCTTATCGGATCAAGGTTGCGAGTCAAGCGAGATACCAAGATATGGATTATGAAATAGATCGCAACGATGAACTGCGCAAGAAGTGCACCATAAAAACCGCTCAACCCACGTAGTGCCGAAAAGAGTGCAATTGCAATTACGCCGACAATTAATGTTGGGCGAACTGCGCCGCGCAATAGTTGTGATTCGTTAGATTGTTCTTTACTCATGGTCTGCACTTTCTAAAGTTCGAAAAGATTTTGATTTGCCGCGGCTGAAGTTGATGGTGAATGCCAGCATAGCGCCTGCAAAAACTGCGGAAACCCATAGCGGCGCAAAAGCAGAAACGCTTACTGGGAATGCAATCGTTGCGGTCCATAAATACATAATCCCTGCAGTACGAACCTGGGTATTACCAGCGCGCATAATGCGATGGTGCAAGTGTTCTTTATCTGAAGAGAATGGAGATTTACCTGCGCGGATGCGCCGAAAGACTGCCAGAGTTAGATCAGCTAAAGGAATCGCAAGAACTGCAAATGGCAGTAGCAATGGAAGAAGCGCTGGTCCTAACTTTTCTTCGCTGATTGCATTCGGGTCAACTTGTCCGGTTAGCGTTATTGCAGAAGCCGCAAGCATTAAACCTAAAAACATAGACCCCGAATCCCCCATAAATATTCGGGCGGGGTGAGAATTGTGTGGCAAGAAACCTAGACAAACGCCCACTGCTATCGCAGTTATTAGCGAAGGTGCACCCGCGCGATTAAAGCCATAAACAACTGCTAATAAGTATGCAAAGGCGAAGAATGCGGAGCCTGAAATGGCAACAATTCCTGCGGCTAGACCATCTAAACCATCAATAAAGTTAACGGCATTAATTGTTATCAGAACGATTAAAACTGTGAGTAATTGACCAACACTTGGCGGCAACATAGTTACCCCATTAATTGGCAACCAGAGGATTTGTATTCCGTAGAGCAACAAGATGCCGGCCGCTAAAGCTTGTCCAGCCAACTTGGTTATTGCATCTAATTCAAATTTATCATCAAGCATTCCAAGCAAAACCAAGAATGTACCGGCCAAGAAAATTCCTTGTGCGTCGTGGCCAAAAGACTTTCCAACAAGTGACAGGTTGCCCACGATTAGAAATGTTGCAGACATTGCCAGCCACATTGCCAATCCACCCCAACGTGGTGTTGGAACAACGTGGATATCGCGCTTACGAATCTGCGCAACTGCGCCAAAGTGGAGTGCCCACTTACGGACTAACGGTGTTATCACGTAGCAAAGTGCGGCCGCTAGCAGCAAGGTGACTAGGTATTCGCGCATTCGGTTACTTTCTTATAACTTTATTACGCTGTATAAATTGGGAAGCGCGCAGTGAGTGCGTGTACTTCAGATTTAATTGCCGCCAAGGTATTGGCATCATCTGTCTTGATAGCACGTGCAATAAATGATGCAATCGTCTTCATCTCTTCTACACCCATGCCCTGTGTTGTAGTCGCAGGAGTTCCAACGCGAATACCACTAGTGATTCCTGGCTTCTCAGGGTCGTAAGGAATGGAATTCTTATTCATCACGATTCCGGCAAGGCCACAACGCTCATCTGCAACTTTTCCAGTTACGCCAGTGGCGCGAATATCCATAAGCGCTAAGTGAGTTTGAGTTCCACCGGAAACGGCGCGCATTCCCTCTGTTTCAAGGGCTGCTGCTAAAGCTTTGGCATTAACAATTACATCCTTGGCATACTTTTGATAAGCCGGGGTTGCACATTCAGCAAGTGCAACTGCTTTGCCAGCAACTGCCGACATAATCGGACCACCTTGCATGCCCGGGAAGACTGCCTTATCAATTGCTGCTGCGTGTTCGGCCTTTGCCAAGATCATTCCACCACGTGGCCCGCGTAAAACTTTATGAGTAGTAAATGAAACAATATCGGCAAATGGAACAGGCGATGGAATTGCTTTGCCGGCAACAAGGCCGATGAAGTGCGCCGCATCTACCCACATAATTGCACCGACTTCATCGCAAATTGCGCGAACCTTTTCAAAGTCAATTAGTGATGGATACGCGGTTGCACCAGAACAGATCATCTTTGGCTTGGTGCGAATAGCGATATCGCGAAGCTCGTCGTAATCAATGAGTTCGTTATCTTGGCGAACGCCGTATGACTCAACGTTAAACCACTTTCCAGAAAAATTCACTGGTGACCCGTGCGTTAAGTGGCCTCCATGTGGCAGTGACATTGCAAGTACGGTGTCACCAGGTTTAGTAAATGCTTGATAAACCGCAACGTTGGCGCTGGCACCTGAGTGTGGCTGCACGTTGGCGTGTTCGGCACCGAAAAGCGCTTTTGCACGATCAATGGCAATAACTTCTGCTTTATCTACTTCTTCGCATCCGCCGTAATAACGTTTTCCGGGATAGCCCTCGGCATATTTGTTGGAAAGTGTTGAGCCAAGTGCTGCGAGAACCGCGCGAGACGTGAAATTTTCGGATGCAATTAATTGCAGATTTGTTTGCTGGCGCTTTAACTCTGACAATAAGACCGCTGCAATATCTGGGTCTTGTTGGCTTAGCAGCGCAAAATCTGGGCCGTAAAAAGTCTCTGAACTCATGCGCGCTAGCCTAAGCCTTACTCGTGAGAAATGTCGGGTACGAGGGCGGTAATTTCGCTGATTGAGATTGCGCCTTCCCGCACGATCCGCGTTCTTATCCCTGTGAGATCTATAACGGTACTTACACCACCGCTGGGAAGCACCCCAGCAGTAAAAATAGCCGCGACATCTAAATCTAAATATGTAATATCTGCGCTGTCGTTGATTGCTTTTTCTCCAACTAGCGCTGCGCTAGCAATCGCGAGCGGTCCGGATTTTTTAAGAACTTCCGAAATAAATTGTGAGCCAGGAACACGCACACTGATTTGATCTAGTGAATTTCCGTCACCTAAATCCCAGTTAAGGCCAGCTTGTGGTCTGATGTTTAGCGAAAGTAATCCTGGCCAAAAGTTCTGCATCAACTGTCGAGCATCTGAGGAAATTTCGCGAGCAATGCCATCAATGTAATCTCGGTTGGCAATTGCAACTTGCGCAGCAACTCCCAGCGCATCACCGCGCAAGACATGCATCGCGCGCACAGCATCGTGCATAAAAGCATCGGTGATTAGCGCGTAGCTATGTTCTAGCGGCGCCACAATTACATAACCATCTTTTAGCGCAGTGACGGCGGTTGCGACGTGCTCAGACAAATCGCCTTGCAAAAGATCGTGGCGTGCCATTTATTTCCTAACCGCCGAAGTCCAACGTGGACGACCAGTTAAATCTTGATGAAGTGCAATGTCAATAAAGTCACGAGATAGCAGCGCATCAATTGCGCCACCTTGCTCTTCGGTATGTTCAATCGCCAAGACTCCCCCACGCTTTAACAATCTGGCTGCAGCCTCGATAAATACCTTTGGCACTTCTAAGCCAGTGGCGCCACCGAAGAGTGCAACGTGGGGCTCATGTTCTGCGACATCGCGCGGCAAGGTTTGGTTATTGGGAACATACGGTGGATTTGCAATGACTACGTCGCACTTGACTCCAGGAAGAACATCCGCGACATCGCCTTCGACCACGCGCACATTTTCAGAAATCTTTGCCACGTTCTTCTTCAACCATTGAATTGCATCCGCGCTCTTTTCAACAGCAATTACCCGCGAACGTGGCGCTTCCGTTGCAATTGCCAGAGCAAGTGCGCCAGAGCCAGAACCTAAATCAATTACTGAAATCTCTCCTTCAGTTTTCTTCTCTAAATTTGCAATGTGCTTGAGCACGGCATCAACTAGTAATTCACTTTCTGGTCGCGGCACTAAAACACCTGGGCCAACTTCGATCTCTAAATGTCGAAAATAGGCGGTGCCGGTTAGGTACTGCAAAGGCTCGTGCGCTGCGCGCCGCGAAATCAATTTGGCAAAAGTATCTTCAATCACGCCAAAATCACCGAGCGCTTTTAACGTTGCTTCCAGTTTTACAGAGTTGTGAAGATCCATTCGAGAGATACCCAGAACATAGGCAAATAAATGTTCCGCATCAACTTCTTGGATATCAGATGCGGCGAGCCGTTCTTTCGCCGAACGCAACAGGGGCTTGATATCGCTCATCTTCGTAATTAATTCGTGGACGAAAGTTTCGCAGCTTTATCAGCATCAAGAAGTGCTTGAACAACATCATCTAACTCACCATTTAAAACCGCATCCAAGTTATTTGATTTGTAATTTACGCGGTGATCACTCAGGCGATTTTCCGGATAGTTATAGGTGCGAATTCGCTCTGATCGATCAACGGTGCGCACCTGGCTTTTACGTTCGGCCATTGCTGCAGCTTCAGCCTTCTCTTGGGCATCTGCAAGCAAGCGTGCGCGCAAAATACGTAGCGCCGATTCCTTATTTTGCAGCTGTGACTTTTCATTCTGGCAAGAGACCACGATTCCAGTTGGAACGTGAGTTAAACGAACCGCAGAGTCAGTGGTGTTAACTGACTGTCCGCCTGGGCCTGATGAACGGTAAACGTCTACGCGGACATCGTTCATATTTAACTCAACATCTACTTCTTCTGCTTCAGGAAGCACAAGTACGCCCGCTGCAGATGTGTGAATTCTTCCTTGGCTCTCTGTTTCTGGAACGCGTTGCACACGGTGTACGCCGCCTTCAAATTTCAATCGTGCATAAGGAGTTGTTCCGGGTTCAGGTGTTCCCTTTGATTTAATCGCCATTGAAATATCTTTGTAACCACCGAGATCAGATTCGGTCATATCGATAATTTCAACTTTCCAGTTACGCTTTTCGGCATATCGTTGATACATACGAACTAAATCGCCAGCGAATAGTGCGGATTCATCTCCCCCAGCACCAGCTTTAACTTCAATAATTACATCGCGATCATCATTGGGATCACGTGGCAATAAGAGCTCTTCCAATTTATCTGCCGCAGCTTCAACGCTCTCTTCCATTGCAGGTATTTCAGATGCAAATGAAGGATCTTCCGCTGCCATCTCTTTCGCAGCCTCTAAATCATCTGCTGCAGATTTCCACGCGTTAAAGCCAGCGACTACTGGGCCGAGTTGGGCATAGCGACGACCGAGTTGGCGGGCTTTGCCTTGATCTTCATGGATCGAAGGATCAGCCATCTGTTTTTCAAGTTCTTGATATTCGCGCACCATTTCGTGGGCGGATGCGAAGCGATCGTTGCTCATTTGGCTTCTCCTTTCTACTGATCAAGAAATAAAGTTCAAGGTAAAAATAAAGAGACCGCGCCGCAACCTTTACGGCTGCGATGCGGTCTCTTTAGAAAGCTACTTAGCTGCTGCTTTACCGAAACGCTCTTCGAACTTAGCGACGCGTCCACCGGTATCGAGGATGCGCTGCTTACCTGTGTAGAACGGGTGGCAGACTGAACAAACTTCAACGTAGATAGATCCGCTAGCAACAGTTGAGCGGGTTACAAACTTTTCACCGCAACCACAAGTTACTTGGGTCTCTTTATATTCTGGGTGGAT
>CAMBOZ010000068.1 GCA_945869505.1 Bifidobacterium breve
GTTTGCGCCGGATCTCCAACCACACAAATATCTTGGCGCGAACCAAGCCAAGCATTTATCAAACGTTGCTGGACTGGCGAAATATCCTGATATTCATCGATTGTGAAGTAGCGGTACTGATCTTGCACTCGCTCGCGAACAGCGCGCTCTTCTTCCAGCATCGCAGCTGTCAATAACAGCACATCCTCAAAATCAATTGCCAGCTCTTGCTTCTTAACGCTTTCATAGGCGGTGTAAACCTGGGCCAATTTTTCGGCCGCGATTCTAGGTTTCTGAGTGCGCTTGCCAATCTCATTTACAAAATCTTCAGGTGCTACTTGAGAAACATTTGCCCATTCAATTTCACTTGCGATATCGCGCATTAGCTCGCGCGATGTCGCACGTAGTTCTCCAGATAAACCGGCGCGATTAATCGCTTCTCCAATAAAACCAGCCTTGGCAGTCATGAGCTCTGGTACCCGCCCGCCGAAAACGCTGGGCCAGAAATAGATCAATTGCTTAAGAGCTGCCGCGTGAATCGTGCGTGCTGCAACCGTTGGGACTCCAAGTGCGCGCAATCGCGTGCGCATTTCACCTGCTGCGCGCGAAGTAAAGGTCAGTGCCAAAACTTTCTGTGGATCCATCGTTCCGATAGCGGCTGCATATGCGATGCGATGTGTGATGGCGCGCGTCTTGCCGGTACCAGCACCTGCAATTACACAAACGGGTCCACGTGAGGCTAGCGCGACTGCTTTTTGATCGTTATCTAAGGCCGCCAAGATTTCTTCAGCGCGAAGATTTCCGTTTTCCTCGCTCATGCATGTAACCAGCGGTCAATCATCCTGCGTGAGACGGACATAACCGGTGGCAATGTGAGTGAACCAGCAGCGACTTGTTCATTAAATTGCGCGCGCGATAACCATTTGATTTCAACAATTTCTTCACCATCAGGTCGAGCAACTTCTGGAAAATCAGTAATTGCTTCAAATGAAATCATAATTGATGCTGGAAATGGCCAAGGTTGCGAACCTAGATAGTTAATTTCACGTACTGCAATACCTGATTCTTCATAAACTTCGCGCTGCACGCATTGCTCAAAAGTTTCACCCGGTTCTAGGAATCCGGCAAAGCAAGAGAATCTACCTTCGGGCCAGATTGCTTGGCGCCCTAGCAAAATACGATCATCGACGTCGCGCACTAAAACAATGACTGCGCAATCTGTGCGAGGGTAATGCTCACTCTTATCCGCATCGCATTTACGTACCGAACCGCCCATCGCGACAGATGTTGGTGCACCGCATCGCGCACAATGTGGGTGGCTCTTATGCCAATTGGATAGCGCAACTGTATGCAGAGCGATTTCCATCTGCATCTCATTGAGGTCTCCCCCGATTTCACGCAACGTTGCATATCCAGCCGGTGCATCTTCAGCTTGCGCACGGTCGGAGTTCCATGCAAAATATGGTTCGTTCTCTAATTGATCTAAACCTAAGAAATACTTCTCGCCTGCTTTGAATTCACCACTTTTAATTAGCACTTGTATTTCAGTAGCGCTTAAGAAATTAAGTTCGGTGGCACTTGAAGAAACGGCCAACCGTCCATCACTAAAGTGAACGATCTTGGCTTTGGCCCACAGCTGATCCAAGGTTGCTTGGTTAGATCGCAGGTGCCCGGCTCGGTCCATCTTCGATACTTGTCCGTTGACCGCGCTCATAAGGGGCAACGCTACTAGCCTTGGCCATATGCGCATCACCTCGTGGAATCTGCTCCATGGCATGGAGATTCCGCCAAACCCCGCAGGTCCATCCGCGCCAGCACTGCAGCGGGCAATCACCGAAATCGCAAGTGATGTCATCGCGGTGCAGGAAGTCGATTATTTGCTGCCACGCACAAACGGTGTAAATCAAATTGGCGAGATCGCCACTGCGATGAGCGCAACTGATTGGGCTTTTGCGCCGAGTGTTATCGGAACTCCGGGTGAGAAGTGGCGGAAGTTAAATGATCGCGACCCAAAATACATTTCAAATAGCTCAATCGGCGATCTAGCCGGAAGTTATGGAATTGCAATCGCTTCAAATATTCCAGTGGCTAAATGGCACAGGCTAGAACTTGGCAGATCAGTTATCGGTATGCCACTAGTTGTGCCAACTGAAAGTGAGACCAGCAGTCGTCCCAAGATTCGCGCAATATATGTTCGCGATGAACCACGAGTGGCCCTTGCCGCGACTTTGCAAAATGGTTTTACGGTGATTAATACTCATCTCTCCTTTGTTCCTGGTGTAAATCTAAGGCAGTTAAATAAGCTAAAGCGCTGGGCACAACAGATTGCACGAGAGACAAATACGGTTCCGATAATTCTGGGTGACCTTAATTTGCCAAAAGGAATCCCTGTAATTGGTTCGAAATGGAAATCTTTGGTAATCCAAAACACTTATCCAAGTTGGGGAGCGAAAATCCAATTTGATTATATTTTGGCCGATGACTTATCTGGATATCAAGTTACCGATCGCAAAACGGTAAAGACAGGTGTAAGCGATCATCTGCCCTTACGAATTGAATTAGTCAGAGCCCATAAGTAGTTCTACAAGTTGGGCATGGCTTAGCAAATCTGCTGGCCGATCAGTTTCACCGGATGGAACGTAATGAAATGCCGCTGATACCGTAGCTGGATCGATTCCCTTTAAGTTGGCCCAAGCAAGGCGGTAGACCGCTAACTGAACAGCCGAAGATGCACCTAACTTTGTTGAACCTGTTTTCCAATCGATGACTTCAAAGCGCCCGTTGATTTCATAGACCGCATCTATGCGACCGCGCACCAAAACCCCGCCAATTACCGCTTCAAAAGGCACTTCTACGGCAACTGGAATACGTGGCGCCCAATCGGATGCCAGCCATGCGTTTTTAAGTTGCTCAAGGGTTTGATCGGGTTCGAGTGGATCAAGGAAATCTAAATCATCATCGTCAAATAAAGTTGCCGCACGGAAATGGTTTTCTATCCATAAGTGGAAAGCGGTACCACGACGAGAATATTCATCTTGCGGCCTTGGCATAGGACGGCGAATATTTAGGGCAAGTTCAGTTGGATCTTTATGTAAGGCGACAAGGGTTGATGTGGAAAGCCGGGGTGGAAGTGCGATTTCTAAACCACCGTTTCGCAGCAAGGTATTTTCATGAATTAAGGCCTGCGCATCTTGGGCCCAAGAGGCAATTTCCAAATCAGTTTCGACAAATTTGGTGAGATCAATTGGGTTGGCGCTATTTACAAGTGCAATCTTCGAATCAAAATCTGCGCGTTTATCACCGAGTGGATCACGTGGCCAAATTCCTGTTGCCGGATTTTCAAGTTTAGGATTTTTATCATCATCTTCCGGCTGGGCAGCGTTATTTAAAATGGTGCCAGACTTTTGGGCGACAAGTGCTACTTGTTCGAAGATTGATGAAGGTTTAACCCAATCTGAGCCATCGCGCCACCAAGATGTTGTTGCGATTAAATGAGTGCGGGCACGAGTAAATGCAACATATCCCAAACGAATTTCTTCGCGGATTTTAGTTGCGTTGCAAGCTTTGCCATAGGCCTCAATCTCTTTTTTAGCTTCTGAATTCTTAGTGGCACCGTTGAATGAGAAGATCGGCAGCTCTGCACTATCGCCACGTAAATGAAATGGAATGTGTTTTTCATTGGTGATCCAATTTTCGGGATCCGATTTATTTATCCCCGGAAAAGTTCCTTCAGCTAATCCGGGAACTGCAACCACATCCCATTCGGCGCCCTTTGACATGTGGACAGTGAGAATTTGAACCACATCGCTGCGCACCTCAGGAGCAGCTGATTTCAACCCTCCTTCTTCCTCGCCAGTGATATCTAGCCACTGCAGGAATGAAGTTAAGGTTCCGCCGCTGCGGGCAAACTTTCCGGCCTCATCTAAGAAACGATCGGTGTGGCGACGGCCTGAGCCAGTGCCATCTCGCAACATAACTTCTTCTTCAAGATGTAAATATCGCTCAATCTCATTTACCAAATCTGTGATGGTGCCACCGGCGCGCGAGCGGATACGACGCAGATCAGATGCAAAACTAATTATTCGTTTAAATCCATCTTCGGTAAAAGTCTTGCGGTCTGCTTTTTCAATCTCATCAACCGTGTCGATCAGTGATCCCAGGAATTGATCATCGGCTTCGGCGCGTTCGGGATTACCGGCAGCAATTTTCTTAATTAAGGACTTGCTTTCGGCGCGTGAACCCTTGGCGCGGTTGCGTGAGTAAGCCCCAAGTGCGGCTAAATCTTTAGCACCTAAATTAATTCGCGGCCCAGTCAAGTGGCGCATCATCGCAGCGCCCGCATCGGGATCTGCGATTATCTTTAACATCGAAACGATGTCAGCAACTTCTGGAACATGAATAAGGCCACCTAGGCCGATAACATCAACTGGCATGCCGGCAGAACGAAGTGCACTTTCAATTGATGCAATCTGTGAACGTTTGCGAACCAATACGGCAAAAGTTGTTCGCTTCTGCGCACTTTGCGCTAGCCGTTTCTCATCAAACCAAAGTGGTGAGAAGGAATCGGCAATTGCTTGCGCTTCAGCCTCAATTGTTTCAAAGACACCGCAAATTAAATTGCCGGCACCGGCGCCAATGCGCGGGGTAAGGGGTGGAACATCTGCGCCACTTTCGCTGCGGATTTGTTCAGAGACAACATTTGCAAGTTCGAGGATCGCTTTATCGTTTCGGAAAGTAGTGAGCAACGAATATCGCTCTGCCCCAGTTTGGCCGGCAACCTTAGGGAAATAGCGTGCAAATGAGTTGATTGTGCCGGCCGATGCCCCGCGCCAGGTGTAAATAGCTTGGCATGGGTCGCCAACGGCCATAACCGGATGGCCACCACCGAAGAGCGATGACAACATTCGCACTTGTGATTGAGAAGTGTCTTGATATTCATCTAGTAGTACAACTGAATATTTCGCGCGTTCGAGTTCGCCAACATCGGCAAATTTTGTGGCGATATCGGCGGCAAGTGACATTTGATCATCAAATGAGAGTTGGCCAGATTGTTGGCGGCGTTGAATGAATCGTTGCACCATCGGCAGTAAACCAATGCGTTGCGTCAACGCGCGATTTACCTTGCGGACGTGATCATTTAGATCACCAGTCATCGCTGATAGCTCTTGCAATACTGCCAGGTCGGCAGCTTCAACAGCATCGGGCTTTACTTGATGTTCTAGCATCAACTTTGTTAATCCCAATAAATCATCAACAACTGTGCTGACTGCAGATTCGTTGGTGTAAGTCGCATCATCCCAATTGCGGACAACGTCATTGGCCAACTGCCACATTGCAGCATCGCCCATCGGTGCGATATCGGCATCTATTCCAAAACGAATTGAGTGTTCAGAAAGTAAACGGGCAGCGTATGAATGGTAAGTGGTGACGGAAACTTCTAGCGGTGTATTAGCTGGAATCAAATTTGCACTGCGCAACTGACGCAAACGGGTGCGGATACGAATAGCCAGTTCGCCCGCAGCTTTACGTGTAAAGGTAAGTCCCAGAATTTGATCAGGGCGGGCATAGCCATTTGCAACAAGATAGATAACTCGCGCCGCCATAGTTTCGGTCTTACCTGATCCGGCACCTGCGATAACAACTGCTGGTTCAAGTGGATTAGTTGCAATAGAAATAATCGCACTTTGTTCAGCGGTAGGTTCATAAACCTTGGCTCCGACTTTCTGCAGCGCGGCAGCTATATCTTGCGGTGAATATTTCTCGATCATTCGATCACCGCCCGACCTTCATTTTGAATTGGGCAGGCCGCTCTAACCACGCATAATTGGCACATTTCATTGATTTTCGCCTGGAAGGTGGCAGCTCCCATGCCTTCAGCAATCTCTTCTATTTTCGCTTTTACGGCAGCCTCATCAATTACAAATTGTTGGCGCGTTGTAACTTTTACCGAATCTTTAGCTAGATAAACAAGTTCGGCGCCAGTTGATTTCGTACCTGATAACTTGCTCTCGAAACCATCGAGTGCGACGGCAAGTTGATAGCAAGCTAACTGCAAGTTCTCTAGCGCCTCGCTCTTTTTGATCATGTTTTTACCTGTTTTAAAATCAATGACATAGAAATTTCCATCAGAGTCAACTTCTATTCGGTCAACGCTGCCACGAATTTGGGCACGGCCAACTTGGATCGTAAAGTTAAGTTCGGCTCCGACTACTTCGCGATTAGTTGCTGAGTGATAGCGCGCAAATCTCTCCAGCATCTTTACCGCGCGCTTAAGCGCAGATGTACTGACCCATCCATCGGTCGGATCAATTAGCGACCAGGCAGATTGCAACTTGG
>CAMBOZ010000069.1 GCA_945869505.1 Bifidobacterium breve
CAGGTGCCAAAGATGGTCTGCAACTAAAAGGTGTTGTCTCAGAAGTTGCAGTAATCGCCGTACCTGCCGGAATTATTGGTGGACGTCTTTATCACGTAATAACTACGCCGGAACAATACTTTGGATCAAGCGGTGATCTGCTTGCAATATTGAAAATTTGGAACGGTGGTCTCGGTATTTGGGGCGCCATCGCACTTGGCGCACTTGGCGCAATGATTTCCTATCGCAGATTGCGTAAAGAAATGGAGTTGCCAAGTTTTGCAGTCTTTCTAGATGCGATAGCTCCGGGAATTCTTTTTGCGCAAGCCATCGGTCGTTTCGGAAATTGGTTTAATGCAGAACTATTTGGCCGCCCACTAGATACTTGGTGGGGGCTAGAAATTCCCTATAAATATCGGCCGCGTGGGTATGGTCTATTTGAAACATTTCATCCGACATTTCTATATGAAGCGATCTGGAGCTCAGCCTTAGCAATTGGCCTGATTATCGTTGGAAAACGCTGGGCAAATGGTGCAACATTCGCAATCTATATTGCGGGGTATTCACTCGGTCGCTTCTTTATCGAAGGATTGCGAATAGATGCTGCTCAAGATATTGGCGGACTGCGGCTGAATCAATGGACCAGTATGGCCATCCTCTTTCTAGGGTTATTCCTCTTTTATCGATTACAGCGCAAGCCAACATTACTTATCACCGAAGAAAAATAATCGATATCAGGTAGGCTCAGCACATGGCACTTGAAGATGTATACCAACGCAATCTCCATCACCGCACTCACCGAGCGGGTTGGTTGCGCGCTGCCGTATTGGGAGCAAATGATGGTTTAGTTTCGACCGCATCCTTAATGATTGGTATTACTGCAGCTAAAGTTGGCGGGGCCGATTCTCAAGGATTTCTTGTGACAGCAGGTGCTGCCGGAATTGTTGCGGGTGCAATGTCTATGGCCGTTGGCGAGTATGTTTCAGTTCGTTCCCAGAATGACATTGAAGAGTCAGATCGTCTTCTTGAAATTGAGCACCTAAAGGTTGATCCAGAATCAGAGCTACTTGAACTACAGCAAATTTATGTTAGTCGTGGACTAACTCCTGACTTGGCGCTGCAGGTTGCAACTGCGATGCACGAGCGTGATCCGCTAGAAGCACATTTACGTGATGAGCTTGGACAATTTGAACATACGAAGGCGCGTCCGGTGCAGGCCGCGGTCGCATCCGCCGCCGCGTTTACATCAGGTGGTTTGATTCCATTTGCTGGTGCATTCGCCCCAACGACTGGCCAGGTTGCACTTAGCATCGTCGGTTTCACGATCATCGGATTAGTCATCACCGGAGTTGTCAGCGCAAAGACAGCCGGATCAAAGATTTTGGCCCCAACTTTGCGTGTAATCCTGGGTGGTTGCTTCGGAATGGCAATTACCGCAGGTATCGGCCAACTTCTACATGTGAGCGGTATCTAAGCAAGATCGGCCTTCGGCCCCGCTTTCGGTATGCCCATTTGCGCCATCTCTTGCTACCCTTTTGCCTTACAACGATTTACGGATCGTTGATCTTTAGGGCCAAAGTTGTCCCTCACTAAATTTCAAGTGTGGACAACAGGAGTGTGAATCAGATGGTCCTTGCATCTAATTACCCAGCACGCGTTGGTCTTTACGACCCAGCAAATGAGCATGATGCATGCGGTGTTGCAATGGTTGCCACGCTTAAGAAAGTTGCAACACACGAAATTGTTGCAAAAGCTTTAACTGCCTTACGCAACATGGAACACCGCGGCGCATCTGGTGCCGAACCCGACAGTGGTGACGGTGCGGGAATTTTAATTCGTGTCCCTGATGCTTTTTATCGCGCAGTTGTCGGATTTGATCTTCCTGCGCAAGGCTCATATGCAACTGGTATCGCATTCATCGCCCAAGGCGCCGAAGTTCGCGATGAAATCGCCAAGATTGCAGTACAAGAAGGTCTCGTTGTTTTAGGCTGGCGCGAACTTCCAATTGATTCATCTTCACTAGGTCAGACAGCTCTGTCTGTGATGCCAAAGTTCGAACAACTTTTTCTGGCGGGAAAGAATAAAGAAAGTGGAATTGAATTAGACCGCTTAACTTTTTGTTTGCGAAAGCGCGCAGAACATGCACTTGAGCTTTACTTCCCTTCACTTTCATCTCAGACAATTGTCTATAAGGGAATGCTTACCACCGGTCAGCTTGAAGATTTTTTCCCTGATCTAAGTGATGAACGCGTCGTGTCGCCTTTAGCGCTTGTGCACTCACGTTTTTCTACCAACACATTTCCATCATGGCCGCTGGCCCACCCTTACCGATTTATTGCCCACAATGGTGAAATCAATACAGTTAAAGGCAATCGAAATTGGATGCGGGCTCGCGAATCACTACTTGCGAGTGAGTTGATTCCAGGAGACTTGAAACGGTTATTTCCAATCGTAGAAATGTCGGGCAGTGATTCAGCATCATTTGATGAAGTTCTAGAACTTCTCTATCTTGGTGGCCGCTCACTTCCTCATTCAGTTTTGATGATGATTCCGGAAGCTTGGGAGAATCACACAACTATGTCGCAGAAGCGACGTGATTTTTACGCTTTCCACGCATCTCTGATGGAGCCGTGGGACGGACCGGCATGTGTGACATTTACCGATGGCCATCAAGTTGGTGCAGTACTAGATCGCAATGGACTTCGCCCATCACGTTTTTGGGTTACCGATGATGGAATAGTTGTACTTGCATCCGAAGTTGGCGTATTAGATTTTCCTGCAGAAAAGATCGTTCGTAAAGGTCGCCTGCAACCAGGCAAGATGTTCCTGGTAGATATCGAAGCTGGACGAATCATTGAAGATGATGAGATCAAAGATTCTTTGGCAGATAGCGCTCCTTACGGGAAGTGGCTTGAAGCGGGGATGATGAAGTTAAGTGATCTGCCTTCCAGAGAGCATATTGTCTATCCGCATTCATCCGTTGTTCGCCGCCAACGCGCCTTTGGATATACCGAAGAAGAGTTACGCATTTTATTAACACCGATGGCAAAAAACGGGATGGAAGCTTTGGGATCCATGGGAACCGATTCGCCAATAGCAGCGCTATCTGAGAAACCTCGCTTATTATTTGATTACTTCTCACAACTTTTCGCACAGGTTACTAATCCACCACTTGATGCTATTCGCGAAGAATTAGTTACCAGTTTAGGCGGATCTATTGGACCAGAACACAATTTATTAGACCCAGGTCCAGAATCTTGCCGTCAAATTTCTCTGGCATTTCCAGTCATTGATAATGATGAGCTATCAAAGATCATTCACGTAAACGTTGATGATGAATACCCAGAGTTAGAAGCCTATGTTGTGCGCGGACTCTTCCCGGTTTCGGGTGATGGAAATACGCTGCAGACACGTTTAGAAGAAATTAAACGCGAAGTCTCTGGCGCAATCGCAGCAGGCGCTCACATAATCGTTCTCTCTGATCGCAACGGAGATGCAGAGGATGCTCCCATCCCTTCACTCTTGCTTACTGCGGCAGTTCACCACCATTTGATCCGTGAAAAAACTCGCACGCAGGTTGGGCTGGTCGTTGAGGCCGGAGATGTTAGAGAAGTTCACCATGTCGCTCTTCTGATTGGCTACGGCGCAGCTGCAGTAAATCCATATCTAGCCATGGAATCGGCTGAAGATTTGGTTCTTCAAGGAGTTATAACCGGAATAACACCTGAGAAGGCAGTTCACAATGTGATCAAGAGCCTTGGTAAAGGTGTTCTCAAAGTTATGTCGAAGATGGGCATTTCAACAATCGCCTCTTACACCGGCGCACAAGTTTTTGAAGCCATCGGATTATCACAAGAAGTTGTTGATGAATATTTCGTTGGAACAACCTCTCGCTTAGGCGGAATAAGTTTGGACCTCATCGCTGAGGAAACAATCGCTCGACACCACATCGCTTATCCACCGGGTGGAGAAATTCCGGGAAGTAAGCGCCTACCAATTGGTGGGGAATATCAGTGGCGCCGCGATGGAGAGCCACATTTATTTAATCCCGAAACTGTCTTTGCGTTGCAGCATTCCACTCGTTCAAAGCGTTATGACATCTTTAAGCGCTACACCAGCAAAGTAGATGAACAAAGTAAATCTCTAATGACTTTGCGTGGGCTCTTTGCATTCAAAGATGCAGAACGTCCTGCGATATCAATTGATGAGGTAGAACCTATCTCTGAGATCATGAAACGTTTTTCAACAGGTGCCATGTCATATGGCTCAATTTCGCAAGAGGTCCATGAAACTTTAGCGATCGCCATGAATCGATTAGGCGCGAAGTCCAACACAGGTGAGGGCGGAGAAGATCCAGAGCGCTATGTTGCAATGGAAAATGGTGATTCCAAGCGAAGTGCAATTAAGCAAGTTGCCAGCGGTCGTTTCGGAGTGACTAGTAATTACTTGGTAAATGCCGATGATATTCAAATCAAGATTGCACAAGGTGCCAAACCTGGTGAAGGTGGCCAATTACCTGGTAACAAGGTTTATCCGTGGATTGCAAAAGTTCGCTATTCAACTCCTGGTGTTGGCCTAATTTCACCGCCTCCACATCACGATATTTACTCAATTGAAGATTTGGCGCAGTTAATTCACGACTTAAAAAATGCCAATAAGAATGCGCGTATCCATGTGAAATTAGTTGCTGAAGTAGGTGTGGGAACAGTTGCGGCAGGTGTTTCTAAAGCACATGCCGATGTTGTCTTGATATCTGGCCACGATGGTGGAACCGGAGCGTCGCCACTTACTTCACTCAAGCATGCTGGTGCTCCTTGGGAACTTGGTCTTGCTGAAACTCAGCAGACGCTGTTGCTAAATGGATTACGTGATCGCATCGTTGTTCAGGCAGATGGCCAATTAAAGACTGGTCGCGATGTTGTGATTGCCGCGCTCCTTGGCGCCGAAGAATACGGTTTTGCAACTGCTCCACTGGTTGTTTCAGGCTGCGTAATGATGCGTGTGTGTCATTTAGATACTTGCCCAGTTGGCGTTGCCACGCAAAACCCAGAGTTGCGTAAGAAATTTACTGGTAAGCCTGAGTTCGTAGAAACTTTCTTTGAATATATCGCCGAGGAAGTTCGTGAGATTTTGGCGAAGCTCGGTATGCGCACATTACAAGAGGCAATCGGCCGCGTTGAATTTCTAGATACTCGCGATGCGGTAAACCACTGGAAGGCAAGTGGATTGGATCTGGCACCTCTGTTGGTTCGCCCAGATGTTGATTCACCTCTGTATCGCACAACTTTCCAAGATCATGGACTTGCCGCCGCACTTGATAATCAATTGATCTCACTATCGGCGCCTGCTCTAGAAAATGGCGAACCAGTTCGCATTGATCTTCCGGTACGTAACGTTAACCGCACAGTCGGAACAATGTTGGGAGCAGAAGTCACTCGTCGTTACGGCGCAGATGGTCTGCCAGCTGGAACCATTGATGTGACACTTCATGGCTCGGCTGGACAGTCACTTGGTGCTTTCTTGCCAAGTGGAATTACCGTTCGACTCTATGGTGATAGCAATGACTATGTTGGCAAGGGAATTTCTGGCGGACGAGTAGTCCTGCGCCCTGATGAACGTGCTGTTTTCGCATCTCACGAAAACGTGATTGCTGGAAATGTAATTGGTTACGGCGCAACCTCTGGTGAAATATTTATTCGTGGTCTAGTGGGCGAGCGATTCGGCGTTCGAAACTCTGGAGCCACTGCTGTTGTTGAAGGAATCGGCGATCACGGTTGCGAATACATGACAGGTGGCGCAGTTGTTGTTCTTGGCCGCACTGGTCGCAATTTTGCTGCCGGTATGTCTGGTGGTCGCGCATTTGTACTCGATTTGATTCCAGCACTTGTAAACCCAGAGATGGTGGATATTTTGGCCGTTCCGGAAGATCAGAAAGATGCGCTCAAGGGTTATGTTTCTGCATTCCATGCTGAAACCGGATCTGAAGTCGCATCAGAATTGTTAAAGGATTGGCCAGCTTCACTAAGCCGATTCTCTCTTGTGATGCCGCGTGATTATGCGCGAGTACTTGCAGCAATTGAGCGAGCTACCAAAGATGGCTTACCTGTTGATCAATATGTGATGGAGGTTGCGGCAAATGGCTGATCCAAGAGGATTTATGACAACTCCACGTGAGTTGCCAAAGCGTCGACCAATCGATGTTCGCATTCAAGATTGGCAGGAAGTTTATGAACCGCAAAGCCTGGAACATCTGCAGAAGCAAGCAGGGCGTTGCATGGATTGTGGAATTCCTTTCTGCC
>CAMBOZ010000070.1 GCA_945869505.1 Bifidobacterium breve
AAGTTACTGATGCACCAGCAGCTTGGTCGATGCGATCGACAGTGATGGTCTCACCAACGGTGACTTTCTCCTGGCGGCCGCCAGCTTTAACAATTGCGTACACGATTCTTGCTCCAGTTCATTTCACGCTCGCACAGCCCTAGATGGGATGCGATCGAGCAGAGGCTAAGGGTACGGATTTCATACCCCCAGGGTCAAATTGAGGTATTTCTAGGCGGTAATAATCCCACTTGAGGCGGCTCTGCGGCGACGGCGTCCGGCAGGTTTTTCTGCAACGGTTTCAGCTCCATCTTCAGAATCGGTAGCCGCATCAGGTGCGATCGATTCTGTATTTAGAGTCTCATGGAATTCGTGTTCGGTGGCCATCTCTTCATCAGCATCTTCATGGGATGCTGATTGTGAATTCACTTGTGGCATCGGTGCTTTCATCTTTACCGGTTCCATATGAATATGAATTCCGCGACCTGAACAAGAATCACAAGTAGTTGAGAAGGCTTCAATCAGTCCTTGGCCAACTCGCTTACGAGTCATCTGTACAAGGCCTAGAGAAGTTACTTCAGCGACTTGGTGTTTGGTGCGATCGCGACCAAGACATTCAACTAAGCGCCTAAGAACTGCATCGCGGTTTGATTCCAAAACCATATCGATAAAGTCGATAACGATAATTCCGCCCAAGTCGCGTAAGCGAAGTTGGCGAGCGATTTCTTCTGCTGCTTCTAAGTTGTTCTTTGTGACAGTCTCTTCGAGATTGCCACCCTTACCAATAAATTTACCGGTGTTGACATCGATCACGATCATCGCTTCAGTGCGATCGATGACTAGGGATCCACCTGATGGTAGATAAACCTTGCGATCAAATGCCTTAGCTAACTGTTCTTCTACGCGGAATTCTGCAAAGAGATCTCCGTTGCCAGAATACTTCTCTAACTTGCCTACTAACTCAGGGGCGATTCCACCGAGGTAATTACTGATCTCTTCCCAAGCATCATTTCCTTGAATTGTAAGTTTGCGGAAATCTTCATTGAAGATATCGCGAATTACTCGCACTGCAAGATCAGGCTCAGAAAGCAGAAGTGCAGGTGCATGGAAATTTGGATTCTCTGACTTTTGATAAATATCTTCCCATTGCGCCTTTAAACGAGCGACGTCATTGGTTAGCTCTTCTTCGCTCACACCTTCAGCTGCTGTTCGAACGATTACGCCGGCTTCATCAGGAATTAAGTTCTTCAAAATTGCCTTTAGTCGCGTGCGCTCAGATTCAGGAAGGCGCTTTGAGATTCCGCTCATTCCGCCACCAGGAACATAAACAACATAGCGACCAGGAAGTGAAATCTGGCTAGTTAAACGTGCACCTTTTTGCCCAATTGGATCTTTAGTTACTTGAACAAGCACAGGCTGGCCAGTCTTTAAAACCATTTCAATTTTGCGAGGTTGTGTTTCAGAGATACCTGCGGCATCCCAGTTAACTTCACCAGCATAAAGAACTGCGTTTCGACCTTTGCCAATATCAACGAATGCCGCTTCCATAGAAGGAAGTACGTTTTGTACACGTCCTAGATAAACGTTTCCGACATAAGAGACGTTGGCATTTCGATTTACGTAATGCTCAACCATCACCTTATCTTCGATTACCGCGATTTGAATTCGGTCACCAATTTGGCGAACTAACATTTCGCGATCAACGTTTTCGCGGCGAGCTAGGAATTCTCCATCGGTAATAATCGTTCCGCGACGACGATATGGCTCACGATATTCACCACGATTATCTGAGCGTTCAGTTCTCCCACCACGTTCGCGGCGATTGCGGGTGCCACGTTCGGTGCGATCTGCGCGGGCTGGACGTTCGGTGCGTTCACGAGCTTCGCGCACCTTAACAACAGTGATTACGCCATCTTCATCAACAATTTCCCCAGGAGTTACACCTTCACCGGTTGCGCGGCGACGGCGACGGCGACGATGTGTTGCACCATCTGCGCCTTCTTCCGTTGAATCAGAGTTCGACTCTTCTCCATCTTCTGAATTTTCTTGGGTATCTACGCCATCAGCGTTTGGCTTGCGACGGCCTCGCCCACCGCGGCGGCGGCGGCGATTGCGGCCGCCTCTTGAATCATCTTCATCAGAAGTTGCGGCGCTTTCGGGCGCAGCGGCGCTTTCGGGAGCGCTCTTAACAACGCTCTCCTTGACCGCGCTCTTGCGGGCAGCCTTAGGGGCTTTTTCTGTTGTTGCCGCTTGGAAAATTGGAACCGGAATCGCCGGTGCTTTCTTTTTGGTTTTGCTTTCAACCGCTTCGGCAACAGGAGCGTCAACAATTTCCGTTGACTTATCTGCAGCAAGTGATTTTTTCTTACTAACTTTTTTCACCGCACGCTTGCGCGGTGACTTTGGCTCAATAGCCATGGCACCAAATCCTCTATGCGTGAAATAACGCGCTCTGGCTTGTAGTCACTTATCTGGCTGGCAACCCTCGGGTTGGCCTGAGTAAATCCTTCAAGCAAATCTTTTTAAGTCCGCCGCTGGCTTTATTCGCGAATTGGTTCGCGAGCCGCGCTGAACTGTTGGGGTAAGTATGCCACACCGCCGCGCTAAAGCGCGAAATGAGCGTAGCTTTAAGGGTGATTCACCCGCGGTGACGAGCGTGGACGTTCTGAAGCAAGCCGAAACCGATCATTGTGGCGAACATGCTTGAGCCGCCGTATGAGACAAATGGAAGAGGGACTCCGGTCATCGGCATCATTCCAAGTGTCATACCAATGTTTTCAAATGCTTGAAAAGCAAACCAGGCAATTACTCCTGTGCAAACTAACCTCCCGTAAGGATCGTTAGATCTTCGCGCAATTCCAAATGCGCGCATTAAAACCGTGAGATAGAGAATCAAAATAAATCCACAACCCAAAAATCCGAGTTCTTCGCCGGCAACTGTGAAAATAAAGTCGGTCTGTTGTTCAGGCACAAATCTTCCGTTGGTCTGCGGCCCATCAAATAAACCAGTTCCAATTAATCCACCAGAACCAACTGTGATTCGGGCTTGTCTAAGTTGATAACCACTCCCCTGCGAATCAACATTGGGATCAACGAATGCTTGCAAACGCTTGACTTGGTAATCATTTATAACGCCAACTTGTACCGCGGCGAAACTTCCAATGACGGCCACCAAAATCAATCCGACCACCCAACGCATTGGAGCTCCCGAAACTGCAATGATGGTTACGACCGCAAGGCCAATAATGAAGATGGTTCCCATATCTGGTTGTGCAGCAATAAGTAAGACTGGAATTGCCGCAATAATTAGCGCTTGTAGTACATCTCTGTGTTGAGCGGCATCTGTATCGTGTGTTCGCTCCGACAAAATCATTGACATACCTACAATGATGGAAATTTTGGCAAGCTCTGCTGGTTGCAATTGGAATCCAAAAGGCAGACCGATCCACGCCTTTGCTCCATTTACTTCTGCTCCAATTCCAGGAATCAGCACAGCTGTCAAACCGATAACGCCGAGTATCCAAAGAAGTGGTGTGTAGGCACGGATCAAGCGGTAATCAATAACAGTAGTTCCCCATGCGAGAAGGGAACCGATCAGAATATTGAGGATGTGACGCTTTAAGTAGTACTCGGGATCTAAACCATTTGCCGCATACCAATTGCGAGTGGCGGCATAGACCAAGAGCGTTCCCATTAATAAGAGAAGTGCGACGGCGATAGTCAAAATCGGATCAAAACCTGCAAACGCAGAAGGGCGTGAGTTCTTTCGATAATTAATTCGCTGCGAAGATAAACTCACTTTGCCCCCTTAACTTTTGTCGCTGGTGAGATCTTTGGCAAGGTTACTGGTGGAACCCCGCTTGGGAAGATTATTTCTGCAGAGTCAACTTTCGAGCCTTTTACTCCAAAGAGAGTTTCGTAAATCTTTCTTACTCCAACGCCAGATGTTGATGCACCAAAACCACCTTGGCTAACCATCATCACAACTGCAAACCGTGGTTTCTTCGCTGGAGCATATGAAGCAAACCAAGATGTATCGGCTTTTTCGCCACCGTTTGGATTCCGACCAAAAACTTGTGCCGTACCTGTCTTGCCGCTAACTTCAATTGGAAAGCCGCTAAATACTCCGGCACCGGTTCCACTAATTACCACTTCGCGAAGCGAGGCTTTCAGGAAGCTGATTGTTTTTTTATCTGCAGGAATTGATCCGAGTTTTTCCTTATCGAAGGCTTTTACTACAGTTCCATCAGTTTTTACTACAGCTTTAGCGATAGTTGGCTTCCAGATGGTTCCGCCATTTGCGATGGCGGCATACATCTGCGCTAATTTTACTGGAGTAATAACTGTGTCACCTTGCCCAATTGAGAAGTTGACCGCATCACCTGCGCGAATCTTGTCGCCATCTAGGCAATTCTCATACGCAAGCTGAATGAGAAATGCGGTCTGCTGGCTCTTTGCTGCCCGAGTTTTATAGTTGCAGTAGAAATCTTTATTTTGTGCATACCAAGCCTTGCGCCATTCGCGATCGGCAAGCCGCCCAGAGGACTCAGAAGGTAAGTCAATACCCGTCTTTATACCCACTTGAAAACCTTTGGCTGCATTAAAGAAATAGTCGTTTGCATCAGATTTCGGTTTAAGTCCTCCATCGCGCAACCACTCATCAAATGCGATTCGATACCAAATCGTGTCGCAAGAAATGGCGATCGCTTTCTTCATTGAAATGCGTCCCTGGGCTTTACTTTCAAAGTTCTGGAAAGCACGAGTTCCAACTTCTACTTGAGATGGGCAGTCATAGGAAGCGTTTAAGTCATAGCCCGCATTTGCTGCTGCAACCGCTGAGACTGCTTTGAAGGTAGAGGCTGGGGCAAAGACGCCTTGTAGCGCACGCGAAAGAGCAGGGACTCCGGCTTGTGCGCTATACAAATTCTTTGCTTCGGCAACGGTAAGTCCGCGCTCATAAGAGTTCGGATCGAACGTTGGATAAGAAGCAAGCGCTATGACCTGTCCATTTGTTACATCCATTACAACTGCAGCAGCGCCATCTGATGGATAACCTAAAGAGCGGGCACGACGTACGGCATCTTCAAGTGCGCTTTCGGCGGATGCTTGTACGCGTGCATCAATGCTGGTCACTAAGTGATCGCCACCAACGGGTTTTGAGTTTTGACTCGTGCGAGTAACCGCTTCCTTACGATCGACAATTACCGTTTTGATGCCAGGTGTTCCGCGCAAAAATTCATCGTATTGAATTTCTAATCCAGCTTTACCAATTGATTCAGAACGGTAATAACTTCGACCATTCTCCCCCGCTAGATCGCCTTCCGTTAAAGGCCCAATGTAGCCAAGTAGATGTGCGGCGTTAACTCCAACATTTCCGGGATAGTTTCGAATTGAAACTGGAGTAGCTGATACACCTGGATACTGATCTGATCGTTCAACAATCCTTAGCGCAATTTCTGGGTTAGCTTCTTTTGTGATCGGAATAGGTTGGAAACGAGAACCTGTCCAACATCCCGCGCGTGCGCCTTTGGGAAGTTCGCCACATAAACGCGTGCGTTGGTAAACATCTTCATATTCCAACTTTAAAAGTTTTGCTAAAGACTGTAAGACCGCGACGCCTTTATCTGGTTGGCGGTCGATCACGGTGCGATCCACAGTAACTGCAATACCTACGCGGTTTAGCGCGAGTGGAACACCTGATGAATCGACAATAAGCCCACGCGTTGCCGGAGTTACTACGTCCCGACTTTGGATTGAGAGCGCTGCATCGCGATATTTAGGACCGGCAGCGACTTGTAAATAAAAGAGGCGCCCTAAAAGACCAATCAAAAGAGAGCAGATAAGTACTTGGATTACTAACAAACTAAGTCTTGCGCGCTGATTCATCCCCGACTCTTCTCCTCAAAGAGCGTGCTGTGAATGCGCGTTACAAATGGCATCAAGAGTGGAACTACGGCGACAGTCCAAAGCGCTGAGGAAAATAGTGAGATGAAAATTTGAATAGTGCTTCCTAGGTCTCCGCCAAACATCAGACCGATAATTAAATAAGCAAATCTTGTAATTGGTACGGCGATAGCAACGATCACAACAAGTGAAATTGGATTGCCGCGGAAGTTATCATCACCATAACCCAAATACGAGATTGCAAAACCTGCCAAGATCATGATTAAGGTCCACTGACCCATCGGGCCTGAAGTAGTTTGCGAAAGATCCATCATTAAGCCAGCACCAAAACCAGTGAGAGCGCCTAATTCAGGAGTTCCGAGCGCTGACCACAGAAGTGTGAAGATAAG
>CAMBOZ010000071.1 GCA_945869505.1 Bifidobacterium breve
CTCTTCTGGTCTCCCGCAAAAGAGGCAACGGTTCCTAATTTGGTGGGCAAAGAAAAGTTAGAAAGCGCCAATCAAGTCTCGCTATTGGCCGCATATGGCACTGCACCAATTGCCGCGCTCTTATTCTCATTCCTAACCTTGTTTACAAACGCAATCGAATCGCTTTTCCCATTTTCCATCGGCGGCTCAATTGAGATTGCACTCTACGTAAACGCCGCCAGCTTTGCCTTTGCCGCAATCACAATCTGGGGACTCAAAGAAATTCCTAAGGGCGCCGCGGCAAAGAAAACAAAGAACGAAGGCTTCTTAAAGTCTCTTCACGACGGCTGGAAAGCAGTTAGCCAAACCAAGATCGTGCGCGGACTTGTCGTCGGAATGATTGGCGCTTTCTTTGCAGCGGGCGCTGTTATCGGACTTGCGCGCACATTCGTTGGAGATCTCGGCGGCGGCGACGCCGCATATGGCGTTCTATTCGGTGCAGTCTTTACCGGTCTTGCGATCGGTATTGCATTTGGCCCAAAGATATTTGCACAATTCTCGCGCCGACGTTTATTCGGCGCTTCCCTTACAACTGCCGGCTTCTTCCTGGTTCTGCTCGCACTGATTCCAAACCTTGTTATGGCCGTCTTCACAGTGATTTTACTTGGCGCATTTAGCGGAATCACTTGGGTTACCGGCTTCACGATGCTGGGCATGGAAGTACAGGATGAAGTACGCGGTCGCACCTTCGCCTTCGTGCAGTCGCTAATCCGAATTACTTTGGTTGCCGTCTTAGCCGTTGCCCCCATCGCCGCCGCAGCCTTCGGTGTTCGCACATACGAATTTGAAAACAGCAGCATCGACTTTAACGGTGCACAAGTCACCATCCTTATTGCAGGTGTTATCGCAGCGATTATCGGCGCCATCTCTTATCACCAGATGAAAGATCGCCCCAATGTTTCGTTATGGTCTGATATTTCAAATGCTATTAAGGGCGAACTCGGCGGCATTACAGGTGCGCCAAGCAAAGGAACCTTCATCGCATTTGAAGGTGGCGAAGGCACTGGCAAGTCAACGCAATCAAAGATGCTTAAGAAATGGCTAGAAGAACGCGGTGAAGTTGTTGTTCTATCGCGCGAACCCGGCGGAACAGATTTAGGTCAAGG
Source organism: Bifidobacterium breve (assembly GCA_945869505.1). The sequence continues at coordinate 1,146 of CAMBOZ010000071.1, forward strand.
TTTGCGTAAGATTTTACTTGGCCATGAAACAGGAGAAATAAGCCCGCGCGCCGAAGCACTTCTATATGCCGCAGACCGCGCTCACCATGTTTTCTCAGTCATTCGCCCCGCACTTGCAAATGGCGAGGTTGTAATTTCAGATCGTTACTTTGATTCATCAATTGCCTATCAAGGTGCTGGTCGCGTTTTATCGCCAGGTGAAGTCGCCCGTATTTCGCGATGGGCAACCGAATCACTTTTTCCAACGCTAACAATTGTTATCGACTTGCCTGCCGAAGTTGGCATAGGTCGTCTAAAAAACCGCGATCGTCTGGAAGCTGAACCAGTTGCTTTTCACGAGCGCGTGCGCCAAGAGTTCTTGCAGATTGCCCGTCTTGATCCAGAGCGTTATTTAGTTGTCGATGGCCGCAAAGAAATTGATGAAATCCACACCGAAATTGTTAATCGCGTTGCTACCTTGCCAGCGATCTCGCACGAGATAAAAGAGCCAAAAGAAAAGCTAAAGAAAACTATAAAGCGCTCAATTAAAAAACCAGTCAAGAAGAGCGCTAAAAAGAAATGACCTCAGCATCTGTCTTTGACCAACTAGTTGGTCAATCCCACATAACCGAGATCCTGCAAGGCGCAGTCACCGCAGCTCGCAGCGGCGAAGAGTCACAAGAAATGACTCATGCTTGGATCTTCACTGGCCCACCAGGCAGTGGCCGCTCATTTGCAGCTGTTGCATTCGCAGCAGCCCTTATCTGCCCACAAGGGGGCTGTGGTACCTGTCAGGCCTGCCATAGCGCTCAAACCTCGGGCCATCCTGACGTAGAGATCATCCGCACCGAGGGCTTGTCCATCAAGATTGATGAGATCCGCGAGCTACTGACCCGCACATCCTGGGCACCTTCCATGGGCGGCTGGCGCGTGGTCGTTATGGAAGATGCCGACCGCATGACTGAATCGGCAGCCAACGCCCTTCTTAAAGCAATCGAAGAACCCGGCGCTCGCACCGTTTGGTTGCTCTGCGCTCCAACGTTGCACGACATCTTGCCGACAATTCGCTCGCGCTGTCGCCACCTGCAATTGCGCACGCCGTCAACTCAAGATGTCACAGCCGTTCTAGAAAAGCGCGATGGCATCTCACCAGCCATGGCAGATTTCGCAGCCCGCGTTTCACAGGGGCACATCGGCCGTGCCCGCTACATCGCAACCAACGAACACGTGCGCAGCAATCGCGCCCAAGTAATGAAGTTGCCTCTGCAACTTTCCTCCATTGCCACAGCATTCACAGCCGCGCAAACTCTCGTTGATCTTGCAACGCAAGAAGCAAACGCGGCAAGTGAGCAAAGAGATGAGAAAGAGACTGCAGCGTTGGCTGAGGCATATGGCAAAGGCGCAACCGGACGCGGCATGGCAACCGGTGGATCAAAGGCAATCAAAGAACTTGAGAAAGAACAGAAATCGCGCGCCACCCGCATGGTGCGCGATTCACTAGATGGAGCACTTCTAGATATCGCAACTTTCTATCGCGATGTGATGTTGGTGCAATCGAGTGCCACAGATTCGATTATTAATATCGATATGATTGATGAAATAACCACCTATGCGCATAAAACCCCTGCCCATGCGACGGTGAAGAAGATCAATGCCATCATGGAAGCGCGGAGTAACTTGAGCCACAATGCAGCACCACTTTTGACCATCGAAGCTTTGATGTGTCGTTTGGCCTGATGAATCTTTTCAAAACTATTTGGCCCAAGAACCGCGCTCGCAAAGTAAGCGCAGTCTTTGTTGCCCTCTCACTATTTGCTTTAACAGGGTGTTCTTCAAAAGTTGCTATCGAAAAACCACTATCTGATCTAGCCGCATATGAAAACCAGATACTCGATTGGTCTACTTGCTATGAAGAATTCGACTGCACCGACCTGCGCGTGCCAATTAATTATGCTGACTTAACAGTTGGCACATTTAAAATCGCAGTTCTGCGCTATAAAGCCCAAGATCAAGCAAAGCGAATCGGCTCTCTAATTGTTAACCCCGGCGGTCCCGGCGGCTCTGGTGTTGATTACGCCTACAACGCCGAATACGTCTTTGATCCTGATGTCTTAGATCGCTATGACATTGTTGGCTTTGACCCACGCGGTGTTAACCGCAGCGCTCCAATCGAATGTTTAACCGATGAAGAAACCGATGCCAGTTACGCATCAGATGCCAAGCCAGATACCGAAGCCGAGCTGGAACAAGCTCTGGCAGACTCCAAAGACTTCATTAACAAATGTGAAAACGCCAACGAATTTTTAAATCATTACTCAACCGCTGAAGCAGCCCGCGATATGGACATCCTGCGCGCAGCACTTGGCGATAAGAAACTGAACTTCTTTGGCAAGTCATATGGCACCTACCTTGGCACTCTCTATGCGCAATTCTTCCCCGAAAAAGTCGGCCGCATGGTGCTAGACGGTGCCCTTGATCCAAATATTTCAATCCTGCAACAAAGTGTTTCTCAAGCGAAAGGTTTTGATGAGGCCTTAGATGCCTTCTTAGCCGATTGTGCAAAACAAGATGATTGTCCACTTCCAAAAAACAAAGAAGAAGCAACTGCCAAGATAATTGCACTGTTTGCATCTTCTGCAACCACACCTTTGCCACGTAAAGCAAAAGTTAAAAATGACGAACGCACGGCAACTGAATCTTTAATTGTTCTGGGCACAGCATCAGCGCTTTATGATGATGTTGAAGGTTGGCCAAAACTTCGCACCGCATTCCTGCAAGGCCAACAAGGCTATGGCGACACATTCTTAGACTTAGCCGATCAATACACCGGCAGATCATCTGATGGCACTTACATGTCGAACGAACTAGATTCCGGCGCCATCATCGACTGTCTTGATTGGCCTGACACCCGCAGTATTGAAAAAACAAAAGCTGACGTCAAAAGCTTCACCGATGCAGCCCCGGTCTTTGGCCCATACCTTGCCTACACAAATATCGCCTGCAAATACTTAACCCCGCCAACCAAAGACAAATTGACTCGTTCAACAAACAAGATAACTTCAATTAAAACTGCACCCATAATCGTCATCGGCACAACCCGTGACCCCGCAACCCCTTACGACTGGGCAGTCGGCCTCCATAAAATTTTCAACACATCCACACTTATTTCACTCGATGCCGATGGCCACACTGGACAGGGGCGCGGAAGCGCCTGTGTCGATGATGCAGTCGATCTTTATTTGCTACAGGGTAAAACCCCGAAGAAAAACTTAACCTGCACCCTTTAACCTCACATAAATTTGGTAAAGACCACCCCTTTCTATGGTGCAAAATAACTCCATGCGCTTAGACCATGTCTCATATGTAACTTCCCATGATCAACTAGCCGACACCGTGCAACGCCTGGGCTCTCGCCTAGGTACAACATTTGTTGATGGCGGCATCCACCCACGTTTTGGTACACGTAACTTCACCGCACCACTTCTTGATGGGAAGTACATCGAAGTTGTTTGCCCGCTAGATCACCCAGCGACAGAGCAAACACCTTGGGGCAAAGCTGTTTCAAAGAAAGCACAAGAAGGTGGCGGCTGGCTTACTTGGGTATTTAGTACCGAAGATATTTCACCTATCGAAGAAAAGTTTGGACGCAAGGCTGTGGAAGGCCACCGTACTCGACCAGATGGAACAGATCTTAAATGGAAGCAAATCGGCGTTAAAGAAATTACAGATTCAAGAGAATTACCATTCTTTATCGAATGGTTAACTGAAGATCATCCTTCAAAAGATGGCTCAACCGTTTCTAAGATTGAAAAAATTGTTATTTCAGATAAAGATCAGCTTTCAGATTCATGGTTTAAAACTGAAATCCTCGGGGCTCTTGCGAACGTTTCAATCGATTGGGTCGATCCTTCAAGCCAAGACGGCGAAACTGGAATAGTTTCCGTTCATTTGAGTACTCCAAACGGCTCGGTTGTCTTGGATTGAGAACCCTGATCTAATTTTTAAAGCAGCGGATAACAAAATTCTTCGAAGCAATCCGGCTATCGGGAAATTACCAATAGATCTCAAACATATCTGGTTTACCTGGCTCAATTCGCTCCAACTGTTTACATAAACATTAAAGTAAACTAATCCCAGCCCAGTAGATTCCGAGGAAAAATGAACGACTTTAAAGATGCTTCCATACTGATAACCGGAGGAACGGGGTCCCTTGGCAAAAGTTTGATAAAGACTCTTCTGGAAACCACCCAAGCTCGGAGAATCGCAATCTACTCCAGAGATGAATTGAAACAACTCGAACTTCGGGGATATTTCAACAATAATCCAAGACTCCGTTGGTTCCTAGGTGATATTCGCGATTTAGAAAGAATGAAGCGAGCAATGCATAGAGTTGATTTAGTGATCCATGCAGCAGCCTTAAAACAAGTAGATACCGGCGAATACAATCCAATGGAATTTATCAAAACCAATGTTTTAGGCAGCCAGAATGTAATTGAAGCAGCTATAGATTGCGGCGTAAAAAAAGTTGTGGCACTCTCCACTGACAAAGCCTCGTCACCTATAAACCTATATGGTGCAACCAAGTTAACAGCGGATAAATTGTTTGTGGCGGCAAACAATTACAGTAAGGGGTATGGAACCTCATTTTGTGTTGTTCGTTATGGAAATGTCATGGGTAGTCGAGGGTCGGTAATCCCTTTCTTCAAGAATTTATCCGCTGAGAATAAACCTCTCCCCATCACAGACTTTAGAATGACCCGTTTCTTAATTAGTCTTGAAGTGGCAACTCAGTTTGTACTTGATTCCTTCCAAATCATGCAAGGGGGAGAACTGTATGTGCCAAAAATTCCAAGTATTAGAATTACTGACCTAGCGAAGGCGGTTAGTTTTGACAGTGAATTAATCGAGATCGGGATTCGACCAGGCGAGAAACTTCACGAGGAAATGATCTCGAAAGAGGACTGTAGAAGATCACTGCAACTAACACCTTCAAGAATTGTGGTGTTACCAAACATAACGGAATATCCATTTACCATCCCCAATGGCACACCAGTAAGCTCCGACACGGCTTACGCTTCGGATACAAATGAGGAGTGGATGTCAATCGACGACCTCAAGAA
>CAMBOZ010000072.1 GCA_945869505.1 Bifidobacterium breve
TGACTGAGTCCAAGCCTTGGCAAACTCTTCATCGTTAACGAGGCCCGCTTCTTGAAGACGAAAGATAATTGCTTGCGCAACATCATCTTCTACGCCCCGGGTTTTAAGGTGAGCGAGAAGCTCGCCCTTACTTTTCGCACGAGTAACCAAAGCATTTAACGCAATGGTGTGTGCTACTTCGTAAGGGTCGGAGCCTTCGCCACCGTTCTTAGATTGCCTAGGAACCTTTACAAATTCCAGGCTAATTAGAAATCAACCTCTGCAGCTGCTTCATCGATCGCAGCAACGAGCTCGGCATCTACCTCAATTGGCACAAAGTGAGCGCGAATTTTGGACTCGATCTCATTTGCTAGATCTGGATTATCGATTAGGAAGGCGCGTGAATTCTCTTTGCCCTGTCCTAACTGATCTGCTTCGTAGGTGTACCAAGCGCCAGCCTTCTTCACTACACCGATTTCAACGCCAAGGTCGATTAGTGAACCTTCACGTGAGATACCTGTGCCGTAGATGATGTCGAACTCTGCTTGCTTAAATGGTGGAGCCATCTTGTTCTTGACGACCTTAACGCGGGTGCGGTTACCGACGGATTCGGTGCCATCCTGAAGGGTTTCGATGCGACGGATGTCGAGGCGAACTGAAGCGTAGAACTTAAGTGCTTTACCACCTGTAGTTGTTTCAGGTGAACCGAAGAAGACACCGATCTTTTCACGGAGCTGGTTGATAAAGATCGCAGTTGTCTTTGATTGGTGAAGAGCGCCAGTGATCTTGCGCAGTGCTTGTGACATAAGGCGTGCTTGCAAGCCCATATGTGAATCGCCCATCTCGCCTTCAATTTCAGCGCGCGGAACAAGTGCTGCAACAGAGTCAACGACAACGAGATCAAGTGCGCCAGAGCGGATCAACATATCCATAATCTCAAGTGCTTGTTCGCCAGTATCTGGTTGTGAAACAAGAAGTGCGTCAATGTCAACGCCAAGTTTCTTTGCGTACTCTGCATCAAATGCATGTTCAGCATCGATAAATGCGCAGATGCCGCCAGCTTTTTGGGCATTTGCAATTGCGTGCAAGGTAAGTGTTGTCTTACCGGAAGATTCAGGGCCGTAGATTTCTACGATACGTCCACGTGGCAATCCGCCGATACCAAGTGCGATATCGAGTGCGATTGAACCGGTTGGGATAACTTCAATGATCGCATTTTGACGATCAGACATCTTCATTACTGAGCCTTTTCCAAATTGACGTTCAATCTGGGCGAGCGCGGTATCGAGCGCCTTTTGGCGATCTGATGTATTTTTCTCTTCGGCTTTACTTGCTTTTTCAGCAGCCACGGTTTACTCCTTTAGATAAGAACGTCTATGCCTATGTTTTTACATTTGCATATTCGTTGGTAGTCGGCCCAGAAGGTACGGTGCTCCAACGACGGCCTACGAGGCTTATAGAGAGCCTGTGGGCGGAGGATGGAACCGCTCTGGTTGTGCAGGGATAACTTTATCCGAACATCTGTTCGAAAGGTAGCAGGCTGGACCGACAACGCCTTTAGGCGTGTCGCGAAGAAAGGGACAACGCCTTTAGGCGTGTCGCGAAGAAAGGGACATAAGCCTTTATGCGTGTCGCGTGGGAGGATGCCCGGGTGTTGATCCTGCTCCCGCCTTCTGAGAAGAAGCATCCCACCGAGAAGCCAACGCCTGCGATCAACGTTTACACGGGGGTTCTCTACCAGGCACTTGATTGGGCGAGCCTTTCTGTCGCTGCCAAGAAGCGGGGAGCGAGCGCCGTTGTGATCATCTCCGCGAAGTACGGGGCGGTTCGCACCGATCAGCTAATTGAGAGCTACAAGGAAAAAATCGATACCAGCGCAATGCGTGCTCCGGTATCTGCAGTTTTAGACCCAATCAAGACCCCGCTAATCGTAGATTGCCGATCATCAACCTATAAATCGGTTTGGCACTCCCCCGTGGAAAAGACGGTTGAAGTTCGCGTCTCAACTGTGGTCGATGGAGTCCGCACCGTGGTGACGCATATGTCAAAGAAGACGCGCGGTGAGATTACGAGATGGCTTCTGCAATCACGTTCTATGCCCAAGACCCCCGAAGACTTGTATGCAATCGTCTCGGAAAAATATCCTTGCGCGCTTACCCCAAGTGATGGCGTTGCGCCTTGGGCGCTCGAAGTTATAGCAGTTTAAATGATTGCGAATTGTTAATTCTTAGCAAGATATCCCCAAGCTAGGCTTGCAGCAATTGCTACCCAAATTTGATAAGGAACAAGTAATAGCCCCATCGCCATCGATGCCCTAAAGGTTAGAAGAAGAACTGGGAGTGTTAAAAGCGCAGCAGAAGTCAAGGCTATTGATGCGTATAAGAAATTATGCGGAACATAGAATTGATAAGCCCAAGTTAAAGCGGCGGCAATGCTTAGGCCAAAGAAAACCAACCAAGATAGATTCTCAATTCGAGTCAACGTTCTTGATACTTGATAAGAGGCAATACCAAGAACTGCAAAGTTATAAGGCCAAATCAATCCGATAAAGGCACTGGGTGGCTGCCACGATGGACGATTCAGCGTTGAATACCAGCCAGGTGAAGAAGAGACCCAAATTCCAGAACCGAAGGCGTAGATAAAGACGAAGAGAATTCCAATTGCTGCGGCGATCAATTTAAAATCCATAGCAAGAATCTAGCGGTACTTTTCTGTTTCAACGGGGCATTGTTTGCAAACTGCGCGCCATATTTCTGCCGCTTCTAGACCGGCTTTTAACGCTTCATCTACAGTCTTGCTACCAAGTTCGCTGATTGCAATATCTTGAGAAAAAGAAGGCGCCCACTCAGCGCCAAAAGAGAGCATGAGGCGCTCACGCAAATCAGAAATACGCATTTAAAAATTAAAAGAGGGTGCGATCGACAAGAAGTTCGGCTTGTTCGCGTGATTGTTTTGCACTTAGCGGCTGCATTACCTGTCCAATTAGCCAGCGCATGGCAACGCCAGTTCCGGCCTCGGATTTGGTAGCGCCGTACAAACAACGGGCAATTTCGAGATAAAGCGGATGGTCAGCGTGGGCAAGAGAGCTAGTCAGTGCGCCTTGATCGTGTATGCGCATTGCAGCCAGAGCGGCATCGGAGGAAATATAGATTGAGAGTTTTTCCAGGGCATCGGCTGGCGTTCCAGCTTTATTGGCTAACTCAATCATGTATTCCACCTCTGCCGTAATCAAGGCAGATATCACAGCGCTCTTATCGCGATAATGGTTATATAAAGTTGCGCGAGATACTTCAGATGCATCCGCGATTTCAATCATCGAAATGTTAGATAAACCAGATTGGGAAATTAAAGTTTTTGTTCCCTCGAGAATTGCGCTCTCTGTTCGGCGATGAGTCGCGCCTTGAGTTGCGTACTTAGGCTGCGTCGACAACGGACAACTTCGCGCTCTCAAGAACTTTTAGTTCAGTTGAGACGTTTGCGATCACTGTAGAAAGTGTTAAGCCAAGTGCTTCGCAGATTGCATTAAGTAGTTCAGATGAAGCTTCTTTTTGGCCACGTTCTACTTCTGAGAGATAACCAAGCGAGACGCGCGCTTCACGAGCGACATCGCGCAGTGTGCGAGATTGCTCAGCGCGGGCAGCGCGAAGAGTCTGGCCAACTGCGGTGCGTAACAAAGCCATAGTGGTCATCCTTTCTGCTGCGTCGAGGCGCTGGTGTCTCGTTGCCTAAGGATACGCGCAAATGAGGCGATCGCGCTTGCTACCGTGGCGTTTCGCACGACTTCACGGTCACCAGAGAGTGAAAGTTCAATCACCTGCACCGTTGGGCCAACAAATGCGACGAAGACTCGGCCGGCGTCTGAACCATCAGATGGGCCTGGGCCGGCGACTCCAGTAGTTGCAATCGCCCAAGTGGAACCGAAAGATTTATTTGCACCATGCGCCATTTCAATGGCAACTTCTTCGCTGACCACTGAATGTTCTGCAATTGCTGATTTTGAGACGCTTAAGTGAGCGATTTTTACATCTGGTCTGTAGGCAGTTATCGAACCCAGGAAAACATCAGATGCACCAGGAACAATAGTTAAAGCGTTACTTAGCCCACCAGCAGTCAGTGATTCTGCGGTAGAAAGAGTCTCGCCCCTGGCGCGCAAAGAATCATGGATATCGGAAATTAATCCGATGATCTCGTTTGCTAGCGCCATTGAAAATTCCTAGTTACTCTGCGGCTTAAAAGCAGATCTTACATAGTAGGCACCTGTGACCAGCGTTAGCGCTATAGCAATGTACATAAATCCATCTCGGAACCAATATAAATCTGGGCTAAGTGGGAGAACATAAAAACCGGTGCCAAAGTTTTGGAAGGTTGCCTTCATCTTTCCGCCTTTATTGGCCGGAATAACTCCGCGTTTGACGACCGCTAGGCGGAAGAAGGTAATACCAATCTCACGCGCCAAAATAACTATTGTGATCCACCAAGGCATACGATCAAGAATCGATAAGCAAATCATTGCGGTTCCAACCATCGCTTTATCAGCAACCGGATCTAGAAATTTACCGAGTTCGGTGATTTGCTGTCTACTGCGAGCTAGATTTCCATCGACGATATCGGTTAAACCAAGAACGAAGAATATCCACCAAGAAATGATCTGCCAGTTGTAATCATCTCCGCCATTCATAAATAAGGCGATAGCACCAAAAGGAATTAGAACTAAGCGTCCAATGGTTAATGAGTTGGGAGTTATAAAACTTGGAATGTTCATAGCGGGCGCGCCACCAGATCTGCGCCCATAGAATCAATGATCACCGCATCAATATATTGGCCAACTTCAAAATTGGTGCCGATAAATGATGTGGTGCCATCTACCTCCGGCCCCTGGTGCGCTGCCCGACCCTCCTGCAGCTCTTTATCTTCAATGAGTACGCGCACGTTTTCGCCGATTCTGGCGGAGGCGCGAAGTGAAACCATTTCATCTGCAAGCGATGAAAGTGACTCAACTCTCTGGCGAATTACATCTTCGTCAACCTTATCGGCAAGTTCTAGAGCCTCCGTGTTATCTTCATCTGAATATCCAAAAATTCCGATTGCATCCAACTTAGCAGCGCTTATGAAGTCCGCTAATTCATCAAAATCTGCCTGCGTCTCCCCCGGAAAACCGACTATAAAGTTTGAACGAATTCCTGCTTCCGGTGATAGCGCACGAATTTGAGTGATCAAATGTAAGAACTTTTCTGAGTCACCGAAGCGTCGCATTCGGCGCAAAACAGTAGGGCTGGTATGTTGAAATGAAAGATCAAAGTATGGTGCGATCTTTTCGGTCTCAATCATTGCCTGCAGTAAAGATGGGCGCATTTCTGCGGGCTGCAAGTATGAAAGCCTGACTCTCTCAACACCTTCAATAGCGGCAAACTCCGGCAGAATTTTCTCCATCAACTTCAGATCACCCAAATCTTTTCCATATGAAGTTGTATTTTCACTTACCAAGAAGAGTTCGCTGACTCCATTTTGCGCAAGCCATTTACCTTCCTCAATAATTTCAGTCGGCTTGCGGGATATAAACGAGCCACGAAAGTATGGACTAGCGCAGAAGGAGCAACGACGGTCGCAGCCAGATGCGATCTTGAGAGGTGCCCAAGGTGCGTTACCAAGTCGCTTACGAAATAACGATCCACCAGCACCAAGTGATGATGCATAAGATTCACTTATCGCTTCTTGGCGAGCAGATGGACGATCGGCAGGTGCGATTGGCAAAAGAGAGCGACGATCGCGCGGTACATGTGGAGTATGCGCATTTCCAGAGACAATTGATTGCAAGCGCGCAGAAATGTCTTGATAATCATCGAAACCTAAAATGCCATCGGCTTCGGGAAGTGCTTTAGCCAACTCTTGCCCGTATCGCTCGGCCATACAGCCAACTGCCACAACTGCGCGAGTTTTTCCATGGCCCTTTAGTGAATTAGCTTCCAAAAGGGCATCAATGGAATCTTTCTTCGCCGATTCAATAAAGCCGCAAGTGTTAACTACTGCGACTTCGGCTGCTTCAACATCTGAAACTAAAGTCCAACCATCGGCCGCTAATCTTCCGGCTAATTCTTCAGAGTCGACTTCATTACGGGCACAGCCCATGGTCACAATTGCAACGGTCCGACTCATTTGTCAGATGGTACAGCGT
>CAMBOZ010000073.1 GCA_945869505.1 Bifidobacterium breve
AGCGTGCAACTTCTGACTTCAAAAGTAAATCGTAAGTTCCGATGGCCAAATCTCCTTTGGAAGTGTAATGAGGTGCCAAGACTTTGTAATCCAAAGATCCTTCGTTTTTATCAAAGGAAGGCGGCCCAGCGCTATAAGCTAAAGCGTTAGTGGTTACAATTCCAGAAATTCCGCTATTTAAACGAGAGCATGCTTGTACATCCTCGCCTTCGCTCCCAGTGTTTAGAGTGCGAAAGCTCCAAAACTGAAGTGATTTTGAAGCGGTATCTTTGATCAGCGGCAACCACAGCGCTGCTTGATCGATAGCATCTTTACCAGAACTACCAGGCGTCAGATACCCGCTACCTTCACTGAATTGACGATCCTGAGACAGATAATTCCTAAGTTCTGGTGAAATTTCTGAAGTTGGAATTTTCTTTAACACCAATGGAACCACAACAGGTAGCGCATCCACTTTAATGAGTTGGCCACTAGCAGCGGAGTCAATCGAAATAACGGGGCGATAGATACGGCCGTGAAACCATCCTGATAACTTCTCTCCCGATTTAATGGTCAGACCAAAACGATAATTACTTGGGAAATCTTGACGTTGCAAGCACTTTCCATCTTCGAGTATTACGCAGTTATCTCGTTGCATAACCTCCACAGCAGAACTTGAACCTACTCCACCAGACTTCGAGCCGTCTGAGGACTTATTACTTGAATCAAAAGCAATTGAAGCCGCGTATTGGCCAGATACTTCTTTTATTGGTGATATTCCAGATTCAAACTCCACTACTTGGAATTTTTCTGCTGCAATTTGTGACCCGGCAATTTTTCCTACTCCAAAGCTGGCAAAAGTAGATACGTAGTAAAGATCAGTAGTTGCGTCCGTCAATCCAGAGAGCTTCCATACCCCACCCATTCCTCTGGTTTTTGGAAAATTATTCGAAGCGCGTTCTTCAAAAGCCCACTTACTGTCTTCATTCACATAACGAACGAACTCTCCTTGTATTCTCTTTCCTGTCTCATCCTCTGCGTAAAAACTGTCGATGCAGTTTGTCGCTGATCCCAAAGAACAAGGTGAGAGATGACTCCACAACGTCATTGCATTACCCTCTAAACAGGCTTTATCCTCTAAAGAATTGCAGAAAGTTAAATAAGGATCTAGCGTTCCCCCTTCGAACCCAAACAGCGCTGGAGGCCGCTCCCCGAAAATAGCGCCTTCAGAGATATTTATTCCCTGATCTGGTCGATTTAAATCTGCCCTAACTCCAGCTTCTACGGCTGAAACACCTGACATTGCGAAAGAGAACGCAACCAGCGCTGTGACTATCTTTTTCATAACCTATTTCTTCTTATATCCAGTTGGGCACTTTGGCCTTACCGCAGTTACTTTCTTGCTGGTCTTTCCCTTGACACAAGTGATCGTTGTTTTCTTCACAACTACCGGCTTTACAACTTCTTGCGTCAACTTAACTCGCACTGTTGGTGAGGAGAAGGTAAATCCATAGGCACCGAGCTTTAACCAACCGTTCTTTTCGCTGATAACTGTTGTAGCGGTATTTGCCACACCACTTTCTGAAGTGATTGAAACCGTTGCGCTTATAGGCGCGGAAGTAAACTTGTAAATGCAGCGCGCGACGGTCGACGACATAATTAACTCGTATGTGCCCTTGAATAGCGTCGTGCCATCTGCTTCGTAGTGCGTAGAAGCAACTTTGTAATCTAATGTGTCTTCTTTGAATACTGGCGGACCGTCTATATACATTGTTGAATTCGTGGTAACCACACCAGCTAAGGTCTTTTCCTTATCAAGGCATTCGCGAACTGGGCCAGAACCGTTATCGGTCATAGTTCCTAAGCGCCACTGTGTTGGCATAGCTGCGGCCTTATCTTTAGCGATAGGCAACCAAAGTAGGAAGTTATCCATTGAAGATTTAGAGAAACTGCCGTTGATATGTTTAAAGGAGATGTTCTTCATACCTTCGCGAGTTTTTTCAGCATCCGTTATCGGAAGTCCACCGGTCTCATTGGAAAGTGGGTAGTGCATCGCCTCGCCACCCCAGAATTGATCTAAATAAGCAGCAACGTGAGCATCTGAGAGATCATCGCTCTTACTCCAGACATCGACTACTGGTACAGAAATTGGATTAGCAGTAACAGTTAAGTTGGTAATACCGCTAGTTGTCTTGTAATCAATAACTGCATTCTTCATGCGCCCGTGCAGCCAACCGGAAAGATTTGTATTTAAACGCAGTGAAAATCCAAAGGCAATATCTTTTGGCATTGAGTAAGGCAGTGCACACTGTGTAGTAGATGCCGCAACGCAAAGCTTGGAAGGTTTTCCATCAAGTCCTGGTTTGGTTTGAGTCGTGCCAACTTGAATGCGGCCTACGCGATCGTATTTAGCTGTGTTTGTCTCGGTTGCAAGATCAAAGAAATCGCCCTCAATTATCTTGACTGCAGATATTGAAGCAGAGAGTCGTGGTGTAATAAAAGAAGTTTGATCTCCTATGCGCGTTGATGAGAGAGTAGTTTTTACTAAGTATTGGTCTCCCCCAGCATGCGGTGCACCGGCAATCGATACCAAGGCTGCGCCAGATCCGCGAGGAACATTTAGAGCCTTATTGCCGGTAAATGCTTGCGGATTACTCTCTGGAAATACTGTTGCGGAACTAACCGCCAACTTTGTGCCGCTAGCATCCATTGCGAAAATATCTGAGATGCAGTTTATATCCGTTGCATCTGCACAGATTGGCAACACTGCGCGATAGGAAGAGTAAACCGAATAATCACAGCCATCTTCAGAGCCGGTATTACAGATAGCAACATTTGTGACTTTGCCATCGATTTTTCCGTTATCGGAAGTGAAGTTAATCCAAGTCGATGCCTCGGTGTTTGCAAAGGCTGATTCATTTGCTTCATAACCGATATACGAGGCTCCGGGTGCTGAAAGTGGAGTCCATTGTTCGGGAATCGAATCGGCGCTATGAGCCAGCGCCGGAGATAAGAGCGCAATTGATAGTAGTAGTGAGAAGAACTTGCTATTGCGATTCAAAGCATCCCCGGTCTAAATCAATTAGTTTTACTGAGAATTGAGGGGCCCGCCTCCGTATCGCTAATTACTTAGCGATACGGAGAGCGGATTGCCCTCTATCTTCTATAAGGAAGAAGTTAAGAAACTACTTCTTTTTCTTTATGTAACCTGCAGGGCATGCTGGCTTGACTGCGGTTATCTTCTTTACAGCTTTGCCCTTAATGCAGGTGATGGTGGTCTTGTTCAAGATCTTGGCAGAAGGCTTGTAGCCCTTCTTGATTCCGATCTTGAGCTTTGGACGTGAATACTCAAAGCCAGAAACATCAATGATGATCTTGCCACCCTTGACGCTTATGCTCTTGAGAGAAGCTGCGGTTCCGCCAGCCTCAGTAGTAAGTGAGACAACAAGTGCAGTTGCTGCGTCGTTTGGATTAGTAAGACCCCAAAGAAGTGCCGCATCTTTCACTGGAATTACCGCCTTGTAGAAGCCCTTGTTCACAGTCACACCATCTGGTGCAAAGTGAGGAGCTGCTACTCGCCAGGTGAATTCCTTGGTCTCTTCACTCCATACTGGAGTTGAGAGTTCGCAAACACCGTTAGATCCAATGTACATTCCGCCAGAGGTGCCTTCGACACCAAATCCTGAAGTATCGTCATTAGATGCCATTGCGATCATCTGGAATTGGCGAACGTTCGCCTTTGAAACTCCAGTCTCACCCTCGCAATCTTTTATATTTCTTGCAAGAGGAACGGTCACAGGTGTGCCGGTAATTGAGATTGCGTTGTATTCGCCACCTTGTTCTGGCGTTACGACAACATCAGTACCAACAGCAACTGTTACACCAGTTTGCATTTCACCAATACGCACTTTGACTGTAATCGCGATATCGGAATCAAGGCTTACTGCGTAATTCTTGTTTCCTACCTGACCAGCCAGATTTGTCTTCTTATCAGCGCCAGTAAGCGTTGGAAGAACATCCACGAAGAGCATGCTTGAAACAAACTCATTTGGTGTCTTCGCTTCAACATAAAGTCCGTCATAACCAAGAGCGCCAAGGTTTAAGCCTTGCCAATCTGGGTGAGTCCAGCGACCAGCCAGAACACGTCCGGCCTCAGCTGGTGAACCAACAATTGTTGCTGCATCAGGAGCCATAGGTGCAACTTCAGTTGAAGTAGAAACCGCTGCTGTTGATGTATCTGTTGATTCCGCAGGAGCTGTTTCGGCTGCTGCAGCTGGAACAGCTGCAGGAGTACCTGCGACAGCCCAACCATTTACCAAGGCATCACGAGTTACCCAGATAGGAATAATTATTCCTTCGGTCTCTTTAAATGTCTTAGTTGTAGCATCATAAGTAGTGCCACGAACTGGGCGCTGTTGCAGAGCAGATAGCTCTGAAAGGTCGACCCAAGTGGTGTCCTTTGTAGTCATATTGATAACTTGTTTTGCTGCTTCAGCTGCAGTTTGGTTAAACCAGATAAAGCGAACTTCATTATCAAGCATAAAGATTGTGCTTCCCTTGAAACATTCTCCAAAAGTTTTTTCGGTGGATGTTTTTGTTGCGTTATCCCAGCATTGCTGTGGGTACTCGTAAGATTCAAGAGGTTTATTGATATCGAATGTCTTCTTAACAGGATCGTATTTAGCGCCTTGCTCAGGGTGGCTTGCGGTTCCCATCAAGGAAGAACCATCTATTACAACCATCTTTCCTGAGACCAGAACGTCGCGCTGGTATTGCGACATCCACCAGTCGTTCCATTCGACTTTGCCTTTAACAACTTTAGCAACTGGTGCGAAGAAATCTGTCGGAGTCTTCTTAGCGGGAACGTCTGCACCGCTAGCCACATAAGTTAAAGGAATCTTCTGTCCTGAACCCGTTGTAAGAGATACGGATTCGATGCAATAAATGCCATTTTGAACAATGCAAGCATTCATTGGAGTTTTAGGTAAGCGGATAGTTGCTGCACTTGCTGGATTAGCAACTGTGATCAGCCCCGCTAGCAGAGCAAAGGACGCGGCCCCTGCAATTAGTTTCTTTTTCACATTTCCCCCATAGAGATAGGCGAAGCCACAGGTATGACTTCAAAGTGTTTACCGCACTTAGTGGCCAAATTTATGCGCTCCTGGGGGTGAAATTTGAGCCTACGGGCTCAGACTCCTATCGGAGTTGAGCCCTTTACTCGGCTCACACTCCTATCGGAGTTGAGCCCTTTAGTCGGCTCACACTCCTAGCGGAGTTGAGCCAGATACCAGTTCCACTGCCACGTATCACGCGGAGAAGTAGGTAGAGAATCCTTGAATTCGGGGAAGTTATAGACCAATAGAGCGGTCCCGCCAGGCAAAACCGTGGTCGGACGAGAGTCGCTGACTATTGGCGTATTGCTGGTGAAGATCCCAAGTGAAGGAGCTGTTGAAATCAAATCCTGAGTTCTATTCTCTAAACTCAACACCCAAGTGGTGGGACATTGGCTTTCGCCACAGCGCTCCCAAGATATTTTCAAGCCAACTGCAGTTAATCCTCCTAAAGTATCGCCGATTCCACCGGCACCGCTAATGGCGCCAATGTCACCAACACTCTGTTCCCAAGTAACTGGATAATCAGATTGGAGACCGATGATTTCTGGCTGAGTACTTGAATTATTCCCAGTGACTCCGATATCCGGAACAACGACAATTGCAGCTGGCTTATTCAAGAAATCGTAAACGGTAATGCTCAATCCGCTGATTGCCAAAACTGAAAGAATAGATAAAAACGCGCGACGAATTTTTTGGCGTCTTACTTTGGCAATGATTACAGGTGCCAGGTCGCGATTTTCAAGTACTCCGAGCGCCAGCCATTGCATCTCGCGCTTAATTAGCGGATCAATCTCACTCATTTTTTTCCACCACTTCCGCTAATACGATCTCAATTTCATTATTTGCATTGGTGCGATTGAGAAGTTGTCGGTTTGCTGATTTCTCAAGTTCAGGAACGAGTTCAACATAAGCGGCTACT
>CAMBOZ010000074.1 GCA_945869505.1 Bifidobacterium breve
GATGATGGCGATCGTCCGCTAGAGCACCGCGGACAATTACAAGCAAAACGACTCTTGCCGATCTATATGCCATACAACGTCACTGAAATTCATACTTCAGATGCGTTTCGCTGTATTGAAACAATCGATGTTATGGCGCGATCTTTACAGAAGACTCCGATTTTTTCTAAAGATCTATCTGAATATGGCTTTGAAATCGATCGGGAAGCTCCGCTGGATTATGTGCAAGATTTAATGGACCGTGGAGTCCCGGCAATTGTGTGCAGTCACAACCCAATTATCCCTAAGGTTGTTAAGAAATTAGTTGGTAAGAAATACTTTAAATCAATGGATCGCGAGCTAGAACCAGCCCAAGCCATTGTTCTGCATTGCCGCGCAGGTGAAGTTATTGCTTGCGATTGGATCGACGAACCTTTAATTTAAAGTAATTGGAAGGGCCTAACGCTCCATCCAATCAAGCCAACGAAGCACAATTCCTTCGCGTAGCGCCCAAGGACAAATTTCAAGCTCGTTGATATGTAATTTCTCCATAACGGTGCGCGCAACAATTGCACCGGCCACAATTTGGCGCGCACGGCTTTGTGATACTCCTGGCAGCTCAGCACGTTGCTTATTCGACATATCCTGCAATTTCGGAATCATTTTAGTAAGCGAGTTTATCTTTAGATACTTTGGATTATCGTCAAACCAATGTTCGCCTAATCGGGCAAGAGTTCTAAATGTTTTGCTAGTCGCTACAAAGTGATCTGCAATGTGATCCATTATGTCTTCTGGCACATCTCTCTTTACCGAGTCAAGCACAAAAGTTTCTAGCGCTTTAATTTCTTTAGAAGTATGTGGGTCAGAGTCAAGATACTCGCGCGTTAAGCGAGATGCGCCAAGTGGCAGTGAAACTGTGGCTTCGGCTCTTTCATCATCACCAACCGCTATCTCGAGTGAGCCACCACCGATATCTAAGACGAGCAGACGCCCACTTGACCACCCCAACCAACGACGCACTGCCAAGAAAGTCATCTGCGCTTCATCATCACCAGAGAGCACTTGCAAATCAATTTCAAATTTCTTATTTATTTGATCAAGGATATCTTTTCCATTTTTTGCATCGCGAATCGCAGATGTTGCAAATGCCAAGATCTCCTCAGTTTGAAAATCTTTAGCGTGTGAGATTGCATCGGCGACTGATTCTTCAAGAAGAGCAACGCCTTCGGCAGTTATTGCACCTTCTTTATTTAAATATTCGTGAAGGCGAAGTTCAACCTTTTGGTTCGTTGCCGGGCTTGGACGAGCGCCAGGGTGAGCATCCACAACTTGGAGGTGGACGGTGTTTGAGCCCACATCTAAAACGCCCAATCGCATGCGGTAAACCTACCCGTCCGCGCTGCAGAGATTGATGATTTTTAGATTACGCCGTTAACTGCCATAATTACGCCCGTTGCCTGCAAAGGTAGCAAGCCTCTCTAGCTCAGTGGTAGAGCAGCGCACTTGTAATGCGCAGGTCGTCAGTTCAATCCTGACGGGGGGCTCCAGATTTATAACCCGAGTTCAAAGGGGGCGCGATGAAGAACTATTCGTTTCCTCATGAACAATTTGACGATCTAATCGCGGCAAATGCCGAATATATAAAATCATTTAAATATTCAGAACTCACTGGTCGCGCCGCCAAAGGCTTAGCGATCGTCACCTGCATGGATTCACGCATCAATCCGCTTTCCGTTGTTGGAATGCGCTCTGGTGATGCCAAGATTTTACGTAATGCAGGAGCGCGCGTAACCGAAGACGTTATCCGCACCTTGGTTCTTGCGACCTATTTATTAAATGTCGATCGCATTTTGGTAATGCCACATACAGATTGTGCGATGGCGCGCGGCGATGAGGCCGATATCCATGCGCTAATTGATGAAAAATTTGGGGTAGATACCCGCTCACTAGAATTTCGTACGACTCGTGATCAAAAAGCTGCGCTCGCAATTGACGTAAAACGAATTCGCGCTTATCCATTACTGCGCGATGGCGTAACTGTTGCCGGCGCTATTTATGATGTTACAACCGGAACTATTCTTCCGGTTGATTGCTAACTCGCCGAATCGGCATCTTGGTCATCGGATAATTTAAATCCGTTAAGAATTGATTCACAATTGCGCTAAACAACCCTGGCTTTTCCTTCGGCGCTATGTGCGAAGTCCCAGGAATAATTGCAAGTTGACCTAGCTCAATAGCGCGATACATCTCGATCGTGTGCTCGTGTGAAATAACATCGTCATCGCCAGCGACTATCAAAGTGGGACATTGAATCTTCGCTAAATCACTAAGCGGGATATCGGGTTCGCTCTCCCAAATGCGCAGCATCTTCTTTATTTTTTCATTTTGGGTATGTGGAGCATCTGGTGAAGTCGCAGCGTATTCAGCTTTATCTTCTTCACTTGGTTCAGAAAATGGAAGTTCAATACTTGTTCCAGAGTGGTGGTAATTAGCCCCGATCAACACCAGAGATTTAACAAGTTCTGGTCGAGCGATGGCAACTGACATAGCGATAATGCCGCCATCTGACCAACCGACTAAGTGCGCTGGTTCTTTAACAACATCTTCTAAATAAGCGATCGCTTCTTCAATTTGAAATTTAAAGTGAAAAGAGTTCGCTTGATCTGCGGTGTATCCGTGTCCGGTGCGATCGTAGGCAAATAAATGAAAATCTGGTTCTAGATCTGGAGCCAAGACATAATCCCAATGTGAGGTTTGGCTTAAACCGCCGTGCAGTAAAACAACTGCTTCGCCATTGTTATCCCATTCATATGAATAGATCTGATGGCCGCGCAGATTTAAATAATCGGGCACTTGTTACTGGCTATCCATAATGTGGCGATTGCCACGATCAAATGTTAAATAGTTCCAGGTCCAGTCAGCGATTGTTCCGATCTTGTTGCGCCCGCCAAGTAGGTAGAATAAATGCAGCCATAACCAGGCATACCAAGCTGGCACACCGGCGATCTGGATTCCCTTAAATTGCACAACAGCCTTATGGCGCCCAATAGTTGCCATTGAACCTTTATCTAGATATTTAAAATCTTTTAGCGCTTGGCCACGAGCTGCACGAACAATTTGTTTTGCCACCCAACGGCCTTGTTGCATTGCAACGGGTGCAACCATCGGCAAGAAACGTCCTGCAGAATCTTTAGCACCAGATATATCGCCAATCGCCCATATGTGTGGGTAGTGGCTTACTTGTAAACTTTTTTCCACGCTGATGCGCGTTCCGTCAAGTGGCAAGTTAAGTAACGCACCAGTTGGTTCACCTTTAACACCGGCAGCCCAGATAGTTACTTCAGATGGAATTGCATCTCCGCCTTTAACTAAAATCTGGCGAGGTTTAACTTCTTGCACGGCAGTATTAAGTAAAACTTTAACGCCCAATTTTTCTAAATCTTTTTTAGCGCGCGCAGAAAGTCTCTCGCTAAAGGAAGGCAGTATGCGCGGGCCAGCTTCGATCAGATAAACATCTATATGTTTGGCAGCGTTCGCCTCATCGTTTTTTAGTGGTCCACGAACTAATTCAGCTAGAGCACCGGCCATCTCAACGCCGGTTGGTCCGCCTCCAACAACGCTAAGTGAGAGACGCGTTTGATCTTCAAAACGGCAAAGATCTTCAAAACGGCGCATTACTTCAGCGCGGATTCCGATAGCTTCATGAACACTCTTCATACCGAGGGCAATTTCGTTAACACCCTTAACGCCAAAATCAGCGGTTGCCGAACCAAGTGCCACAACTAAGTGATCAAATTCCAGAGTTTCGGATGAATCTAACTTCACCGATTTATTTTTATGATCCACCGAAATAGGTGAGCCCATTCGGAATTTAACGCCACTTTTGCGCAGCGCCCCGCGAACCGGATGAGCAACATGGTCTGCGGCAAGTCCTGCGGTCGCTACCTGATAAAGCAGGGGCAGAAAAGTTTGGAAGTTATGGCGATCTACAACTGTGACATCGGCATCTTTAGCCAGCGCTTTAGCGGTGGTCAGCCCACCGAAACCAGCGCCAAGAATTACGACCCGAGGTCGTGTGGAAGAAGCCATAGCCGCAGTCTAGGCTCTGAACTATGAACTCGCAGCGCTTAATTCTCGTTACCGGAGCATCTGGCTATGTGGGCGGGCGACTTGTACGAGATTTAGTAGCCGATAAATGTGACGTCCGAGTTTTGGTCCGCGATGCGCAGAAAGTAAAAGATCAACCATGGGCGAAGGATGTTGAAATCGCGGAAGGCAATGCCAACAATCCAGATGATCTGCGCCTGGCGTTAAAAGGTGTTCATACCGCTTTCTACTTGTTGCATTCGATAAACGCGGGCAAAAATTTTGATGAAGTCGAAAGTGCAATGGCGAGAAATTTTGCCGCGGCCGCGGAAGCCGAAAGTGTTTCGCAAATTGTTTATTTAGGCGGAATTGCTAATGATAAAAACCGCAGCCAACACCTTGCTTCGCGCATGAATACAGGTGCGCAATTAGCATCTGGAAAAGTTCCGGTGCTCGAACTTCGAGCAGGAATCATTATCGGATCTGGATCCGCATCTTTTGAAATGTTGCGCCACCTTACGCATCGCTTGCCGGTTATGACCACACCAAAATGGGTTTCTAATTTAACTCAACCAATTTCAATTCGTGATGCGCTTTATTACTTGCGTAAGTGCGCCGCGTTGCCAACACCAATTGCGAAGATCTGCGACATTGGCGGCAAAGAAGTGCTTTCTTACGCGGATATGATGCAGAAATTTGCCAAGTTATCTGGCCTGCGCAAGCGCTGGATTATTCAAGTTCCAGTTCTCACACCCAAACTATCCAGCCTTTGGATTGGTTTTGTTACCCCAGTACCAACTTCTCTTGCGCGACCACTCGTTGAATCTTTGATCAGCGAAGTAGTTGCCGATCCAAAGAAGAGTATTGATTCAATCATTGCGCCACCGCCAGAAGGTTTTATCGATGTAGAAGGTGCGATCAAATTAGCGCTCTCAAAAATCGCCGATCACGATGTAATCACTCGTTGGTCCGATGCGGCATACCCGACTGCGCCTTGGCAGAAAGCGCAGAGCGATCCGGAATGGGCTGGCGAAATGGTTTTGCGAGATCGTCGCGAACAAGCAACTGATGCTTCAGCACCAGCTTTGTGGCAGGCGATCGAAAGTATTGGCGGAGATAACGGTTGGTATGGCGCTGATTTCCTTTGGTATCTAAGAGGGCTATTAGATCGTTTCGTTGGTGGAGTTGGTTTACGTCGCGGTCGCCGCGATCCGCTCACGCTTCGCATCGGTGACAGTTTAGATTTTTGGCGAGTAGAAGAGTTAGATCGCGGAGTAAGACTCAAGCTTTACGCCGAAATGGTTCTACCCGGTAAGGCGTGGTTGGAATTTACAATCATTGAAGAAAACGGAAAACGTATTGTGCGCCAAGAAGCGAGTTTCTCACCACGCGGTTTAGGTGGGCAGCTTTATTGGTATGCAGTTCTGCCATTTCATATATTTGTTTTCCCAACAATGATGCGAAACTTGATTCGAAAGGCTAATCGCACCGATTATGCCAATTCATAATTTCACTCCAGAAGTTGAGGCGCTTGCCCAAGAAATTCTGGCGTACAGCCTGCATCGCCTAAAAGATGATCCGCCGCTAGATGGTCCACGCACCGCCGAAGATTTGTTTAACGAAGTTGGAAACACGATTACCGCTAAAGGTTTAGGCGGCCACGAAGCACTTGAAGTATTTACAAATGTTTTAGCAAAAGCGTGCATTTCAACTGATCACCCACGCAACTTGGCCTTTATTCCATCTGCACCAACCGAATACTCCAATTTATTTGATCTAGTTGTCGGAGCAAGTTCACTTTACGGCGGATCTTGGCAAGAAGGTGCCGGTGCAGTCTTTGCAGAAAACCAAGCGCTGCGCTGGATTGCAGATCTTGCTGGTCTGCCGCAGTCTGCTGGCGGAG
>CAMBOZ010000075.1 GCA_945869505.1 Bifidobacterium breve
TAGACTCACGTCTTGCGCCACGGGGCGTAGCGTAGTGGCTAGCGCGCCTGCTTTGGGAGCAGGAGACCGGGAGTTCGAATCTCCCCGCCCCGACCAGAAGTTCAATGAAATGTTTATTGCACTTCAAATTAATTTCTAATCAAGGAGCACTTTGTGAAGAGCACGGTCGAAACACTTTCCCCAACTCGAGTCCGCCTTGATATCGAAGTTCCTTACGCAGATTTAACAGGCTATGTTGCTGATGCTTACACAGCAGTATCCAAGAAGGTAAATATCCCTGGTTTCCGCAAAGGCAAAGTTCCAGCTGCAATGATCGATCAACGCGTTGGTCGCGGATCAGTAATTGATGAAGCGATCAATAATGCACTCCCTGAATTTTATGGAATGGCAGCTCGCGAGCATTCAGTTCTCGTTGTTGGTCGCCCAGAAGTTGAAATCAAGGAATATGTAGATAACGAGAAGTTGGTATTTGCCGTTGAAGTCGATGTTCGACCAGAAGTTACCCTTCCTGACTTTTCAAAGATAACGATCGAAGTCGATGATGTTGCCGTCACTGATAAAGATATCGATGAGCAAGTTGACGAGCTACGCGCTCGCTTCGGAACGCTGAACACTGTTGAACGCGAGACAAAAGATGGTGACTTCGTAACTGTTGATTTGACCGCAAAGATAGATGGCGCTGAAGTCGACGGCGGTAAAGCAAACGATATTTCTTATGAAGTTGGATCAAACCGAATGATCGATGGATTAGATGCCGCGCTAGTTGGCATGAAGGCCGGGGATGTAAAGAACTTTGAAACACAGCTCGTTGGTCAAAAAGATGACGAAAAGGGCGATGTAGAAATCAAACTGAAGGCTGTTAAAGAACGCGAACTTCCACCAGTTGATGATGCCTTTGCCAAGTTGGCATCTGAGTTCGACACAATTGCAGAATTAAAAGCTGATTTCGCTGAACGACTAAAGCGAGTGAAGGCGCTTGAACAAGGCGCACAAGCACGCGATCTTCTCTTGAAGAAGATGATTGATGATTTAGATATTCCAGTTCCAGATAAGTTGGTTGCAGATGAAGTCCACCAACATCTTGAAGGAGAAGGCCGACTTGAAGATGCGGCACATCGCGCTGAAGTTGATGGCGAAGTTCGCGTATCAATCAAATCTGATTTCTTGCTAGATGCAATCGTGAAGGCTGAAGAAGTTCAGGTAAATGAAATTGAATTAACTGAATATTTGATTCGTACTTCACAGCGGTACGGAATGCCCCCAGAGCAGTTTGCAAAGCAACTCCAGGATGCTGGCCAGATCACGCAACTCGTAGCAGAGGTATCTCGCACTAAGGCGCTTGCTGGCGTGCTTGGTCGCGTAAACGTTGTCGATAAATCTGGAAATAAGATCGACCTAGAAGCTCTTCGCCCACAAACTTCACCTGCAGCTGAACAGGCTCAATCGCTTCCAGAGGCATAATTTTCCGAGTAGGTTGGACTTTCCAATCTTTGATTTGAGGTTGCACATGCACCTGAATGTGATTCGCCCGGTTTTCGCCTTAGTTCTGGCATTCTCACTGTCATTTAATGCAGCGATTGCCGCAAACGCTACGGATTCGAGCACTGCGGATGCTAAACCAAAAATGGCTACAGCTTCGGTTCTGCCACCAAAAATGGTTAACCCGCTAAAGACCAGAACAATTATGGTCAAACTAAAGAGCGCAGTCGTGTTAACAGTGAAAAATCCTGAAATATGGAAAGGCAAAGTTGTCGATCCAAAAATTGCGAAGTTTGTTGCCGGGGGACCAATCTCTGCATATGAAACTTATCCTTCGATAGTCCCGCTTAAAAAGGGAAAAACCACCATCTCCTTTACCGATGGAAAAAAGACTTACTTCCTAAAACTGACCGTCTTATAAAGAACTTGCTCTGCTCTGAGCGAACAAAGGCCGATTTGCGTCCCTTTTTCCATATTTGGGAAGCATTTAGCCTTAAGGATTGTTAAGGTCACTACATATAAAGAAGTACTAAATCAGGAGGATCACGTGGATTATCAAGACCCACAGTCGGCCGGGCAGAACGCACGCGTTGCTGCAAACGGCGGTAACTGGCTAGATGACAATGTCTATAACCGTTTGTTACGCGAACGCATTATTTTTCTTGCCGGAGAATTTCGCGACGAGATGGCCAATGCAATCTGTGCACAGATGTTGCTGCTAGCTGCTGAAGATCCTGAAAAAGATATTTACCTTTACATAAATTCACCTGGTGGATCGGTCACTGCAGGTATGGCGATTTACGACACTATGCATTACATCAAGAACGATGTTGCAACAGTGGCAATGGGTATGGCTGCATCGATGGGTCAATTCATTCTCACCGCTGGTGCGCCAGGAAAACGTTATGCAACTCCAAATGCGAGAATTTTGATGCACCAGCCACTAGGCGGAATCGGTGGTACCGCAACAGATATTCGTATTCAGGCAGAACAGATGGCAATTACAAAGCAGACCATGTCTGAGCTAAATGCCAAGCACACTGGGCAGCCGCTAGAGAAAATCATCGCTGATTCTGATCGCGACAATTGGTTTAACGCCAAGGATGCGCTTGCTTATGGATTTATCGATCACATCGCCACAAACGATGGACAAATTGCGGGAGGTAAGAAGTAATGAAACATATACAAGAGATTACAAACCGCTACGTTCTTCCAACGATTGAAGAAAAAACCGCCTACGGTTACAAGCGCCTAGATCCATACACAAAGTTATTTGAAGAGCGCATCATTTTCTTGGGCCAACCAATTGATGACACTGTTGCAAACGATGTAATGGCTCAGTTGCTGACCCTTGAATCAATGGATCCAGATCGTGATATTTCGATCTACATCAACTCACCAGGTGGATCATTTACAGCGTTGACTGCAATTTATGACACTATGCAATTTGTTCGCCCAGACATCACAACAATTTGTCTTGGCCAAGCAGCATCTGCTGCTGCGATCATCCTCGCTGGCGGCACAAAGGGTAAGCGTTACGGACTCGAGCACTCACGAATTCTTATCCACCAACCTTCATCTGAAGGTGGGGGACAGGCATCGGATATTGAGATCCAAGCTCGCGAAATTATGCGTATGCGTGGGTTACTTGAGACGATGCTGGCTAAACATTCAAATAAAACGATCGAAGAAATCGAAAAAGATATCGAACGCGACAAGATTCTTACCGCTGCTGAAGCAGTGGAATACGGAATTATAGATAAGGTTATGTCTTCTCGTAAGGCGAAGCCTTCCGCATAATTTCACCAAAGGGGCGTCGGTTTAGAAATGTTGCAGAAATATTTCAAACCCGGCGCTCTTTTTTCATATAAGGATTACCGCAACTTCTTTATCTCTGGATTGATTTTCGTTATAGGCTCATCAGCATTTCCAATCGCGCTTGCAATTAGCGTTCTAGATAACGGTGGAACCGCATCAGATCTCGGCTTGATCCTCGCTTCACGTGTATTTGCGGGAACGATATTTACTCTTGTAGGCGGCGTTTGGTCAGACCGCCTTCCGCGCAAATGGGTAATGATTAGTGCTGATGCTTTCCGTGGATTGATCGCTTTAATCTTGGTCGTTATTTCTGCAACACATATGCCGCTGTGGGCAATTGGCGCGCTCGTTTTTTTGATGGGTCTTGGTGATTCATTCGGTGCACCTGCAGGTGCAGCGATTGTTCCGAGTTTGTTGCCTGACCATTTACTTCCCGCCGGAAATGTCGCACGCGGAATTGTTGCCAAGATTGGAACGATCGTTGGTCCCGGAGTCGGTGGCATATCTGTCGCGGTGATCGGCGCGGATTACACCTTTGCGGTAACGGCTGTGGCTTTTTTCTTAGGCACTTCACTCTTGCTCGGAATCACTGAAAAACCAAGCCAAGTAGTTGTTGAAAAGAAGCCATCCTTCTTCTTTGAAATGCGTGAAGGCTTTAAATTAGTTTGGAAAATTAAGTGGCTCGCAGCCTCAATCTTCATGGCCTCTTTCCAATTGATGGTGATTGTCGCCGCCGAAACGGTATTACTTCCAGTTATTACTCGACGAGAATTTGAAACGAATAACGTTTTTGCTATATCTGCCGCAATGTTTAGCCTTGGCGGAATGATTAGTGCAATTGCTGCAATTAAGTATCAAACCAAGAGACCCGGACTCGTTGCGATTTCAATGTGGTCGCTCTTCGCATTTGCACCGCTCGTCTTGGCATTTCCAATTTCTCCGACATTTGTGATCATCGGTTACTTCATAGCCGGCCTTTCAATCGGTGGTTGGGAGGCTTATTGGGTGACGGCGGTACAACGCGAAGTGCCACAAGAGATGCAAGGTCGCGTTTTTAGCATCGATATGGTCGGCACCAGCGGATTGATGCCACTGGGCATGGCACTTGTTGGACCAATTATTTTGTTGACCGGTGAACGAAATTTTCTTCTCTTTGCAATCGCATTTCACATCCTTGTTTGCTATCTAGTACTTCTGGTTCCAGGCGTTAAAGAGTTACGAGAGCCTCGCAAATCCGAAGGCGATTCCACTATAAGCGAACAAGTTTAGGCTTGAACAAGGGCACATAGAATCGCTTTAAAAACTATTCTTTTCCTATGACTCGTATCGGCGAAACAAGCGACCTGCTCAAATGTTCCTTCTGTGGCAAAACCCAGAAGCAGGTAAAAAAGTTGATCGCAGGTCCCGGCGTATACATCTGCGACGAATGTATTGAACTCTGTAACGAAATCATCGTTGAAGAGCTTGCCGAGGCAACAACCCTTGGTCTTACTGAACTTCCTAAGCCACAAGAGATCTTTGAATTCTTAGATCAATACGTAATCGGTCAGGACCGCGCTAAGAAATCTTTGGCAGTTGCGGTCTACAACCATTACAAGCGTGTTCAATCCGGTCAAGCCAAAGGTGAAGACGGAGTAGAACTAGCCAAGTCAAATATTTTATTACTCGGTCCAACTGGTTGCGGTAAAACACTAATGGCCCAAACTTTGGCACGCATGCTTAATGTGCCGTTTGCTATCGCAGATGCCACCGCTCTGACCGAAGCTGGTTATGTTGGTGAAGATGTTGAAAACATTCTTCTTAAACTTTTACAAGCAGCGGATTACGATGTAAAGAAAGCCGAAACCGGAATCATTTACATTGATGAAATTGATAAAGTTGCGCGCAAATCAGAGAACCCATCAATCACTCGCGATGTTTCCGGTGAAGGTGTCCAGCAAGCACTTCTGAAAATCCTAGAAGGAACAGTCGCTTCGGTTCCGCCACAAGGTGGACGCAAACACCCACACCAAGAATTTATCCAGATTGATACAACTAATGTGCTCTTTATCGTGGGCGGCGCATTTGCTGGTCTAGATAAAATCATTGAAGCGCGCAGCGGAAAAGCAGGAGTTGGCTTTAATGCGACCCTTCAAGAAGCAGCAGATAAGAACCGTAAAGATATTTTTGCTGATGTTATGCCAGAGGATCTTCTGAAATTTGGAATGATCCCTGAATTCATTGGCCGCCTACCTGTTTTAACAAGCGTTGAAAATCTTGATAAGCCAGCCCTAATGGAAATTCTGACCGAGCCAAAGAATGCACTGGTAAAGCAGTATCAACGCCTCTTTAACTTGGATGATGTAGAACTTGAATTCACAGCTGATTCTCTCGACGCCATCGCCGAACTTGCGCTGGCACGTGGCACAGGAGCGCGTGGATTACGCGCAATTATGGAATCGGTACTTCTTGCAGTGATGTACGACGTACCAAGTCGCACAGATATCGCCAAAGTCATAATTACAAAAGAGTGTATTAATGAAAATGCGGCTCCAACCTTGGTTGAGCGCACAGGAGATAT
>CAMBOZ010000076.1 GCA_945869505.1 Bifidobacterium breve
CGATGGATTCGTAGTTAGAGAGCTCGGCGCCAAATTTGATCCAGATATGGTCAAAGTCTCTGTAGATGGTGAGACAATTAAACGATCTTTGACTAAGACTTATCTTGTACTTCATAAACCAAAAGGTGTTCTGTCAACGATGTATGACCCGGAAGGGCGTCCCTCGCTCTCGGACTTTATTGACGTGCGCACCGAGCGACTTTTTCACGTTGGACGCCTGGATAAGGATTCTGAAGGCCTACTTCTTCTTACCAACGATGGAGATCTGACCTTTAGGGCTACACATCCATCCTTTGGACTAGAAAAGACTTACATTATTGAATTTGATGGAAATCTGCCGACCGGGGTCGATAAGGTACTTCTGAAGGGGATCGAGCTCGAAGACGGAATGGGGAGAGTTCTCACCTTCAAGCAGCTATCACCTCAGTGGATTGAGGTAAGTATTCACGAGGGTCGCTATCACATTATCCGTCGCTTGATGGAGGCGGTAGACGTCAAGGTGCTTCGTTTGATCAGAACTAAGTTCGGACCGATCTCTTTGGGCGATACCGCTGAAGGAAGATGGCGAGATCTTAATAACGGTGAATTATTAAACTTACAAAAGGCTTTAGATCTATAACGTTTAATCGATTCTCTAAGGTTTAAACGTTAAATCTATTTATCAATAATTCAAAAGGAACACCCATTAATACCGTTTTATCGATATTTTAGATAGCGATTGTGCTTCATTCTGTAGAAAAATATATATTTATCGATATTGAAGATCAGGGGCCATCACTCACCAATCGTGGGGGAACATTTCTGGCTGTTCCAGAAAAGGGTTTTATCGATTTAACCGCAAATAACTTTGTTTAGTTATAAATACCGCATAGATCTGAAGGTAGGGAGTACGATTTGCCAATGTCTAGCGTCAGAGCAATTAGAGGAGCAACCCAGGCTTCGGCTAACACCGCAGCGGCGATTGGTGATGCCACAAAGGAACTTCTGCTCGAAATGCTCAAAGCCAATGCCATTACATCCGAAGATGTTATTTCGGTGATCTTCACGGTGAGCCCAGACTTAAATGCTGCATTCCCGGCTGGCTCAGCTCGCGAACTCGGATTTAGCGATGTACCCCTGATTTGTAGCGTGGAAATCGATGTTCCAGGTGCACTTGAACGCACCATTAGAGTGATGGCTCACGTTGAATCAGGCTTAAAAAAGAGCGAAATCTCCCATATCTACCTTGGAGCGGCTAAATCCTTGCGTAGAGATATCGCCCAATAAGGGCTGAAACCTTAAAAATGTCAGATTCTTTAGGCTCATCCGCTCCTTTTCAAAGGGTCCGAATCGTTGGCTCAGGCTTAATTGGCACATCCATTGGATTGGCCCTCGTCTCACGAGGCTTAAAAGTTGATATGAGAGATATCGATCCACGGGCAGAACTTCTAGCTCGTGACCTGGTGAAATCGCAGGAATTAAAGGACCCGGAGTTAACTATTTTTGCTCTCCCAAGTAGCAGCCTTTCTCAGGCCCTAGATAGTGAATTTGCTATCAACCCAGGATCTAAATTTATAGATATAGGCAGTGTAAAAACTAAACCTCTACTTGATGTATCAAGATCGAGCATTCCATCAAAGAATTTTCTGGCCACTCATCCAATGGCCGGCAGAGAAGTGGGCGGAGCGGAGTCAGCGCGCGCAGATCTTTTTCAATCTCGGACCTGGGTTTACATACCAAACGATCTTGAGGGTAATCCGATCGATCCCGAACTTCTTGAATATGGGCTCTGGTTGATTAGCGCGCTCGGATCGGTACCAGTAGCGATGCAGGCGGCCGAACACGATCGAGCTGTAGCTTTGATTTCCCACTTGCCGCAGATTGTTTCTTCTCTCTTGGCTGGGCAACTCCTTTCGGGGGAGCGCTCAGCGCTGGATCTTTCCGGGGCTGGTCTGCGAGATACAACGAGAATTGCCGCCTCTAATGCGACGCTATGGGATGAAATCTTGTCTTCAAACTCCACTGAGATAGTTCCGCTGTTGATAAGTCTACAAAACGACCTCGATGCGCTAGTCGAGGCTCTCAATAGCAACGCCTCAGTCTCTTCATTTATCGAAAAGGGAAATCAAGGGCGCGCGTTAATCCCTGGAAAACACGGGGGAGCGGCCCGCGAATACACCTACCTGCCGGTGGTCATTGAAGATAAGCCAGGTCAATTAGCCGCACTTGTCAGCGAATGCGCCAAAGCAAATGTGAATATTGAAGATCTGACGATTGAGCACTCACCAGGACAGTTCACTGGACTCATCACCCTTGCACTGTCCAAAAATGATGCAGATGTCCTAAGCGCGCATTTAATTGGTTCGGGATGGAACGTTCACGCTCCGAGATAGAATAAGCGCTGCGTGAATTAAATTTGATATGCGCAAGCAACGATGGGATGTAAGTAAATGATCGTCGTAGCTATCGATGGCCCAAGCGGCGCGGGTAAATCAAGTACCGCCAAAGCGGTTGCACAGCGTGCTGGCTGGAATTACTTAGATACTGGTGCACTTTATCGCGCGATGACTTGGCTTGCTCTGCGCGAAGATATCGAGAGCGCTCCAGATATTTTAGCAGCGTTGAAACGTTTTCCACTGCGTTTTGTTGCGAATCCCGCTAAACCAGAAATTTTCGTTGGAGATGTTTGTGTTAATGAAGAAATTCGTTCCGAAGTTGTAACCAACGCAGTTAGCAAATTCAGCGCCATTCCAGAGCTACGCGCAGAGTTGTTAAACGTTCAGAGAAAGTTTATTGCAAACGCAGATCGCGGAATTGTTGTTGAAGGCCGAGATATCGGAACTGTTGTCGTTCCTGATGCCGCGCTGAAAATTTACTTACAAGCAGACATTGCAGTGCGTGCTGAACGCAGATCTGCAGAAATAGATGCACTAGCTTCTGATGTAGGTCAATCACTTGAAGCGCGTGATCAAATTGATTCCACGCGAGCCGCATCTCCGCTTGTAAAAGCACTTGACGCAGTATTAATTGACTCAACAGATTTAACACTCGAGGAGACCGCTGATTGGGTCTGGGAGTTGCTGAAAGAACGCTCACTACTTGGTTTACCGATTGTTGCAATCTTGGGGCGACCTAACGTAGGTAAATCAACGTTAATTAATCGCTTCATTGGCCGTCGTGAAGCAATTGTTGAAGATACCCCTGGAGTTACTCGCGATCGCGTTCAGTATGAATGCGAGTGGGGCGGTCGCAGATTTATTGTTATGGATACCGGTGGATGGGAATCAAAACCGGATGGAATTTCTGTGCAGGTTAGCGCATCTGCAGAACTTGCAATGCAAGAAGCCGATGTTTTAGCTTTCGTTGTAGATGCACACGTCGGTGCGCTAGATGAAGATGACATTTTGGTTCAAGAGTTGCGAAAAGTTAAAAAACCAATGGTTTTGATCGCAAATAAGGTCGATAGCGATGTAGATGAGGCTGATGCTCACGCACTATGGAATCTAGGTTTGGGCGAGCCTCGCTTTGTTTCAGCCCTACACGGACGAGGAAGCGGCGACTTACTTGATTACATGGTTTCGGAAATGCCTGAAGTTGGTGGAGCCCAAACGCAAGATGGATATCGCAAAATCGCGTTAATCGGGCGTCCAAATGTTGGTAAATCAAGTTTGTTAAATGCGCTAGCCGGTGAGAACCGTTCTATCGTTGATGATGTTGCAGGTACAACGCGCGATCCCGTGGATGAGTTAATTGAATTCGGTGGATCGATCTGGCGCTTTATCGACACAGCCGGTTTACGTAAACGCGCTAATCAAGCAAGTGGTACTGATTATTATGCGACCCTTCGTACGCAAGCAGCGCTGGAACGTTGTGAGTGCGCAGTAGTTGTGCTCGATGCTTCAGAACCAATTTCCGAACAAGATCTTCGCGTCATCACTATGGTTGAAGAAGCCGGTAAAGCAATGGTGATCGTTATGAATAAGTGGGATCTAGTTGATGAAGATCGCCGCGATCAATTAGACCGTGAAATTGATCGACACTTAGATCAAGTTGAATGGGCCCAACGAGTAAATGTTGCGGCGAAGACTGGATGGCACAGAGACCGGTTAGCTCCTGCCCTTCGCACAGCGATCGATAGCTGGGAACGTCGTGTTCCGACCGCGAAACTGAATTCATTCCTTGGAGCCCTTATCGGCGCGACCCCACCTCCGGTCCGTGGTGGAAAGCAACCGAAAATTTACTACGCAACGCAAGCAGGCATTGCGCCACCGAAATTTGTTATTTTCTCCAGCGGTTGGATCGAAGCTTCATCTCGCCGCTTTATCGAACGCCGTCTGCGCGAGGAATTCGGTTTCCCTGGAACACCAGTTCAAGTAGCGGTTCGAGTCAAAGAGCGCGACTAATGTCTAGGAGCAAACTTCTCAACGTGCCAAATGCCTTAACGGGCCTTCGAGCACTTGGAATTCCGCTATTCGTCTATCTCGCGCTGGTCTTGGAGGCTGATGGTTGGGCAATTCTGACCCTAGCCGTAGGCGGTGCCACCGATTACTTTGATGGAAAGATAGCGCGGGCGTGGGGACAAGAGTCTCGATTTGGGGAGTTGGCTGATCCCGCGATAGACCGTTTATATATTCTGGCAACGCTAATTGTTCTCTATCTCCGTGATGCGATTCCACTCTGGGTGATTGCACTCTTGTTGTTAAGAGACCTGACTCTGGCGTTGCTTACAATTGCGCTAACTGCGAAGTCTCTACCGCCGCTTAAGGTTACTTATCTTGGTAAGGCTGCCACATTTAATTTGCTGTACGCCTTTCCATTCTTGCTCCTAGCCCTGCATCCAGGATGGGCGGGCACTGCCGCCTACATTTTTGGGTGGAGTTTTACTTGGTGGGGAGTTGGACTTTATCTTTTCACCGGTGCTTCCTATCTCCAAACTGGGATAGCGGCTATTAGAGTGGCGCGGTAGATTTCACATCATTATCCAGATCGCTGAGGAGTAAGAATGTCGCTAATACCTGATGGCCTGCAATACACAAAAGAGCATGAATGGGTTAGTGAGATATCTACAAATGTTTTTCGGATGGGGATCACGGATTACGCACAAGGCGCACTCGGAGATATCGTTTATGTGCAGCTTCCAAAGGTCGGTGAAAGCGTAATCGCAGATAAAGTTTGTGGCGAAGTTGAATCTACTAAGAGCGTCTCTGAAATTTTCGCACCAGTCTCCGGGAAAATTGTTGCGATTAACAATTCGTTGGGGCAGTCACCTGAAACTATCAACTCAGAGCCCTACGGCGCCGGTTGGTTGGCCGAAATCGAAGTAGAAAGCACGCCAGCTGGCTTACTATCGCCAGAGCAGTACCGTCAAATCACCGCGTAATTTGGCGAGTTTTCAGCGGTAATTTTCATCCGATTTCCGCTTGATTTCTCACCGCTCTCACCCTAATGTCAGCCTCAGGTAGAAGTTGAACCTGTCCAAGACTTGAAAGCGAAGGGAGAGCCGCGATGGAAAATGTTTCACAAAATAGTGAACTAACTAGCACTCTCCACCTCGGTTTGAGATCAGTAGTTGATGCATCCCCCCAAAGCGCTTTAAATGCGCTTTTGTCATCACTAGCGGACGCCGACAAGTCGGCGATTGAAGCGGTATTAAATGGAGCTCCAGATAAAGCCATGGT
>CAMBOZ010000077.1 GCA_945869505.1 Bifidobacterium breve
AGTTCTAATCGATAGCCCCGGCTGATTAGGCGGCAACCCTCCACCGCGGTGGGGTGCTCCGGGTGACGACCAGGCTTACATCAAATGATGTGGGCAAGTGCGTGAAGGATTTGGCTAATGTCTAAAGAGATAACTTCGCAAGTAACCGGGGCGTGGCTTGATGGCCATGATGTGGGCGAGCGCAAATTTGTAAAGATCGGTTTCCTCTTACTTGAAAACGGCGAAACTCTGCCGGATATAACTATCGCTTATCAATCTTGGGGTCAGCTAAACGCCGCCAAAGATAATGCGATCTTAATTAATCACGCGATGACCGGTTGGTCAGATGTAACTTCGTGGTGGCCAAATATGGTTGGTCCGGGTCTGCCCTTTGATACCAATAAATATTTCATCGTCTGCCCAAATGTAATCGGCGGATGTCAGGGAAGTACTGGGCCTTCAAGCATTGCACCAGATGGAAAGCGTTACGGTTCACGTTTTCCAACTGTGACGGTGCGCGATATGGCAAAGGCGGAAATTTTATTTTCTGATGCGATCGGCATTAAAAAGTATCGCCTCGCCGTTGGTCCATCACTTGGTGGAATGCGCTCGCTGGAATGGGCTATCGAACATCCTGATCGCGTTAGCGCAATCTGCACAATCGGATCTTCCGCCGTTGCAACTGGTGATCAGATCGGTGGTTTCTCTGTACAAATCCGCGCAATTAAATCTGATCCAAACTTTAACGGCGGCGATTATTACGAGCAGGAAACTGGCCCGATTGAGGGAATGGGAATCGCCCGTCGCATTGCGCACCTGACCTATCGCACCGAATCTGAGATGGATGTGCGTTTTGGACGCCAAATGCAGGGGGATGAGACCGGGCGTTACGCCGTTGAGTCATACCTTGATCATCAGGCCGATAAATTAGCCAAGCGCTTTGATGCCAATACCTATATCTCGCTAACTTCAGCGATGGCCTCCCACGATGTGGGTCGCGACCGCGGCGGGGTAGTCAAAGCGCTGGAATCGATCAATATCCCCGTAGTTGTGGTCTCAATTGATACCGATCGCCTCTTCCCACCTCGACTTCAGGTTGAGGTTGCCGAGCTAGTTCCAAAGGCAGCGCCGTTGATTACCATCTCATCGGACTTTGGACACGATGGCTTTTTAGTGGAATCTGAGGCAGTTGGCGCCGCGATCGTCCAAGCCTTGAGTATAATATAGACATCGCTTCGGGCAGTTCGAAACAAAAGTTTCGAAGATAGTTCGAAAAAACCAAAGGACAATTGTGGCTGTATTTCGTGCGCTCAAAAACAAGGTAAAGGCTAAAAAGCCTGCCGCTAAAAAATCTGCACCTGCCAAGAAGGTAGCTGCTAAGAAAGCAGTTGCGAAAAAAGCAGCCCCAGTAAAGAAAGCGGTCGCGAAAAAGGCGCCAGCAAAGAAAGTTGCTCCCAAGAAGGCAGCCCCAGTAAAGAAGGCCGCACCTGCAAAAGTTGCGATGAAGAAAGATCTCACCGCAAAAGAAGTTCAACAACTCGTAAATCTTAAGAACGCTGTTGCGCGCCAGAAAGAAATCATTGAAACTCTGGCTGCCAGTGGCATTGATAATTATCGCAAGGCGGTTAAGAAAGAATTTATGGCGCTCGCCCTTGAAGCCCGCCATTTTGATGAGACTCTTCCAATTGATATTGAGAAAGCACGTAAGGCCGGACTCGGCGCACCAAGCCGCATTTTATCTAAGGCACAACTTGCACTGATTGCACCACCTCCAGCACCGGTTGCTGCTGCGCCGGCAAAGGCGGCAGAAGGCAAGGCTGGTAAAGCTGCGGTAGTTCTAGATGATGAAGGCAACGAGATTGTTGTTGAAGAGATCGAACTTGAAGATGTAGAAACTTTGATCGCAGAAGTAACTGACATTATCGACACCGAATCTGAAGATAAATCAAACCAGCCTCGCGTTGTTAACTTGGCTGAAGAAGCTTCAGGAAATGAAGAAAATGCCTTTACTCTAAAGGCCTCTGAAGAAGATGATGCTCCAGCACAAACAGTTATGACAGCCGGTGCAACAGCCGACCCAGTTAAGGATTATCTAAAGCAAATCGGCCGCGTAGCGCTGCTAAATGCTGAACTCGAAGTAGAACTTGCTACACGTATTGAAGCTGGCCTATTTGCGGAAGAAGCGCTCAAGGCAGATAAGAAAATGGAAAAGAAGCTAAAGCGTGAACTTGATTGGATCGTTGAAGATGGCAAGCGCGCTAAGAACCACTTGCTTGAAGCGAACTTACGTTTGGTGGTTTCACTTGCCAAGCGTTACACCGGCCGCGGAATGCTTTTCCTTGACTTGATCCAAGAAGGAAACCTCGGTTTGATCCGCGCAGTTGAAAAGTTTGACTACACAAAAGGTTACAAGTTCTCAACATATGCCACTTGGTGGATTCGTCAAGCGATCACTCGCGCAATGGCTGATCAGGCCCGCACAATCCGTATTCCAGTCCACATGGTTGAAGTCATCAACAAGTTGGCACGTGTACAACGCCAGATGTTGCAAGATCTTGGCCGCGAACCGACTCCAGAAGAGTTGGCTAAAGAACTAGATATGACCCCAGAAAAGGTTGTCGAAGTTCAGAAGTATGGTCGCGAACCAATCTCACTTCACACTCCACTTGGAGAAGAAGGCGATTCTGAATTCGGAGATCTCATTGAAGACTCCGAAGCAGTTAAGCCAGAAGAGTCTGTGACTTTTACAATCTTGCAAGAGCAGTTGATGCAGGTCCTTGGTGGCCTCACAAACCGTGAAGCAGATGTAATCAAGGCGCGCTATGGCCTCACAGATGGACAACCAAAGACACTCGATGAAATCGGCAAGGTTCACGGAGTAACTCGCGAACGTATCCGCCAGATCGAATCTAAGACAATGTCGAAGTTGCGCCACCCATCGCGTTCACAATCACTTCGCGACTATCTAGATTAAAAAGAGCTGTATTAATGAGAAAAACCCTTGAGCCACAATCGGCCCAAGGGTTTTTCTTTAATATTATTTAGTTCTTAGATTCAACTAGACGTTCTGATTCGTCTTGAATCGCAACTGCCACAGTCTTTAGCTTTTCGGCGTATTCCTTGCCGTGGTGTGCACAGAACATTAATTCGCCACCGGTTGCGAGGGTTGCTCGCACATACGCCTGAGCGCCGCAACGATCGCAACGATCTAGTGCATTAAGAGGTGTGGATTCGAGGATTACTTGCTCGGTCATCGCGCTCTCCATTCGCTTTAGGTGGGAAGTTTGTACTTCTATGGAACATCAAACCATGTCTGAATATTCCCCGCAGGAGATAATGCGATAAATATTGTTAATTTTGTGTTGCAAAACACCCATTCGCACTAGATATGGGGGATTTGCCAATATTTGAGACTAATTCGGCGCGTTCACGCAAGTACTTTGCAGAGGCGTCGGTAGCCTTTGCCTCCGTGGCCGTTAAGAAAAGTTCAAGCGATGCTGGAGATCAGCTAGATCTCACTGCTATCGGCGACGCCCCAGATTCTTATACCGCCAAAGATTTAGCAGTCCTTGAAGGCTTAGATGCTGTTCGCAAGCGTCCGGGTATGTATATCGGTTCAACCGATTCACGTGGATTGATGCATTGCCTTTGGGAAATCATCGATAACTCGGTTGATGAATCACTCGCGGGGCATTGCAAGAAGATTGAAATTAATTTAGAAGCAGATGGTTCGGTTGAAGTCCACGATGATGGCCGCGGTATTCCAGTAGATAAAGAACCAAAGACTGGTTTAACTGGCGTTGAAGTTGTACTTACAAAATTACACGCAGGTGGAAAATTCGGTGGCGGATCTTATGCCGCATCCGGTGGTCTGCACGGTGTTGGTGCATCTGTTGTAAACGCACTGGCTGAACGCCTTGATGCTGAAGTAGATCGCAATGGCAAAATTTATTGGATGTCATTCAAGCGCGGAGTCGCTGGTATTTTCGATGGCGATGGACCTAAAGCAGAGTTCACTCCACAATCAGGCTTGCGCACAATCGGAAAAGTTTCGGCAAAAGTAACTGGAACTCGTATCAAGTGGTGGTCTGATCGTCAGATCTTCTTAAAGGAAGCCGCCCTTGATATTGAAGAAGTTTACGCTCGCGCGCGCCAGACATCGTTCCTAGTTCCAGGGTTAACGCTGATTGTTAACGATAACCGCACCAAGGCTGCAACAACACAAACTTTCTATCACAAAGGTGGAATCTCCGAGTTCTGCGAATTTTTACAACCGGATGAACCAGTTGGTGAAGTAATCCGCATTTATGGCACTGGGCATTATCAAGAGACCGTTCCGGTTTTGGATGATAAAGGCCATATGGTTTCAACTGAAGTAGAACGCGATATGGAAGTAGATATTGCGATGAAGTGGGGCAATGGATTCGATGCCACCTTGTCGTCCTTCGTAAATATCATCGCCACGCCAAAGGGCGGAACCCACGTCCAAGGTTTTGAACGCGCGATCACCAAAGCATTTAACGAAGCACTTCGCTCTAGCGGAACGCTGAAGAAGAACGAGATCGACGTAATCAAAGACGACATTATGGAAGGCCTCACCGCTGTCGTCACAGTGCGTATGTCGGAACCACAGTTTGAAGGACAGACCAAGGAAGTTCTTGGCACAGCCGCTGCAACCCGAATTGTTTCTGCAGTCGTTGCCGATAAGTTAAAAGAATTCTTTAACACCACTCGCCGTATCGATAAGGCCAATGGACGACTGATTATGGAGAAGGTGGCTGCTGCATCTCGCACACGCATTTCAGCACGCACACATAAAGATTTACAGCGTCGCAAGAACGCTCTTGAATCTTCAGCGCTGCCAACGAAGTTATCTGATTGCAGATCCGAAGATGTAACTCGCACAGAGCTCTTGATCGTGGAAGGTGATTCCGCACTCGGCACCACAAAGGCCGCGCGTAACTCGGAATTCCAAGCGATTCTGCCGATTCGCGGCAAGATCCTTAATGTGCAGAAAGCATCACTGTCACAGATGCTCGATAACTCTGAGTGCGCATCGATTATTCAGGTAATTGGCGCAGGTTCTGGAAAATCATTTGAACTAGCTGATGCTCGTTATGGCCGCATTATCTTGATGTCAGATGCGGACGTGGATGGTGCACATATTCGTTGTTTATTACTCACGCTTTTATATCGCTATATGAAGCCGATGATTGATGATGGTCGCGTCTTTGCAGCGATTCCACCTCTGCACCGCATCGAACTTATGGGCGGCGGCGGCAAAAAGGGTGAATACATCTACACATACTCAGATGATGAGATGAAGAAGTTAACTGCAGAGTTTAAAAAGGCTGGCAAGAAGTGGAAAGAACCAATCCAGCGCTATAAAGGCCTTGGTGAAATGGATGCAGATCAGCTCCGCGAAACCACAATGGATCCAGATGCCCGCACGCTACGCCGCATCACAATCTCAGATGCCGCAGCGGCAGAGGCGA
>CAMBOZ010000078.1 GCA_945869505.1 Bifidobacterium breve
ATCACATCGCGATAGCCCTGAAAGCCACACCCAGAACATTCCACATCAGGTGGCCACGGCGATGGCAAGCAACACCCACCCGATGCGTACTTATCGTGATCAAAATCCTCACCGGGCATTCCCCATAACAACTCGCGCAGTAGCCCTCTCTGCTGGCATTCAGGACAAGTCAGCGTTCGCAGTTGCTTACGTCTTGGCGGCTTTGGTTGCATATCTAAACCATATTGATAGCCACTGACACTCCTGTCAGCAATGCGTTGTACCCTGCACTTGGAGGTAAACAAATGGCAGAGATTAAAGTCAGAGGCGCAGATGGCAAGCCAGTTCGCTATGCATCCCTCGATGGCCAAAACCTTAAGCTCCAATTTGAATACTACGCACGCCATGACAACGAAGGCGACTACGAAGTAATCCAAACATACATATCGTTAAATTAACTTCACGAAATTTCGGCAAGAGCAATACTCTGCTCAAGAATTCTTGCCCCTGAAGCGAGTAAAGCATTAAGAGTGTTATCCAATTCAGGAAGTGGTGGAACAAAAATAATCATGCCCTCTCGGCTCCTGGTTAACAAAACTCGGTAGCTGTTGAGTCTTAATTGATGTGGGTCCTCTTGAGGAATACGAGTTCGCATTTTTCGGATCTCCCACTCGGAACCGTTCCAAAAGAAATCATTTCCCCAAGCAACTATTGCCATATCCAGTTCGAGTCCTTGGCAACCAAACTCAGTTACAACTTCCTCAAGATTGCAACATGAGCCTTTCTCGCCTAGATTCTTGTTGTACCAATTGGCATTCTTTACGAGTTTAGTATCTTGGAATCCATTCTTTATACCGTATCTAGGTAGAACTTGATCTTTTGAAGATGCCAAAATGCCGAAACGTTTACTTGGTTCATCTTTAAATCTTTCCGTCACATAATTTTTGGCTTCATCTAAATCACGAGTTACGAAAATAGGAAAGTTCTGTAACCAAATTTTCTGAGCCAGAGGTGAAGCTTGGCTCAAATTTCCACTTAGTAGATTCTGAACCCAGCTATCAAGATGCTCTGCTTGCTTAGATCTTAATGTCCGATTTAAATCCAATTCTTCATATTCTGTGACAGACTTACCTGGAAATTCGTCTGCAAATCTTGGCGGGGCATAAACCTTCCAATCGCTCTTGGCATGAGTGGAGTTCAAAGCTTGAAACCATCCGCCGATTCCAGCTTCCTCACCGGTATGAATTTCCTGACCATGGCCGATTAATCCTATTAAGGCTGCCCAACCTTCTATTTTCTCTCCAATGGAGATGAGCAATTCAGGCTCACTAAAATCTATACCTTTTTTAATGAGCATATGTGATGCATCCCAAGCTCTTTGGGCTTCGTCAAAAACAATAATATTTTGTTTTGGAACTTTTTTTGTTGTCCCATAGCTTTTTATGAATGCGTGAAGATCGCTAACAAAAGCCTTGCTCTGTAGTGCGTCACGTAAAACTTCTACCAGTGGCCCATTTCCAGATAGAAATATTGCCTGTCGAGTTAAATCTGAATTCTCATATACAAACTGAAGTCCAACAAGTGTTTTACCTGCACCGGGCACACCTGATACAAAAGCTAGTGAACGTTCTGAATTGGCACTGGACCTAGCTGCTATTTCATTAAGTCTTTTGACAGCGTTTGCGACTCCATACGATTCAGCGCGCTTGATAGCTGGCAGCCTTTCATTGCTAAAAATCATTTTGGCAGCAGCGATTAATGTTGGCAAAGGTGCGTAGTCTCCCTTGATCCAAGTATCAAGATCAATGATTTTGTCACCCGCAAACGAATCCAATGTTGAGGCAATTTTGTCAGGCGAAATAATATTTACAACATCACGTTTTTCAGATTTCCCAAAAGTTTTTGTTGGGACTAGAAATGGAATAACCTCAATACCGTGACTTTCAGAGTGATATTCCGCCAAATCTCGTGCATATGCTGCAACTTGGTCCAGAGAAGATCTATTCAAGGTGGGGTCTTGCTTAAATTCCAGAACAAATATTTTTGAGGGCCCTAGGATAATCACGTCAGGGCGGCGGCCACCTTCAAGTGGTAACTCATATTCCAAGACAATGGACCACTCCAATGCATCTACTCTTGAAATAACAAGATCTCGGAAAGAATTTCTAAGAACCTCGATCTCCTCAATCCAAGCTTCCAACTGAGAATTGGCCGCATTAAAACCAAGCAAATCAACCAAGTGATCTTGTAAGTGATTTTCAATCAAGCTGTTTGGACTACTTAAGAAACTACGAACACTGCCTGACCAACCATGTGTCTTACGGTCCAATTCCATGTTCAAAGCTAATCAGGAATATGTGACAGAAGGCTGCAATTACAGCGCCAATATGGTCCAATCTCGCAAGATGGCAATAGCCTTTACTCATGCTTGCCTACCTAGCCACCAAGGCAGATTTTCTCAAGGATGCCCCGTCCATCCAGGATGTTGTAGCAGCTGAGGTTAAGAGGAAGCTCAACCTTTCAGTTGGCAAAGCCGAGTACATGGCTTGGCAGAATTCTCTTGGAAATGCCATGTTCCATGCTCTCAACACCGCTGAAATTCCAGATGATGCGGGTGTTGCCATTGAGTATCGCTTAAACGGACGTCGGTTTCGAATCGATTTCATGGTTTCTGGTGAAACAGCAGAAGGCAAAGAATCTCTGGTAATCATCGAATTGAAACAGTGGAGTGATATTCAGTTTTCGGATCTATCAGAACACGTCAGAACATTCGTGGGCGGTGCAATCCGAGACGAACGCCATCCTTCTTATCAAGCATGGAGCTATCTGAGCCATTTCACCTCTTATAACGAGTATGTGTATCAGAATGAAATGGATTTAACAGCATGCGCGTACCTTCATAATTGCAAAGATTCTTCGGTAATAAGTAATTCAAGATATGAGAACGAATTACGCAAAGCACCTGTTTTTCTAAGTGGTGAGATAGCGCAGCTTAGAAATTTCATTACGCAAAAGATTGAGGTTGGGTCTGGTACCTCACTCTTGCAACGAATTGATGATTCGCCGATTAGGCCTTCGCAACAGCTGGCTGATGCGGTCGGGTCAATGCTTAAAGGAAATGATGAGTTTGTGCTTCTAGATGAACAGAAGACAGTGCTTGAAACAATCATTCACGCGGCGCAATCTTCACAAATAGGAGGCAAAGAAGTAATTATCGTTTCTGGTGGGCCAGGTACCGGAAAATCAGTTATTTCAATTAATGCTATTTCAAGACTTACGGGCTCTCGCCTTAATGCTAAATATGTAACTGCAAACGCTGCGCCGCGCGATGTTTATCAAGCAAAGCTGAAGAAGTTGATTAAGGGTGACGCATTTAAACATTTATTTAGCAGTTCTGGTGTTTTCCATGCAGCCGAGCCGGATTCATTCGATGTTCTTGTCGTTGATGAAGCCCATAGATTGCGCATGAAATCAGGCATTTTTAAGAATAAAGGCGAAAATCAAGTTAAAGAAATCATCAATTCTTCTCGCACTTCTGTTTTCTTTATCGATGAAGCTCAGAAAGTTACTTGGTCTGATGTTGGCGAAATCGCAATGATTGAAGACTATGCCCGATCAATTGGAGCAAATGTTCGGCGGATGGAATTGCAGTCACAATTCCGATGCAGTGGATCAGACGACTACATGGCTTGGTTGGATGACATCTTGGGTGTGCGCCCGAACGCTGATAATTATTTCTCGCCCACGCGATTTGATTTTCAGATAATTGATTCTGCGACAGAGCTGCACGATTTGATTCGCGATCGGAACCAGTCAAATAATAAATCGCGAGTAGTGGCTG
The DNA here is from genome assembly GCA_945869505.1 of Bifidobacterium breve. The sequence goes on from CAMBOZ010000078.1 coordinate 3,821, forward strand.
GATATTGCTGGAACTGGATTAGCAAAACCAAACCGGAGCTTTTCGACATTGAGATTCCAACAGATGGATATCGGGCAAAGTGGAATTTAGCTTCTGATGGCAATGAATGGATTATGAATCCTAAGTCAGTTGAAGAAGTTGGATGTATTCACACCTGCCAAGGGTTAGAAGTTGATTATGTTGGTGTGATTATTGGGCCTGACTTGCGAGTCATTGATGGTCATTTGATGACCGATCCAAGTGCACGAGCAAAGACGGATAAGTCGCTGGCTGGATATAAGAAGTCATTGAAAGAAGATGCAATAAATGCAGAGCTAAAGGCCGATGAGATTATTAGAAATACTTACCGAACCCTTATGAGCCGAGGAATGAAGGGCTGCTACGTGCACTTCACTGACTCGGCTACAGCTGAATACTTCAAAGATCATTTACCAAAGTAGAGTGAGGTTATGAACCAGAGCGAATTTGCTGATTTAACAGCACGAATCAGGGCTTTTGCTGATGCCAGAAATTGGGAGAAGTTTCATACCCCTAAGAATCTTTCGATGGCTGTTGCTGGCGAAGCAGGGGAGTTAGTGGCTGAATTCCAATGGCTCACTTCTGAAGAGAGCACCCTAGCTTCACTTTCGCCTGAGCAGTTGCAAGCAATCAAATTGGAAATAGCCGATGTGCAGATTTACCTTCTACGTTTAGCGGATGTTCTCAATCTAGATATCCCAACAGCGGTCATTGAAAAAATGGAGATCAACGAAAGCCGTTTTTAGTTACCTAACACTCCGCATCACAGCTGTTACCTTGCCCAGGATCTCGCAATTGTTTCCATCGATGGGTGCGAAGTTGTCATTGGCAGGTAGTAGCCAGATCTGGCCGTTCTTGCGTGAGAATGTTTTTACGGTTGCTTCGCCATCGATCATGGCAGCGACGATTTCGCCATTGTTGCAATCCTTTTGAGAGCGGATTACTACATAGTCTCCGTCGCAGATTGCAGCATCGATCATTGATTCTCCGACAACGCGAAGCATGAAGAGCTCACCGCTACCAACTAGTGACTCAGGTAGTGGGAAAGTCTCTTCGATCTCTTGTTCAGCGGTGATTGGACCACCGGCTGCGATACGACCTACAAGAGGGATGTATTTGGTCTTATCTACCGAGGTCGAATTCTCTGCAGTCTTTTCTTCTGGCATCAGGACCTCGATGGCGCGGCCACGGGTGGCATCGCGGCGGATGAAGCCTTTTTTCTCAAGGGACTCAAGCTGGTAGGAAACACTGGCTGTTGAGGTTAGCCCGGCAGCAACGCCTAGTTCGCGCATCGTTGGGGGATAGCCCTGGGTGTCTACGGCTGTCTTGATCGCTTCGAGGATCTTGAGCTGGCGCCCGGTTAGGCCGTGAGGGCCTGGGGTATCTGGAAGCTCGGAAACATTGGATTTTTCGCTCATGGGTTAAGAGTAGAACATATTTTCGATAATGTCGAACATTTGTTCGCTTTCGGGTTGCTTTTTGTCAGTGGTGGGGTGTTTACTATGACATATACGAACAAGTGTTCGAATAAAGGCAGTACCTACAAATTGAAGGAGAAAGACCATGAGCACAGCAACCTTCCCCGCTGGCACAT
>CAMBOZ010000079.1 GCA_945869505.1 Bifidobacterium breve
GAAAGCGATGCACTCGATTGCGCCATCAATCTGAATCGGGGCTTTATCGCTTGGTCTCCGCTTGGACGTGGCGCGCTAACTGGAAAATACAGACAAGGAATACCAGCAGATTCGCGGGCCGCAACACCACACTTCGCCCCATTTATCGAACCATATCTAAATGAGAAGTCTCGAAGAATTGTCGAAGCAGTTAGCGTGGCTGCACAAGGACTTGGATATTCACCTCTTGAGGTTGCACTTGCCTGGGTAAGAGATTTCCCTGGCGTAACTTCAGCAGTAGTTGGTGCGCGAACCGGTGCACAGATGCGCGGAATCTTGGTTAGTGAAGAAATAGCACTTCCTGAAGTTGTGCGCTATGCCCTAAATGAAATATCACTTTAAAGAATTAAGCGTTTTCTAAGAAGTTAGAGAGAACTCGAACCCCAAATCGCAGTCCTTCAATTGGTACACGTTCGTCGACACCATGAAATAACGCCATGAAATCTAGATCCGCTGGCAAGCGAAGTGGTGAGAAACCATATCCAACGATTCCCAATTCAGAGAGCGCTTTATTATCTGTTCCACCGCTCATTAAATAAGGAACTGGAATACCTTCGGGATCCTGACTTATTAGCGCCGCTTTCATAGCTTCTACTAACGGAGAATCGAAATCAACTTCCAGAGCAATATCGTGTGAAATAGTTTCAATAGTTATATCCGGTCCGATTATGGCGCGAATTGTTGAATTCAATTCATCTTCGTAACCCGGAAGGAAGCGTCCATCAATAACTGCACTAGCTGATCCCGGAATGACATTGGCTTTATATCCGGCGTCTAGCATTGTCGGATTAGCGGTGTTCTGCAGAGTGGCACCAATCATTCGCGCAGTAGAACCAACTTCCTTGAGCAATGGCCGAAGGTCGTTCTCGTTGTATTCACGTCCTGTAACGCGTGCAACTTCTTTAAAAAGCTTCTTAACCGTCTTTGTGTAACGCTGTGGCCATTCGTGCTGACCAATTTTTGCTACGGCATCCGTTAGCGCAGTTATCGCGTTTTCATCATTCATCATTGAGCCGTGTCCAGCGCGTCCTTGTGCAGTCAAACGCATCCAGTGGATTCCCTTTTGGGCAGCTTCTACAAAATAGAGGCGCTTGCCATCTGCCACAGTTACAGAGAAACCACCTACTTCTGAAATGGCCTCCGAACATCCAGCGAATACTTCAGGATGCTTTGCGCTCATAAAACGCGAGCCATAGGTCATGCCTGCTTCTTCATCGGCAAAGAACGCTAGAACAATATCTCGCTCAGGTTTGTATCCTCGTCTCGCCCAATCTCGGACAATCGCCAGAATCATGGCATCCATATTCTTCATATCTACGGCGCCGCGACCCCAAATCATTTCATCTTTGATTACTCCCCCAAAGGGATCGACAGACCAATCATCTGCATTAGCCGGAACAACGTCGGTGTGGCCATGGACAACGAGTCCTGGGCGTGAGGAATCACTTCCTTTTATTCGCGCAATGACATTGCAGCGATTTGGAGCGGCTTCATAAATTCTAGATTCAATGCCAACTTCTGCCAATGATTTAACTATGTAAGCGGCAACAACTGACTCGTCACCTTTTCCCTCACCAAAGTTAACACTGGGGATGCGAATCAACTCTTGACAAATTTTTATCGCATCATCTTCTACGGAAGTTAGATCTCTAGATTCATCTCTGCTCATCTCCATATTCTCTACTAAAGCCAGATATTTATCTCCTAGTGGCGCGCTCGGCCTGCGAGGCATAAGCCACTTTGCCTCAAGGGCCTGACCGTTGATATCGTTGCCGACGCACTCGTCCGGGTGGCGGAATTGGCAGACGCGCTAGCTTGAGGTGTTAGTGCCCGCAAGGGCTTAGGGGTTCAAGTCCCCTCTCGGACACGTTTTCATGATGGAATGGGTGGGTTATGGAATTTATAAGCGCCCTCGAATTGATCCGAAAAGTCCCCGACTTTCCAAAGCCGGGAGTGCTTTTCCAAGACATCACTCCACTGTTGGCAAATTCAGATGCGCTAGCTGCTGTAATCAAAGAGATGGCAAAGTCGCTAACCAACGTTGATGTGATCGCAGGTGTTGAAGCTCGCGGTTTCATACTCGCTGCGGCATTGGCCGGCGTCACCGAAAAAGGATTTGTTCCTTTTCGAAAGAGTGGCAAATTGCCACACCAAACGCACGGTGAAAAGTATGGACTTGAATATGGTGATGATGAAATAGAAGTTCACATTGATGCGTTTTCATCTGCTCAAACGGTTTTGATCATCGACGACGTACTCGCAACCGGCGGCACCCTATTGGCGGCGATAGTGCTCGCCCGGCGTTGTGGCGCGATCGTTCAAAAGGTCTTGGTTTTAATAGCAATAGATTTCCTAGATGGAAGAAAAAGAATTTCGGAGATCTATCCTGATATAGAAATCATCGCTCTGGCTCACGTATGAAGGTAACAACTGCGCTAAAGCTAAAAAAGTGGCAGGATGCCGTCCGTGGCTGAGCTAATTTATTACTGCGGAACTATGGATAGCGGTAAGTCGACTCTTGCCTTGCAGACAGCGCACAATCATAAGAGCCGCGGTCGCTCTGGCTTGATTTTCACCAGTAAAGATCGCGCTGGCAGCGGAGTAATTTCATCAAGACTTGGTTTGCAAAGTAGCGCTATAGAAGTTGATCCAGATTTAGATATCCACCGCTTGGTAGTTGAAAGGCTATCGCTCGGTGATCGTATTGATTACATCATTTGCGATGAGGCACAGTTTTATCAGCCAGTCCAGATCGAAGGCTTAGCGAAAATCGTTGATGGTCTTGGCATCGATGTATTTGCATTTGGAATTCTTGCAGATTTTCGCACCAAGCTCTTTCCGGGATCAGCGCGACTAGTTGAACTAGCTGATCGAGTTAATACGCTGCAGGTTGAGGCACTTTGCTGGTGTGGCTCAAGAGCAACTCACAATGCTCGCACTCTCGGAGGCGTAATGGTTACTGAGGGCGAACAAGTTGTTGTCGGCGATGTCGCACCTGGATCTGAAGTTGCTTACGAAGTTCTATGTCGTCGCCACCATATGCGCCAAGTAACCGCACGGGCTTCTCGCGCAGGACATACGTCGCCGATGCCTTTACCATTTAACCAAGAAGATGAAATCACCAAGGGAGATAAAAAATGAAGGTTCGTGGATACGCAGCAATGCAGGCAAAGGCAGAACTAACCCCTTGGGAATTTGAGCGACGTGAACTAGGTGGCCACGATGTTCTTCTAGATATTAAATATTCAGGGATTTGCCACTCAGATATTCATCAGGCGCGTGAGGAATGGGGACCTGCCATCTTCCCCATGGTTCCAGGTCATGAAATCGCAGGCGTTGTTACGCAAGTTGGTCCATCAGTTACTAAATTCAAAGTTGGCGATCGCATTGGTGTCGGCGTCTTTGTTGATTCTTGTCGTAAATGTCCTTCATGTCTAAAGGGTTTACAGCAGTACTGCATTGAAGGAATGACTGGTACTTACAACCAATTGGAGCGCGATGGAAAAACTCCAGCGATGGGTGGGTACTCAAATGTAATGGTGATCAACGAGGACTACGCGGTCAATATTCCGGATAACTTGTCACTTGATGGGGTCGCGCCGTTACTCTGTGCCGGAATCACTCTTTATTCACCAATCAAGCATTGGAACACTGGCCCTGGTAAGAAAGTTGCAGTGATGGGTCTTGGCGGACTGGGCCACATGGGCGTGAAGTTTGCGGTCGCCCTCGGCGCTGACGTAACAGTCTTCTCTCACTCACCTTCAAAAGAAGCAGACGCTAAAGCTATGGGCGCGCACCATTTCGTTTCAACAAAAGAAGAGGGCTTTAATATGAAATATATTAAGCACTTCGATTTAATTCTTAATACTGTAAGCGCTGAATTAGATATTAATACCTACCTTGAGATGCTTAATGTCGACGGCACCTTGGTGGTCATTGGTCTACCAGGTAAGCCTTATGCAGTCGAAGTGGGATCACTTCTTCCAGCTCGACGTTCACTTTCGGGTTCAATGATTGGTGGAATACCTGAGATGCAGGAGATGCTCAATTTCTGCGGCAAGCACAATATTGTGAGTGATATAGAAGTCATTAAGGCTGACTACATCAATACTGCCTATGAGCGAACCGTTGCGAGCGATGTTAAATATCGCTTTGTAATCGATGCTTCAACTTTCTAAGAAATCTTCTTAAGCGAAGGTATTTAGAAGTTGTACAAAAATCGGAGCAATGATTAGGGCTGGGAGTAAATTTCCGACCGCGATATCTTTAATCTTCAAAAGTCTTAATCCTATGCAAATCAACATAAGGCCACCGGTAATTGTCATTGCATCAATCTGATATCCGCTCAGGATATTTCCTAGGCCCAGACCGACGAGCGTCCAAAGCCCTTGGTAGATACCAACGGGAATGGCAGAAGCGGCAACTCCCCAACCTAAACTAGCGGCGAAGGCCATCGCTGCAAAGAAGTCGAGACTCGACTTCAATAGCAATTGATCTACTCCCGTAGACATCCCATCGCTAATGGATCCCAAAATCGCAAGCGGCCCGATAATAAAGAGAAGCGATGCTGAAACAAAGCCCTCTACAAATGTGCTCTCTTCTTGCGCGCGAAATCTCTTGCGCAAGTTCTCCCCGATCCCGTCTAACTTACTTTCTAAATTAAGTGCGGAACCAATTAGTCCCCCAATTAACAACGAAGCGAGTATTGCAAGGAGAGTCCAACCTTTGGGAAGTGCTGTTATATATCGCTGAGACCACATTGGCGTTAAGGCGCTTACGGCTCCAAGAATTGTTATCAAACCTAAGACGTCGGTGATTAAATTCCTTGTGCGCGTTGGCATACGGGACCCGACTAAAACGCCAAGTGCCGCTCCGGCAATAATGGTCGCGATATTTACTGTTGTACCAAAGCCAACGAACATAGCGGTAACAATAGAGGATATAAATCGCAGGCTTTGCTATAAACTCCCCTAATGCAAGAACCTTCAAAGTTAAGGTCTCTAGCCTCCCACCTGCGCCCACATAAGACTGTTCCTATTACGCCTTGGCGTGCAAGACATCGTTGGGAACTTTCAATCCCTCGGGTACTTATCCTTTTTCTAGGCCTTGCAATGTTCGGATTTGGTGATGCGCTAGTTTTTCAATCTAATTTGGGTAACGCGCCA
>CAMBOZ010000080.1 GCA_945869505.1 Bifidobacterium breve
ATCCCTAGATAAATATCTAGAATAAAGATTGCGGGCCAAGACAGGAGAAATGTGTCAAAGGTCCGCGTACATGAGTTGGCAAAACAACTCGGTATGGAGAGCAAGGTTGTTCTTGCAAAACTCCAAGAAATGGGCGAATTCGTTCGTTCAGCATCATCAACAGTAGAGGCGCCAGTAGTGCGCAAGCTCATTGAGATGTATCCCGATGCCAAACCAGTTGAAGAGAAGAAGCCAGTCAAGAAAGCTGCTGCTAAAAAAACTGCTGCCAAAAAAGGCGCTGAGGTAAATCCAGAGTTAGCTGCAGAATTAGCCGCTGAACTCGGCGTTGACCTAGAAGCGCTCAAGGCTGCTCGCGCAGAAAGTGTTGCGCCTCAATCAACGCCAGCGCCAGTTGAAGTAGAGAAAATTTCAGATGCAAGTACAGGTGGTGCAGAAGTAAAACCCGCTGCTCCACGTCCTGGCAATAATCCATTTTCAACAGGTGGCGCATCAGTTCCTCGTCCACCACGTCCTGGCAATAATCCATTTTCAACAGGTGGCGCAGTACCCCGTCCGCCACAACGACCAGCTGGTGCAACAGGTGCACGACCTGGAATGTCAGGACCACGTCCTGGTTCTGTTCGTCCTGGTTTTGCAGCGCGACCAAATACCCCACGTCCTGCAGGCACCGGTGGTCCAGGTAATTTCCCACCACGTACTGGTGGTGCACCATCTTCTAGTCCTTATCGTTCAGGTGGTCCATCAACTGGTGCACCAGCAGCTGGCGGTCCACAACGTCCGGGCGGCGCACCAAATCGCGGTCCAGGTCGCGGCGGCGCAGCAGGTGCATTTGGAAAGAATGCAAGTAAGAGCAGTAAGCGCAAACCAAAATCTAGAAAAGCGTTACGCGATGAATTCGACAATATGCAAGCGCCACAATTGGGTGGTGCAGTCATTCCGCACGGAGATGGTAAGACACAAATCCGTATGCGTCGCGGTTCAACTTTGGCCGATTTCGCAGAAAAGATTGGCGCAGATGCAGCAGCGTTAGTTGCCGCCCTATTCCACTTAGGCGAAATGGTTACTGCAACTCAATCTGTAGATGCCGATACCTTTGAAATTCTTGGTGCGCAACTTGGTTATGTCATCCAAATTGTTAGCCCTGAAGATGAAGATCGCGAATTACTGCAAGATTTCGATATCGATTTAGCGCAAGAACTTGCTGACCTCGATGCTGATCTTCTAGTCGCGCGCCCACCGGTAGTAACCGTTATGGGCCACGTGGATCACGGTAAGACCAGTTTGCTAGATGCCATCCGTAAATCTGAGGTTCTCAAATCTGAGGCCGGCGGAATCACGCAGCACATCGGTGCTTACCAAATTCACCACGATCACGACGGTGTAAACCGAGCGATTACCTTTATCGATACACCAGGTCACGAGGCATTTACCGCAATGCGTGCTCGTGGTGCCAAGGTCACCGATATCGCTGTTCTCGTTGTGGCAGCCGATGACGGAATCATGCCGCAGACGATCGAAGCGTTAAATCACGCGCAAGCAGCCGATGTTCCTATTGTGGTTGCCGTTAATAAGGTTGATAAAGAAGGCGCGAACCCAGATAAGGTCCGCCAGCAATTGACCGAGTACAACTTGATTGCTGAAGAGTATGGCGGCGAAACACTATTCGTTAACGTCTCTGCCAAATCTGGTGTCGGTGTAAATGAACTCATCGATGCAATTCTCTTAACAGCAGATGCGGCGATTGATCTACGCGCTGTTGCGCAAGATAGCGCTCGCGGCGTTGCAATTGAAGCTCACCTCGATCGTGGTCGTGGACCTGTTGCAACTGTTCTTGTGCAGCGCGGAACTTTGAAGATCGGTGATGCAATTGTCGCCGGTGGTTCATTTGGCCGTGTACGCGCAATGCTCGATGAGCATGGCGAGAACGTTGAAACTGCTGGCCCATCTCGTCCAGTACAAGTTCTTGGATTTACATCTGTGCCAAGTGCTGGTGACACATTCTTGGTTGCAGATGAAGATCGCACTGCACGTCAGATCGCTGAAAAGCGTCAAGCGGCAGAGCGAAATGCGCAACTTGCTAAGGCGCGAAAGAAGGTTTCACTTGAAGACTTTATGGAGCAGTCCAAGGTCTCAACACTTAACCTCATTCTTAAGGGTGACGTTTCTGGTTCGGTGGAAGCGCTCGAAGATGCACTTATGCAACTCGATGTTGGTGCCGAAGTAGATCTTCGCGTTATCCACCGTGGAGTTGGCGCAATTACCAAGAGCGATATCACTCTTGCATCTGCTTCTACTGCAGTCGTAATCGGCTTTAACGTTAAGCCAGAACCACAGACTGCAATTTACGCGGATCAAGAAGGCGTAGAAGTTCGCTTCTACTCCGTGATCTACAACGCTATTGAAGAGATTGAATTATCTCTTAAGGGCTTGCTCAAGCCAGAGTACGAAGAAATCATTCTCGGTAACGCAGAAGTGCGCGAGATCTTCAAATCATCTAAGGCTGGAAATATCGCAGGTTCTATCGTTCGCGATGGATCTATCAAGCGAAACGGAAAGGCCCGCATTATGCGCGGTACCGAAGTAATTGCTGATGATCTAACTATCGATTCTCTCAAGCGCTTTAAAGATGATGCCACAGAAGTCAAAGAAGGCTTTGAGTGCGGTATCGGTCTTGGCAATATGAAGGATCTGCAAATCGGAGACACCATTCAGGTCTTTGAGATGCGCGAGAAGAAGCGGGCTTAAATTATGGGCCAATCACATCGCACCCAGAAAGTTGCAGACCGCATCAAAGTGGTAGTTGCGCAGCTACTTGAGACGAAGATTAAAGATCCTCGACTCGGCTTCGTAACTGTCACTGATGCGCGAGTAACTGGTGATCTGCAGAATGCATCAATTTTCTATACCGTCTTAGGTGATGAAGAACAACGCGCCGCAACAGCGGCTGCACTGGAGAGCGCTAAAGGCGTAATCCGCAGCGCAGTTGGTCGTGACTTGCAGACAAGAATTACACCTTCTATTGAATTCTTTGAAGATGGGTTACCTGAATCTGCAAAAGCGCTCGACTCACTGCTCGATAAAGTTCACGTGTTAGATGCAGAAGTTGCGCAACTTCGTAAGAACGCTTCATTTGCTGGGGGAGAAGATCCATATAAAGTCCCCAAAGTAATTGAAGATTGATTCTTAAAAAACGCCATGACAGATGGATTCCTAGTTGTAGATAAAGCACCAAGCATGACTAGCCATGACGTTGTCGCGGTGGCGCGCAAGGCTTTAGGAACTCGCAAAGTTGGTCACGCCGGAACTTTGGATCCAATGGCGACAGGGGTTTTAGTTCTAGGTTTCGGCAACGGAACACGTCTGCTGCAGTACATAACCGATGGCGATAAGTCATATACCGCGACAATCGTTTTAGGTGCTTCGACTATCACCGATGATCGCGAAGGCGAAGTAATTTCTGAAGTTAGCGCTGCTCATATCTCTGATGAAGAGATAAAAAGCGGTCTAGCAAAAATGGTAGGTGAAATTCAGCAGCGCCCCAGTTCGGTATCTGCGGTTAAAGTTGATGGCGAACGCGCTTACGATCGAGTGCGTGCAGGTGAAGTATTTGAATTAGCCGCCCGCACCATCACTATCTCATCTCTAAATGTTCTAGAAATTCGCCGTCCAGGTTCGCGTATTGAAATAGATATAGACGTTACTTGTTCTGCCGGCACATTCATTCGTGCCATTGCCCGAGATCTTGGAAGCGATTTACAAGTTGGTGGACATCTTTCAGTGCTGCGTCGTACGCGTGTAGCCGGTTTCCCAATCTCACAAGCGAGTTCATTCGAAGAATTAAAGGCGCAGACTTTTACTCCACTGGCGCTCTCCGATGTTGCGCGCGCCACTTTCCAAGTTCGCGAGTTAGCCCTCGACGAAGTGTCAGAACTCTCGTTTGGCCGCGCGCTTGCATCTAATCCAAGTGATGAAATCTTTGCTGCTCTCTCACCTGATGACCGCCTGATCGCGCTACTAAAGAATGAATCAGGCAAAGCCAAACCAATCGCCGTTTTTGCAGCGGCCAATTAATCGGCAATAATTATCAAATGACCACCGGCAGCGTTGTACTTATCGGAGTCTTCGATGGGGTTCATAAAGGCCATCAGCTCCTGTTAAATCGCGCGAAAGAAATCGCTGACGGTCGCAATATTGTGGCTTTAACTTTTGATCCTCATCCCATGCAAGTGCTCGCACCTGATCGCGCCCCAACTCTGCTCACGACATTGGCCGATCGCGTTGAGCTTCTTAAGATCCATAACGCCGACCAAGTTGCTGTGCTTAAATTTAATGAGAAGTTTGCCGCTATGTCGCCTGCGGATTTTGTGAAAGAAGTTTTAGTGGGTCAATTAAGCGCATCTACGATAATCGTTGGAAAGAACTTCACCTATGGCCACAAAGCCGCAGGAAATGTTGACTCACTGATAAAAGATGGTCAGGAATTTAATTTCACGGTAGATGTCCAAGATCTACAATCAGGTGAAGGCGAGATAATTTCCTCATCGCGTATCCGCAATTTAGTGACTTCTGGTCAAGTAGAAGAAGCGCGAAAACTTTTATCTCGACCACATCGCCTGGATGGCGTGGTGGTGCACGGAGAAAAACGTGGACGCGAAATTGGTTATCCAACTGCAAACTTAGGAAATATTGATGGGCAAACTATTCCAAGTGATGGCGTATATGCAGGTTGGCTAACAGTTGGGATTAATTTTTGGCCAGCGGCAATTTCAATCGGAACCAATCCAACGTTTGCAGGAGAGCGCGCAAGGCAAGTTGAGGCATATGCGCTTGATCAAGAAGGTTTAGATTTATACGATAAAAACGCATCAATAGAATTTGGTTGGAGATTGCGCGATACCTTGAAATTTGATGGCCTAGAACCGCTATTGGTGCAGATGAAGCTAGATTGCGACCAGGCTCGCTCATTAACTGAGCAGTAATTTCTCATTTTGCCTTATCCACAGCCCCGCTGGTAATCTAGCCCTCGTCCAACGATCAAAGTGAGTGGCCGTGTATCAAACCGGTCGCCGTCGTGGCGGTAACTAATAGGAGACCAGAAATGGCTTTAACACCAGCAGTAAAGAAAGAAATCATTGCAAAGTACGGCTCTTCAGCTACCGACACCGGAAG
>CAMBOZ010000081.1 GCA_945869505.1 Bifidobacterium breve
TTTAACTCTGCACGCGGCACCAATGCAAATGGTCCACCGATATCAGTTGCGGAACCTGGTGCGCGAAGCACCACAAACTCGCTTGAAGCATCGCGCACATCAACGCGCAACATAAATTTCATTTTCTGCAAGTATGCAACCAAATTTTCTATGTAACCCGGATCTAAAACCAACCAAGTAGTTTCGCCATCATCTACCAAATTAAATTGGTACTCCACGTGGCCTTGTGGATCCAAAATCAGCGCTGAAATCCATTGGCCAACACCGAGTTCGGATAAATGTTGAGTAGTTAAATCGTGCAACCATTTCAGGCGATCCGCGCCAGATACGGCGACAACATTTAGGTGAGATAGATCAGCCCAAGCTTTACCTTCGAGCATCGCCTTCTGCTCTTTATTCGGTTCACCAAAGTGCCAAATAGCGCCCTTATCGACGCCATCTTCTACTAATACCGCAGTCATAATTACTTAACGCACGCAGCGCATAATCCGTAAACAGCAAAGTGAGTGACATCTGTTTTAAAACCGTAATCATCAGCAAGGTTTTGTACAAAATTAGCCGCAACATCAATAGGTGCATCTCCGACAGAACCACAATCGCTGCAAACTAGATGTAGGTGAGTCAGTTCTTCAGCCGCGTGATAAGTCGCTCCGCCGTGACCCAAGTGTGTGTGTTGTACAAGACCAACATTTTCAAGAGTTTCCAAATTGCGATAAACGGTAGAAAGATTGATGCCGGGATGAGTTGCACGGACCTTTTCAGCAACCTCTTCAGGTGTGGCATGGCCAAGTTCGCGCACTGCAGATAAAACAAGTTCGCGTTGTGGCGTTAAGCGCAAACCTTTATCGCGGAGTTCATGTTTATCAGCCATTGGGCAAGCCTACCTTTAAAGTGAAATTACGAGATCGGCAGGAACGCCCTGCGCAGCGGTGACTTGCTGCTCTACGCGCGCACCCGGGGCTTGAACTACGAGAGTCCAAACACCAGGGGCGGCGAAGAAACGAAATTGTCCTTGCAAATTAGTTGGAAGTTCTGCGGTGAATTCTCCGTCGCGATCTAACAATCGCACATGTGCGTTAGCGACCAGAGTTCCGTTAGGCACTCCGTCGTCTCCGACCTTGAGAACAACACCTTGAATAATTGTTTGTGTTGTAACGTCAATGCCATCGAGTGATGGACCGCCGGGAGTTGCACCGCAAGTCTTCAACTTATGCGCCTACAGCTACTGGTACGCCAACGAGTGAACCGTATTCAGTCCAAGACCCGTCGTAATTCTTAACGTTGGCAACACCAAGAAGTTCGTGAAGTACAAACCAAGAGAATGCAGAACGTTCTCCGATACGGCAGTACGCGATGGTGTCTTTCGCAAGATCAACTCCGGCACCTACGTAAAGTTCCTTTAACTCTGTATCTGATTTAAATGTGCCATCTTCATTTGCAGCCTTTGACCACGGAATATTTTTCGCAGTTGGAATATGTCCCTTGATCTGACCTTGCTCTTGTGGCAAATGTGCTGGGGCTGCAAGTTCTCCGCTGAATTCAGCAGGTGAGCGCACATCAACAATGTTTAGAGTGCCGATAGCTGCAATTACTTCGTCGCGGTAAGCACGAATTGAATTATCGCGCTCTTTTGCAACATAACGTGTTGCTGTGCGAGTTGGCACTTCGGTTACTAACTTACGAGCATCAAGTTCCCAGCGCTTGCGTCCACCGTCTAGCAAACGAACATCCTGATGGCCGTAAACCTTGAAATACCAGAAGGCGTAGGTTGCAAACCAGTTGTTATTGCCACCGTAAAGGATGACAGTTGAGTCATTTGAAATACCTGACTTAGAAAGCAGCGCCTCAAACTTCTCCTTCGAGATTAGATCGCGAATAAGCCCGTCTTGCAGGTCATCGCGCCAGTGGAAGGTGATTGCGTTTTCGATATGGCCTTGCTGGTACAAAGTGGTGTCTTCGTCGACCTCCACGATTACTACCTTTGGGTTATTGATATTTTCAGCAACCCAATCGGCGCTGACTAGTGATGTTTCACGTGACATTTGATTCTCCTATTTATTTGGTTGATTTAAAATGGTTAAAGCGAGTTATTTAGCTGTACGGACGCGCAAGATGAGCAAATACATCTGGCAGCCGAGACAGAAATTAAATGCTGCATTTAAAAACGCTGCAGCCAGTGCAAAAGCAACTGCAACTGTGAATACCCCACCGGCTCCAGTTATAGATGCAATCACGGCGACGAGTGCAAAAACTAGTCCGACTGATTGTGAAAACTGAGGAGGTCGTACATCTTCTAAAATTGGTTCAGACTTTAACCTTGGCTTAATTAACTTTTTGAAGATCAGCGCATAAGGAGTGAATTGTGGACCGCGAATTGCGCCAATTGCAAAGACAACTGCTTGGAAAGCAATTACCCAAAGATTTGATGTGACCAGCGCAGTTGCTAAAACAACGGCGGTAATCGCCGCAGACCAACGTGGGCCACGTGCATCTATTGAAACTGACATTTTTACTTCCTTCACTTTTCTCGCTTATAGGTTGTGGGTTTTAGTTTTTAAAGTTGCAAACTAAGCACAACAGATAGCGCCAGTTAAGCGACCGTAATCAAGCACACGGCGCTTTGTGAAGTAACTGGTTTTGATGCGGAACATGTATAAAGAGTAAAGCCGGCACGGTTAATTTGCTACTTGCAAGTCTTTCGCAACTTCGGCAACTCAGTGAATGGCAGCGATTGCAGCCTGTACTTGAGCGCGCTTAGGCGTTCCCATTGCACGGCCAACTTCAACGCCGGCGCCATTTAAGAACAAGGTTGTAGGCGTCGAACGAATATCTAATTTACGCACAAGTTCTAGATGAGATTCGGCATCGATGTGGGCGTAATGAACATCGGGCATGGTCTTGACCATATCTTCGAGTAACACCTTGGTTGCACGGCAGGGCGTGCAAAATGCTGATGAGAATTGCACCATCGTGGCGCGAGATCCGAGCTCGGTACCGACAATTGCAGCGGTTAGTTTCGGCCCATTAACCGTCTTCTTCTTGCGGAATTCCCCACGGGTGCGCTGATACCAGATGCCAAAGCCAGTGGCAGCGACCAGCACGATCGCGAGTGGAATGAACGTTTTCACGAAGGTAGTCTAGAGCCCATGGCCAAGGTGTTATTACTGACAAATACCAATGGCGCCAGCGCGGAAGTTCTGCCATCGCTTGCTCTCTTGCAGCACACAGTAAAAATCTTGCCCGCTGAAGCGAGCGTTTTAATTGATTCACCGGTTATGGATATCGTTTTTGTCGATGCTCGCCGTGATTTACCTGCAGCTAAGAATTTAACTCGCTTACTTACTTCAACAGGAGTTGGCGCACCAGTAATTGCGATCACCACTGAAGGCGGACTCTCTGCAATGAGTGCGGATTGGGGAGTCGATGATGTAATGCTCGACACCGCAGGCCCTGCCGAAGTTGATGCACGCATTCGTATCTCAATTGGTGCACACCTTGCTGCACTGACAGCAGCTGATCCAACAGCTGGTGAAATTCGCACCGGTGATGTTGTCATTGATGAAAGTACATACACCGCAAAAATCAAGGGTCGCTCACTTGATTTAACCTTTAAAGAATTTGAGCTTCTAAAGTTTTTGGCACAACATCCTGGTCGCGTATTTACTCGCGCACAATTGCTGCAAGAAATTTGGGGATATGACTATTTCGGCGGAACACGCACCGTTGATGTTCACATCCGTCGCCTGCGTTCCAAGCTTGGTCCTGAATTTGAATCAATCATCGGCACAGTTCGCAATGTTGGTTATCGCTTCACCCTTCCAAGCGCTGGCAAAGAGAGCCAACTTTCCGAGCGGGTCTAACCGCAATGCGCCATATTCTCAAAATTCATCGGTCACTAACTGATCCACTTCCAACGACAAAGCGCGAATACACAATCCGCACCTTTAATCCCAAGCAAGATAAAGATCGCTGGTTGGCGCTAAATAATAAGATTTTCACAAACCATCCTGATCAAGGTAATTGGGCGATTCAAGATCTAGAGAACCGAATGGCCGAGAATTGGTTTGATCCAGCAGGTTTCTTTCTTGCCACAAAAGGCGATGAAATCGTTGGTTTTGTCTGGACCAAGATCCACCAAGACTTTGTTAACCAAGAACCCGTCGGCGAGTTATATGTTGTCGGCGTCGATCCCGATCACGCCCACCAAGGCATAGGCCGCACGGTATCTGTTGCAGCGATCAATTACCTGGTTGCTAAAGGGCTAAAGCACTCAATGCTTTACGTTGATGCCGACAACGAGAATGGCTTGGCGCTTTATACAAGCCTCGGTTTTAACTAACATTTTTTCCTAGCGCCCTTATAAGCCATCTTAGATTGGCTTCTTCATGTTTAACGTTTCGCATATTAGCGAAATTAAAGTGGCAAACCCGGTTTCTAGTTCCGACCGCGTAATGCATTCGGTTATCGATTTTTTGGTAGGTTCTGAAGGATTCCGGAAAAGGTAGATCCAAAAATGCATTCTTGGTGCAGGGAAGCCAAAGTTTTGTGAAGTTGCGCTGCGATAAAACGTCCCGCCAAAACCCAAAGCTGGCGCTCGGCTTGTTCGGGTCAAATGTGGTTTTCGTATCTAGGACTTGATGCCACTCTGTGTAACCTTTTTCTAAAGAATATTTACTTAGAGTCTCAATAAGCCTTACGCGAAGAATTAGTTCAAGTTCACCAACCAGAATATATGTTTGGCTATAGCGCGTTATAAATTTTTCCATTTGTGCACCTTTATGCACACCACCGACAAAAATACCTTGTAATCCACAAGGTATTTCTTTATAATTTGCTCAACGGTTCGGGAGTGAGATCACTGGCGAAAGTTAAATCGCTCGAATCAATAAGCTTAAGTTTTATTCTATGATTCAGATAACTTAAGCGGGATGAGAAAGCCTCACAGAGATGTGGGGCTTTCTCTTTTTTAATGAGTAATAGCTAGCCGATCAAATCAGCGCACATCGCGCGAAA
>CAMBOZ010000082.1 GCA_945869505.1 Bifidobacterium breve
CAGGCGAACACCCATTGAATCGCGGCCGGTTTGGCGAACTTCAGCGGCAGGTGTGCGCATAACAGTGCCTGCAGATGTGATGGCAAGAATTTCATCAGAGTTTGAAAGAACAAGTGCGCTCACTAATGAACCGCGTGAATTCTCATCGATCTTGGCAGCTTTAATTCCGATGCCACCGCGACCTTGTAAACGATATTCATCGATCGGAGTCTTCTTACCGTAACCACCATCGGTTGCGGTAAATACAAATGAATCTGCAGTTTGTGAATCGATGCGCGCCATAGTTAGTAGTTCATCATCTGCGCGAAACTTCATTCCGATTACACCGCTGGTTGAACGACCCATTGGACGAAGTGATTCTTCATCCGCGGCAAAGCGCAGTGACATTGCTTTCTTGGAAACTAGAAGTAACTCATCACCTTTATTAATAAGTGCTGCTGACACAACTTCATCACCAGGTTTTAGTGAAATTGCAATTAGGCCACCTGAACGAGGTGAGTCGTATTCGGTAAGTGGAGTTTTCTTAACAAGTCCAAATTTTGTGGCAAGAACTAAATAAGGAGAGGCGGCGTAATCCTTAATTGATAAAACTTGCGCAATAGTTTCTTCAGGTTTAAATGCCATTAAGTTAGCAACATGTTGTCCACGCGCATCGCGACCAGCATCGGGAAGTTCGTGCACTTTCGCGCGATAGACGCGACCTTGGTTGGTGAAGAACAATAACCAGTCGTGTGTGCTGGCCACAAAGAAGTGATCTACAACGTCATCTTGCTTAAGCGCCGCACCTTTCACGCCACGGCCACCACGACGTTGTGATTTATATAAATCAGCATTGGTGCGCTTGGCATAACCAGTGCGAGTAATTGTGACGACTGCGTCCTGATCTGGAATCAAATCTTCAGCTGAGAAATCACCTTCGCTGGCCACAATTTGCGTGCGGCGCTCATCGCCATATTTGGCAGTTAGGTCGGTGAGCTCAGAAATGATTATCTGGCGCTGCTTTGCTTCACTGGCCAAGATCTCATTTAGCTCGACGATATCTGCCATTAGGCCGTTGTACTCATCGTTAATCTTTTGGCGCTCCAACGCTGCAATGCGGCGCAACTGCATATCTAGAATCGCGTTCGCTTGTACTTCATCAACATCTAGTAACTTCATAAGGCCGGTGCGAGCTTCTTCAGGAGTTGTGGATGCACGAATTAAAGCAATTACCGCATCCAGTGCGTCCAGTGCTTTCAAATACCCTTGCAGAATATGTGCGCGTTTTTCTTTTTCTGCTAAACGATATTTAGTACGGCGAATAATTACTTCTACTTGATGTTGAATATAGAACTTAATAAATTCATCAAGGCGCAGCGTGCGGGGCACGCCATCAACGAGTGCCAACATGTTCGCACCGAAAGTATCTTGCAATTGGGTCTGCTTATATAAGTTATTCAGTACAACTTTTGGAATAGCGGATGTTTGAAGGACAATCACTAGGCGTTGGCCGAGGCGTTCATTTCCTTCATCGCGAACATCGGCGATGCCTTTGATTTTTCCATCTTTAACAAGTTCAGCAATTTTCAGGGCTAAGTTATCTGGGTTAACTTGGTATGGAAGCTCACTAACCACCAAGCAAGTGCGCTTGTTAATCTCTTCAACTTGAACAACTGCGCGCATAGTCACTGAACCGCGACCTGTGCGATAGGCCTCTTCAATGCCAGTGCGTCCAACAATTAATGCCTTCGTTGGGAAATCTGGGCCTTTAACAATTTTTAATAATTCATTAAGAAGTTCTTCGGGTTTTAGATTTGGGTTATTTAGTGAGTAAATAACACCTTCGGTGATTTCGCGCAGATTATGTGGAGGAATGTTTGTCGCCATACCAACTGCGATACCGGCAGAACCGTTAACTAGAAGGTTTGGGAAACGACTTGGTAGAACATCTGGCTCTTGTGAGCGCCCGTCATAATTTGGTGAGAAATTAACTGTGTCTTCATCGATATCGCGCATCATCTCCATAGCAATTGGAGATAGACGAGCTTCGGTATAACGCATGGCCGCGGCTGGATCGTTGCCGGGAGAACCGAAGTTTCCGTTGCCATCCACCAATGGATAACGCAGAGACCAGTGCTGGGCTAAGCGAACAACAGTGTCATAGATCGCGGTGTCACCGTGTGGGTGGTAATTACCCATGACATCACCAACGATGCGTGAAGATTTGTAATAGCCCTTATCTGGGCGATAACCCGCGTCATACATCGCATATAAAACGCGACGGTGAACTGGCTTTAATCCGTCTCGAACATCTGGAAGTGCGCGACCGACGATAACTGACATCGCATAGTCAAGATAAGAACGTGCCATTTCCACTTGTAGATCAACGGTTTCAATCCGGTCAAAGTCATCGCCGGGGTTAACCATGCCAGTGCGGTCTAGTGGAGTTTTATCTTCAGCCATTTAGATATCCAAGAATCTAACGTCTTTAGCGTTTCGTTGAATGAACGCGCGACGTTGTTCTACATCTTCACCCATTAATACTGAGAACAAATCATCGGCTGCTGCAGCATCATCTAGTGTTACTTGGATTAATACTCGGAGCTCTGGATCCATTGTTGTATCCCAAAGTTCTTTTGCAGGCATTTCGCCAAGGCCTTTAAAGCGCTGGATTCCGTCATCTTTAGGTAAACGTTTCCCGTCATCTAAACCAATTTTGATCATGCCATCGCGTTCGCGATCAGAGAAGGCATATTGCACTGGATCTTTACCGCCCCATTTAATTTTATAAAGTGGTGGTTGCGCCAAGTAAACATAACCGTTTTCAATCAGTGGGCGCATAAAGCGGAATAAAAGAGTTAGTAACAACGTGCGGATGTGTTGACCGTCAACATCAGCATCGGCCATTAAAATAATTTTGTGATAGCGCAGTTTTTTAATATCGAAATCTTCGTGAACACCTGTTCCAAGTGCGGTAATTAGCGCCTGTACTTCATTGTTTTGAAGGACGCGGTCGATGCGTGCTTTTTCAACGTTAAGAATTTTTCCGCGGATCGGCAACACCGCTTGATTACGTGAATCACGCCCACCTTTAGTTGAGCCACCAGCAGAATCACCTTCGACAATATAGAGCTCGCACTTCGCTGGATCAGTCCATTGGCAATCAGCTAACTTGCCGGGCATACCGCGGCCTTCTAATAAACCTTTACGGTTACGTGATAAATCGCGTGCTTTGCGTGCTGCAACTCGTGCGGCTGCGGCATCAATGCTCTTACGAACAATTTCTTTACCTTCTTGTGGATTTTTTTCAAACCATTGAGTTAAGAATTCATTGACTGATTTTTGGGTAAATGACTTTGCCTCAGTGTTGCCAAGTTTAGTTTTTGTCTGGCCTTCAAATTGTGGTTCAGCCATTTTTATAGAAACGATGGCAGTTAAACCTTCGCGGACATCATCACCAGTTAAGCGATCTTCCTTCTTGCGAATGAATCCTGCTTCTTCGCCAAACTTATTTACAACAGTTGTGAGTGCGGTGCGGAAACCCTCTTCGTGGGTGCCACCTTCATGGGTGTGAATGGTGTTAGCAAACGTGTAGACGGATTCTGAGAAGCCAGCGTTCCACTGCATCGCAACTTCAAGGGAAAGTTTGGCTTTCTTATCTTCGCCTTCAAAAAATATGATTGATTTATGTGTTTCGCCACGGGTTGAATTTAGGTGTTTTACGAAATCCGAGATTCCGCCGTCATATTTGTAGTTAACTTTAAGCGGTTCACCCTTTTCATCAACGTGTCCAGGGCGCAGATCTGTCAGGGTTAGACGCAGACCTTTATTAAGAAATGCCATTTCGCGAAAACGGGTCGATAAAATCTCAAATGAGAAATCTGTAGTTTCAAAGATTTCTTCAGATGGCCAGAAACGCACAGTCGTGCCAGTTTTGTCAGAAGTTGCACCTTTTTTAACTGGCGCAGTTGGCACACCTAATTTATATTCTTGGTTCCAGAAGAAACCATCGCGTTGTACTTCAACAGATAAGTCTGTTGAGAGCGCGTTAACTACAGAAATACCAACACCGTGTAATCCGCCAGAGACCGAGTAGCCACCGTCGCCGAATTTTCCGCCGGCGTGCAGAACTGTTAGTACAACTTCAAGTGCTGGCTTCTTTTCAACTGGGTGCATATCAACCGGGATACCGCGGCCGTTATCAACGCACCGCAAGGAGCCGTCTTCCATCAAAGTTATATTTATTTCATCGCAATATCCGGCCAGCGCTTCATCGACAGAGTTATCTACAACTTCATAAACCAGGTGGTGTAGTCCGCGTTCTCCAGTTGAACCGATATACATTCCGGGGCGCTTACGAACAGCATCTAGGCCCTCAAGGACAGTGATCGAACTGGCGTCATATCCGCCGGTCTTTTTCGTCACTTAAAGCTCCTTTTAAAATCTGGTTCTGGGCTTAAAACGCGCCTAGAAGGGGAAATCCTTCATTTAGCTTGGTAATCCTATCGGTAAATGAAAAGCCTGCTAGCCATAAAAAGGCGTAGGTGTGGGAAATGCGCCATTTTCTGAGCGTGGGTGAGGGTTCCTAGTGGGTGAGGGGGTTTTAAATCGCTCTAACCGTAAGTATCGCGGGGCCCGCGCTCGTTCTTAATTGTTCGAAGGCCGCGCTTCCAAGATGGGGCTTGGGGGCCGATAAATGAGAGTGAAGTAACGCCAGCACTAGGAGCCGAGCTTTGAATCGTATTTAGTAAATCTTGTCCGACCGCACTTAATTGCGTGGCCCAGGCAGTTGATGAGCATTGAATTAATAGTGCGCCTTCAAGTAGTGACAATGGTGTTGTGTGCGAAGCGATATCTACCCCCACAATTTCTTTCCATGATGAAAAGAGTGTTCCTTCAGCAATTCCTAAATGCCAATCGCGTTGAGTGATTAAATCTGAAATAACTTCATTTATAAGTGTTGGATCTCCTGGTGTGTTGGTGCGCTCTTGAACTGGTTTAGATTTTTTTATAAATCCAGTTTTATA
>CAMBOZ010000083.1 GCA_945869505.1 Bifidobacterium breve
CTGCGAAAAAAGTTAGAGTTCCTTATTCAATCTGCGCAATGATTCACGCACAACTTCGCCATCTGATGTGCGCCAAAGTGGGGGCATTGAATTAAGTAAGACGCTTCCGTATCGCTTGGTCACAATTCTTGAATCTAGAATTGCCACAACGCCGCGATCATCAACGCTACGAATTAAACGACCAGTACCTTGCGCAAGTAAGAGCGCTGCACGTGGCAAGGAAACCTGCATAAAACCACTGCCACCTGCGGCATCAGCTAACGAGGCGCGCGCTGACATAACTGGTTCATCTGGGCGCGGGAACGGAATGCGATCGATTGCAACCAAAATACAAGAGTTTCCGGGAACATCAACGCCCTGCCAGAGCGACATTGTGCCAAGCAAGATTGAAGTTTCATCTTTTGCAAAGCGCTCAACGAGTGGACCAACTGCATCCCCGCGCTTTTGTGTGATTATCGTGATTGGTAATTCCTTTAATACTTCGCGCAGATGCGCATCAGCTGCTTCCACACCGCGCCAAGAACTAAAGAGCGCGAGAGTGCGCCCACCTGCGGCATCAATTAACTCACCGAGTTCGGTCAAAACTTCTTTACTTGGCCCATCGCGACCTGGCTCTGGTAGATGCTTTGGCATATATAGAACGCCTTGATTAGCAAAATCAAAGGGAGAGCCGACATCGAGCATCTGCACATTTGCCGGATCAATGTCTCCATCATCGCTCTCTGAATCGGCATCGGAACCGACCACGAAACCAATGCTGCGCGCCATCGCATCAAAGCCATTGCCAACGGTCAGCGTTGCAGATGTTGCAATCACCGGTGTCTTGGTCAACAAATTAGCGCGCAGGACTTCAGAGACAGATAAAGGTGCTAAATACAGAGTTGAGAAAGTTGGTTCATACCAAAGAACGTGCGTGTTACTCATCTTTAACAATTTGCCACAAGTTGTATTGATCTCATTGACCGCACCTTTTACGCGGGCGCGTTCTGCAATTGCATCAGAATCAATGATTTCATCATCAGCGTTAATGATCTGCACGATCGCTGCCGCAGCTTCTTTAACTTTGCGAATCGGTGCTTCTAGCGATGAAGGGATCTCATCGAGGCGACCTTGAGCGTTGAAGTCACCGCGAGTTTGATCACCGTAATCAGCCATTGCATCGTGGAAATTATCAGCAGCTTTGGTCATGGCATCAGATAACTTGCCCGGCATATGTTTGCGCGCCATAGCAGCCGCGCGAATAACGCGAGCAGATGTCAATTCTTCAGTAACTGCTTGGGTTGTGCGGTCCATAAACTCGTGGGCTTCATCCAAAATAACCGCATCACGTTCGGGCAAGATTGGATGCGAATCTACAATTTCAATGGCCAACAAGGTGTGGTTGGTTACGACAACGTCGGCTAATTGCGCTTTGGCTTTTGCTTTGGCCGCAAAACATTGCGGGCCATAATTACAAACATCTGCGCCAACGCATTCGCGGCCAGATAAAGAATTAGCTGCCCATACACGACGGTCAACTTCAGGGGCATCATCGCGATCACCTGAAACACCAGGAGTCTTAGCCCAAGCATGTAAGCGCTGCGCATCCTTGCCGAGGTGGCTTACTTCCAATAAAACTTCGCCATCTGGATCAGGATCTTCGGTATTCATCTTCTGCAAGCAAACGTAATTTCCAACGCCTTTATAAACTCCATAAGTAATTTCTCGTCCCAAGACTTTTTCCAAAGCAGGCACAACCGCTGGCAAATCACGCTCGACTAATTGACGTTGCAGGGCAAGAGTTGCTGTTGCAACCAATACTTTACGACCGTGGACCAGCGCCGGAACCAAGTAAGCCAATGACTTTCCCGTACCAGTACCGGCTTGCACCATTAAGTGATGGCGATCGGTGAGTGCGTTAGCAACCGCTTCAGCCATTTCAATCTGGCCTTCACGAGGTGCGCCACCGATTGCAGCGACCGCAGCATCGAGCGCCTTGCGCACCTGCGCCGAAAGATCACTCATACGCTTGCTTGTTCGCGATTTAAAGATTTAAAGAAATAAGTAGATGGAATCAGCGCCAGCAAAATAACGCTGTAGGCAGCAGCAAAGCCGAATGTTTCACTTACATATCCAATAATCCAAGGAGAGACTCCGCAGGATATTCCCATTCCAATCACAAAGACTGCGATCCCGCGATCGGCACCTTGTGCGCTACCCGATGCATTTGCAATTGCGATTGCCGCGCAAGGGCCAATACCAAGGGCTGCAATAATCAAGCCAACTATTGTCAGGGCCGGTGAGCCGGTAAAAATAATCAGCAACGTGCCGGTCGTGATCGCAAGTACAGCAAAATTCCAGATTCGATGAAGATTGAACTCATTTTTAGTAGAGAGATAAATCCGGCTTAGCGCAATGAAATAAGGGCCAACTGTTGCAAATAAGATCGCGATTTTAGCGCCAGCGCCGCGCTCGGTTAATAGATCCAAAGCCCAGGTTGATAGCGAGACTTCCATTGTGATTGTCATAAATGAGAAAAACAGAATGTAAAGAATTGGCTTATCCCAAATAATCTTACCCAACTTATCTTCAGTCTCTGGACGCGCTTCTAGCTCTGGTATTAAAAAGAGTGCGATAATTCCGATCACCAAAGCCGTTGAAGCCATTGTTATTCGCCAAGGAATTTCAACTTGAGTTGTTAAACCAATTACCGTTGGAGCAAGTGCGCCAACAAACAAGCCAACCCCAGTTGTTCTAAACATATTCTTAAGTGCGGTTTTAGAATGTGAACCTAAAATTGCTGTTGCGGTGTTTTGTGCAACAACCGATCCAGCTGAAAAAAGGATTACTGCAGGAATAGAAAATAAGATGCTCGGGCTTAGGCAATAAGTTAGCGATCCACCGATCATTAACAACCAGCCAAATCTAATTTTTTGATGGGCCGGGCGGTGATTGCCGCTGCGCAATAGCGCGATCGACATAAAAACCAGCGCTAGAGCAAGGCCGATATTGTGCCAACTGGCGACAACTCTAGATATCTCAAAATCTATTTTGATTAGCTGTACTGAGAAAGTCAGCGATCCCATAAGAAAAGAACTCATGGAATTTAAAAGGACTAAACGGTGCACGAGTTTGCGCGGTAGAGCCTGCGGCACCTATTACTCCTTTGCATTCACATAAAAAACCCGCCGCTATTAGGCGGCGGGTTTTTTAACGGGGTTGGGTAAAACTTATCGCTTAGCTGCAACCTGATGTATTGCCGCAACCTTCGCATACGAAGCAAGCGCCAGACATTCGCATCTTGACGCCACAAGTCATACAAAGTGGTGCATCTGATTTGATTCCCATTGATTCTAGGAGATCAGAAGATGAACCAATTGTTGCTGCTAGTGGAGCAGGTTCAATTTTTACAGCCACAGGCGCCGCCACAGGAGCAACTACCGCTTGTGCTTTTGGGGTATCAACACTCGCAGGTGTTGCATCTTGTGTGTACTCGCCTGTTTCTAGGGCACGTGCACGCTCTGATGATGTGAATAGTCCCATTGCTGAACGTTGCTCAAATGGCAAGTAATCAAGTGCTAAACGACGGAAGATGTAATCCATCATTGATTGCGCCATACGGATATCAGCATCATCTGTCATACCAGCTGGCTCAAAGCGCAGGTTGGTGAACTTCTCGACGAATGTTTCTAGTGGAACACCGTATTGAAGTCCGATTGATACTGCGATTGAGAATGCATCCATTACACCGGCCAAAGTTGAACCTTGCTTGCCCAGCTTTAGGAATACTTCACCAAGTGCGCCATCAGCGTATGCACCTGAGGTCATATAACCTTCGGCGCCGCCAACAGAGAATGATGTTGTTGTTGATGGACGAGACTTTGGAAGGCGCTTGCGAACCGGAGTTGCAATCGCTTCTGCTTCAACAGGAGCATCTTTCTTCTTCGCCTTGCCATCTGAAAGTGGTTGTCCCACTTTGCAGTTATCGCGATAAACAGCGAGCGCCTTAATGCCCATACGCCATGCTTCTAGGTGTACTTCTTCAACTTCTTCAACAGTTGCATCCTCTGGGAGGTTAACTGTCTTTGAAATCGCACCTGAAAGGAACGGCTGGCAAGCAGCCATCATGCGCACGTGGCCCATTGGAGCAATTGAACGTGCACCGAGTGCACAATCAAATACTTCGTAGTGCTCTTGCTTAAGTCCTGGAGCATCGATTACGTGGCCATTTGCCGCGATAAATTCAACGATCGCTTCAATGGTCTCTTCTGCATACCCAAGCTTGCGAAGAGCTGCAGGAACTGTCTGGTTAACGATCTGCATAGATCCGCCACCGACGAGCTTCTTGAACTTAACTAATGAGAAATCAGGTTCGATACCTGTTGTATCGCAATCCATCATCAAACCGATTGTTCCGGTTGGGGCAAGCACAGAGATCTGTGCGTTACGCCATCCGTTCTTATCGCCAGTTGATAGACAAGCATCCCAAGCCTTATTTGCTTCAGTCCAGACATCAATATCTAGAGTTGTTGAAGATTTAGCCGAAGATGAAGCTGATGCATGCTTGCGCATAACACGTGCGTGAGGCTTAGCATTTTGTGCAAAGCCAGCATACGGTCCAACAATGCCAGCGAGTTCTGCTGAGCGCTTATAAGTAATTCCTGACATAAGTGATGTGATCGCACCGGCTAGAGCGCGGCCGCCTTCTGAATCATATGCAAGACCTGATGCCATAAGTAGCGCACCGAGGTTTGCATATCCGATTCCGAGCTGACGGTAGGCACGAGTTGTGTCACCGATCGCTTCAGTTGGGAAATCTGCGAAACAGATTGAGATATCCATTGCAGTGATGATCATTTCTGCTGCGCGGCCAAAGGTCTTGGCATCAAATGAGCCATCTGACTTTAGGAACTTCATCAAGTTAAGTGAAGCCAAGTTACAAGATGAGTTATCTAGTGACATGTATTCAGAGCAAGGATTTGACGCGTTGATGCGACCTGTCTCTGGAGTTGTGTGCCAATCA
>CAMBOZ010000084.1 GCA_945869505.1 Bifidobacterium breve
TCCCATACTTGCGGAAGAGCTGCAGCTTTTTGATCGGCAAGAAGTTTGATTATTTCTGGGGCAAGGCTCACTCTTGATATCTCCTTAATTCCAGCTTTGAGTTGCATCACGAAGGGTGCGATAACGTTGCACAACATCTGGTGTTGCAGCAGCTGAAACTTTTTCGATCTTGCCCAAATCCCAAGTTGGAGCTGTAGCACCGCCAAGAAGAGCCCAAGCCGCTTGACGCGCTGCACCATTTGCAACATATTCGCCAGCTGGTGGAAGTAGAACTTCGCGCCCGAAGAGCGCTGATGCTATTTGCGCAACGGCAGGGTTCTTCGCCGCACCACCAATTAAAATAATGCGTTTAACTTCAACGCCCAATTTTTCTAGCGCATCAACAGCATCAACTAATCCACAGAGCATTCCTTCAACCATCGCGCGTGAGATATCTGCAGGATTAGAGTTATTTAAATTCATACCGCTAAATACTCCGGTTGCGTTCGGACGATTTGGAGTTCGCTCACCCTCAAAGTAAGGAAGTAGCGATAAGCCATTTGCACCTGGTTTTGCAGAGAGCGCTAGTGCGCCGACTTCATCGTGGGATTTTCCGAGGATTCGTGTGGCAGCATCTAATATCCGCGCAGCATTTAGCGTGCAAACTAATGGCAAGAATCGCCCTGTTGCATCCGCAAAACCAGCAACCGCCCCAGATGAATCGTGAGTTGCGGTCTCAGATACCGCAAATGCAGTTCCGCTGGTGCCTAATGAAACTACAACATCGCCAGGTTGCGCTTGAATGCCAAGAGCTGCTGCTGCGTTATCTCCAGCACCAGGTGCGATCTTTACTCCGCTTGGCATTACTCCGCCAAACTCAGCGGGGCTAATTATCTTTGGAAGATGAATTTCACGGTCAGTGCGCAACGCCAGCGCTAAAACATCTCGGCGATACTTAGATGTAGTTGGATCAAAGTATCCAGTTCCAGATGCTTCGCTGCGATCGGAAAATAGTTTGCTGAAATCTTTTGCATCATTTGTTTTGTGTTGCAGTTGCCAAGATAACCAGTCGTGGGGGAGAGCTACACCCGCAACCTTTTGAGCGTTTTCTTTTTCAGAATCTGCCAACCACCGCAATTTTGTAGCGGTAAAGGATGCAACCAACCTTGAGCCAACTTGTTTAGCCATTACTTCCGGGCCACCGATTTCAGAATTTAGTGCATCTGCAGCATCCGCCGATCGCGTGTCATTCCAAAGTAGGGCGTCGCGGATTACCGCACCATTTTCATCCAGTGCGACCATTCCGTGTTGTTGTCCGCCAATTGAGATTGCTTCTACATCATCGAGTCCGCCAGCATCCTTTAATGCAGCATCTAGGGCAGTTACCCAATGGGCGGGGTTTACTTCAGTTCCGTCAGGGTGGCCGGCGCGGCCTTCACGCAATAACTCACCAGTAACGGCGTCACGAATTACCACTTTGCAAGACTGTGTTGAAGAATCCACGCCCGCGATGAGTTTTCGATTAGCCATGGGGCAAGGCTAGACTGTGCCTGTCAACGTTGACTACTTTTCGATCTTTTTCTTTTTCCGAGATCCAAGATTTAACAACTTTTGAACTGGAGTTTTTCATGCGTATTGGCGTCCTTACAGGTGGCGGAGATTGTCCTGGTCTAAATGCGGTTATCCGCGCGGTAGTTCGTAAAGGTGTAAAGGAATACGGCCACGAGTTTGTTGGCTTCCGCGATGGCTGGAAAGGCCCGCTCGAGAATTACACAATGGAACTCAACCTCGAGACCACCCGTGGCATCTTGCCTCGCGGCGGAACCATTTTAGGTTCATCTCGCACCAACCCATTTAAAATCGAAAATGGCGTTGAGCGCATTAAACAGAATTTATCCGACCAAGGAATCGATGCCTTAATTGCTATCGGTGGCGAAGATACTCTCGGTGTAGCCACAAAATTAGATTCACTTGGTGTAAAGGTTATTGGCGTTCCGAAGACAATTGATAATGATCTAAACAACACTGATTACACATTTGGCTTTGATACATCTGTAAATATCGCTGTCGAAGCGATTGATCGTTTACATACAACCGCAGAATCACATCACCGCGCGCTCGTTGTTGAAGTAATGGGCCGCCACGCTGGCTGGATTGCACTTCACTCAGGTATGGCAGGCGGAGCCGCTTGTATCCTGATCCCAGAAGTAAAGTTCTCAGTCGATAAAGTTTGCGAATGGGTCGAGTCTCGTTTTAAGAGTAGCTATGCACCGATTATTGTTATTGCAGAAGGTGCAATTCCACAAGATGGTGACATGATTACCAAAGATTCAGAGTTAGATGCCTTCGGCCACGTAAAGTTATCTGGAATTGGCGAATGGCTTGCTAAACAAATCGAAGCGAAGACTGGTAAAGAAGCGCGTACATCTGTTCTTGGCCATATCCAACGCGGCGGCACTCCAACTGCATTTGACCGCGTACTCGCCACTCGCTTTGGATTACAAGCGATTACTGCAGCATCCGAAGGCGACTGGGGCAAGATGGTGGCTCTTCACGGCACCGATATCGTTCGTGTCCCGCTTGCCAGTGCTACCGAGAAGTTAAAGACAGTGCCTATTGAGCGTTACACGGAGTCGGAGATCTTCTTCGGATAATTCTCGCCCGAGAATTAATCTGATCAAACTACTCTTATCCCCATGACTACTTCATCCCCGAGTCCATTAGATAACCTCTTCACTCCTGGACTCGTTGCGGCGCAACAACCGCAATGGCCGGGTGGTGTCGATGGTGCACCAGTAAAAAAGGCAGTCGCAGAGTTAAAGTCTTTTCCTCCACTAGTTTTCGCTGGTGAATGTGACGATCTAAAGGCAAAAATTGCTGAGGCTGCTGCTGGTCGTGCTTTTTGGTTACAGGGCGGAGATTGCGCAGAAACATTTGCCGCAGCTACCGCAGATTCGATTCGCAATCGCATTAAAACAATTCTGCAAATGGCAGCAGTCTTGCAGTATTACTCCAGCCTTCCAGTGGTAAAAGTTGGTCGAATGGCTGGGCAATTTGCTAATCCACGCTCGAATGACATGGAAACTCGCGGAGACGTGACGCTTCCGGCTTACCGTGGTGATGCAGTTAATGATCTTGAATTCACCGAAGCATCACGTATGCCAGATCCAAACCGTATGGTCCGGGTTTACAACACATCGGCTGCAACCCTTAACTTGGTTCGCGCATTTACTCAAGGCGGATTTGCCGATCTGCGTCAGGTGCACGAATGGAACAAAGGTTTCATCCGCGATTCATCAGTTGGCGATCGATACGAACAAATGGCGCGTGAAATTGGTCGCGCCTTAGACTTTATGAAATCTGCTGGCGTTGATCCTGATTCCTTTAAATCAGTTGATTTCTACTCCAGTCACGAAGCGTTGATTATGGAATATGAGAAAGCTCTAACTCGTATCGATTCGCGCACTCAACTTCCTTACGATGTTTCAGCCCACTTCATCTGGATTGGCGAAAGAACTCGCCAGCTAGATGGTGCACACGTTGATTTTGCTGCCAAGGTTCGCAATCCAATTGGAGTAAAACTTGGCCCTAAGTCCACAGTCGATGATGCTCTTCAATTGATTGATCGCTTAGATCCAAACCGCGAACCTGGTCGCTTAACTTTTATTACACGTATGGGTGCGGGAAAGATTCGCGAAGCCCTTCCTGCACTCGTTGATGGCGTTACTAAATCTGGTGCACAAGTTCTCTGGGTCTGCGATCCAATGCACGGCAATACCTTTGAAGCAGCAACGGGTTATAAAACCCGACGCTTTGATGATGTGATGGATGAAGTAAAGGGATTCTTTGAAGTCCATAAGGGGCTAGGAACGCACCCAGGCGGAATCCATATCGAATTAACCGGCGACGATGTTACCGAATGTCTTGGTGGGGGAGAACAGATCTCTGAAACTGATTTAGCCAGCCGTTACGAGAGCGCCTGCGACCCACGACTTAACCACTCGCAATCACTGGAACTCGCATTTTTAGTTGCTGAAATGTTGCGCGATCGCTAATTTAGCGGGCGTGCCACTGTTTATTTCTCAGTTTAAGTCTCCAATCGGGGTTTTAAATTTAATCGCTGATGAGCAGATTCTCTTGGGCTTAAACCTCTCTAGCGTTAAAGCACTCAAAGATAGCGTTGATGAAATTGATTACGCGAAGGGCTTTAAGGAAGTTTCTAAGATTTCAATAGTTTCAGATCTGCTAAGTGATTACTTTGCTGGCGATATAAATGCGTTAAATGGTATTTCAGTTCGCCAACCTGGTGCGCAATTCTCTCAAGCAGCCTGGAAGGCGATGCGTAAAGTAAAAGCGGGAAAGACAATTTCGTATGCAGATCTGGCTGATCGCTCCGGTTCAAAAGCTGCGGTGCGTGCGGCAGGTTCTGCATGTGCAAAGAACGCAATTGCACTTGTTGTTCCGTGTCACCGCATCGTTAAAACCGGGGGATCACTCGGTAATTACGCATATGGTTTAAATAAAAAAGAGTGGTTACTACGCCACGAGGGCGCGCTTTAATATCTCAATCGCTGCTTTACATTGCGCGTCATCAAAATCTAAATGAGTGACTAGGCGCGCGTATTTTGGACCAAGTGCGCTAATCCATAGCCCCGCATCTCTTGTGCG
Source organism: Bifidobacterium breve (assembly GCA_945869505.1). Next base: position 4,648 of record CAMBOZ010000084.1, read on the forward strand.
AGTTGCCAGCTCGGCCGCAGAAATTGGTAGTGCAGATAAATCAAGACCAACGATATTTGTCTCAACAGAATTTGGATCAATAAGTGAGGAATTGATCGCAGATACAGCGATTGCAATTTCTTTAGCACGACGATGATCTTCTGCTAATCGAGCGATGTTGTTATCTAGCGCGTAGTGTGCGGCACCTG
>CAMBOZ010000085.1 GCA_945869505.1 Bifidobacterium breve
CCATTTACGTAAACGTTAAGCATAGGAATTGAAGTAACTCCGTACTTAATTGCCAATGCAGATTCTTCGTCAGTATTTAACTTAACGATCGTAAGTTTGTCGCCGTATTCATTTGAGATCTCATCCAAAATTGGTCCTACTGCGCGGCATGGGCCACACCATTCAGCCCAAAAATCAACCAGAACTGGCTTACTGCTCTTTAGGACAACCTCATCGAAGTTATCGACTGTGACTTTACCTGCGCTCATCTTTACTCCTTTTGTTTTAGAACTTAACGGAAAATTAATATTTTCAAGCGTACTAGTGCGAGAGGAACTTTTCAGCGTCTAGCGCTGCTTGGCATCCCGAGCCCGCTGCTGTGATCGCTTGGCGATAAGTGAAATCAACCAAATCACCACAAGCAAAGACACCTTTTAGATTTGTACGTGTCGACCGGCCATCTACTGAAACATAACCCTCTTCATTGAGCGTTACTTGGGATGTAACCAATTCACTACGCGGAATATGCCCGATTGCCACAAAAAGTCCAGTGAAGTCACGCGTTGATTCTTCGCCGGTAACAGTGTTCCGTAACTGCAGCCCCGAGACCTTGTCGGCGCCCAAAACATCGGTAACTTCGGTATTCCATAACATTTCAATCTTTGGATTTGTAAGTGCGCGATCGGCCATAATCTTTGAAGCGCGCAATGAATCACGGCGGTGAATTAAAACTACCTTAGATGCAAATTTTGTTAAGAAGGTCGCTTCTTCAACTGCTGAGTCTCCGCCGCCAACCACTGCGATAACTTGATCACGAAAGAAAAAACCATCACAAGTTGCACACCACGAAACTCCACGGCCAGATAAACGTTTTTCGTTCTCTAGTCCAATTTCTTTATATGCAGACCCCATTGCCAAAATAACAGCCTTAGCTTGCACGGTATTTCCAGAACCATCTTTAAGAATTTTAATATCTCCAGAAAGATCCATCTCAACGACATCATCAGTGATCAATTCTGCGCCAAAACGTTTAGCTTGTTTGCGCATACTGTCCATTAAATCTGGACCCATAACGCCATCAACAAATCCTGGGAAGTTCTCAACCTCAGTTGTATTCATCAACGCACCACCGGCGGTAACAGATCCCTCATATATAACTGGATTTAATTGAGCGCGCGCAGCATAAATTGCCGCGGTGTATCCGGCCGGACCAGACCCAACAATTACTAAATCTTTAATCATGTGCTCACCCTATCCATTTCTACTTACTTCTTACGGGCCGCTCTACGCTTACTAAAGAGTGAGTTTGAGAACTCTTTTAGCGTAGCGATCTCGGTTATTTTAAATGCGTGCGCGAGCAATAGGAAAGATATGCCGCCACCAACGAGCACGAAAGCCAAACGCAGAACACCAATAAAGGGCTGCGCGTCATCGCTAATCCAATGGAAATAGTAGGCAATTGCAAAAAATGGCAGCATTGCTAAAAGCGAGGCTGAATAAAGACGAAGATGCTGGCCAACAAAGTGCGAGTATTCAAAACGTCCAACGTGTTTTTTAAGAAGAGAGACAGTCACAAAAAGTCCAACGATGTAACTAATAGCGAAGGCCAACCCTAAACCAATCGTTACCTGATCACTCTTTAATAGCTCTAGGAAAAGATAAGAAAGCCCTGATGAAATAATATTAATAATCAAAATAGAAAGAACTTGAGTCTTGGTATCTTCGAAAGCATTGAAACCGCGAATCAAAATTAAGTTTATGGAAAATGCCACTAAGCCTAAACTTAGAGCAGAGAGCACATAGCCAATGTAACGAGAATCTTCTAATGAAATACCGAAGTAAAGAACCTCAGTCATTAAGGGTCCAAATAACAAAAGAGCAATTGAACTTGGCACTGTTACAACACCACACAAGCGAATTGCGCGCACCAGTTGCTTTTTAACTTCTTCTACATTTTTTTCAATAGCCAATTTGGATAAATGCGGCAACAAAGCGGTGACAATGGATATTGTGACAATCGAATAAGGCAGCAACATAATGTAATAAGCGCTGGTAAATGGGGTAAATCCAACGCCGGTTGTAATTCCCGCTTGAGCGCTACGAACCGCAGCGCTAGTTGCCACATTTACTGTAATTAAATAACCAAGTTGTGAAATTAAGACATAAACCAAAGTCCAACCAGCCAGTGAGAAAGATTTACCAAGACCGGCAACGCCGAATATTGGGCGCAATCGGATACCAGAACGTTTAACGACCGGTATCAAAATCAAAGCCTGCACAATGATTCCGAGAGTTGTTCCCCAACCCAAAAGTTCAATTTGGCCATCAGTTATATTTTCAACGGTCAGCGTTTGCTGCATAACTAAAACGCCTGCAAAAACTGCAATTACAACTAGGTTGTTGGCGATTGGAGCCCACATCAAAGGGGCGAACGAACCGCGTGCATTGGCTACCTGGCCAAGCATTGTAAATAGCCCTAAGAAGAAGATTTGTGGCAAACAATATCTAGTAAACGCAACTGCGATAGAGAACTCTTTTTCGAAACCTGCGGTCGAAAATTCAGGAGCGTATAAGCGCACCAACGCTGGAGCAAAGATCACACCAACAATTACTAACAGCAAGAGAATTCCAGAAATTGTTGTTACCAAACGCGATGCAAACCCGTGTCCACCATCTTCATCTGAAAAAGACCTAACAAGTTGCGGAACAAATATTGCAGTCAGCGCACCGCCAACAAGCAAGTTATACAAAATATTTGGCATGGTATTTGCCACGTTGTATGAATCCGCTAATAGCGCTGTGCCAAGTACGGCCACAGCCAAGATAGCGCGGAAGAAACCAGTGATGCGAGAGAGAATTGTGCCGATCGCCATGATGCCGGAGGCGCGGAATAAATCATTTGTTTTCATGGCGCCCCTTTCGAATCCTGCGAATAGTCTGGGTTATCGCAGCAACAAAGAGCAGTATCGCCGCACCGACGGTAAACCAAGTAACTCGCGAATCAAAAATTGTAATATTCAAAGCAAGTCTTGCAGAAGATCCAATAAAGGTGCCGTCGGCGCTTGTTATTTGCGCCAAAATTGTTGTAGCGCCCGGTGCTATCACTGTAAATGGTATGGCCAACTGGGTTCGCGCATTTGCCGGAATTGCTAGAGCAGAAATATCAGAGACCTGAATACGTGAATTCAGTGGGGTTATTCGAATGTTGATCTTTACTGGGACGCTAAAGCCATTTATTACCGTCACTGGAACTTTGCCAGACTGAGAAGCAATTTGGTATTTACCACTTGTCACACGTAATTTACTCAAAGTATTTTCTACACCATCGGTTGCGTTGTAAGAAAAGAATTCGCGATCCTTTTTATTTAAAGATGGTGAAAGAAGTATCGCCAATTTAGCTCGCTGCGCGCGCACTTCATCAGCGGTCACAACTGTTGAAAGAGCGGTTAAAGCCTGACGATTTTGCGTGTATTTTTTGCGCAATACAGGGCTAAGGCGTGATTTACCAGTACTCCAACCAGAGCCGCTTTCCGCTAAAACACTTCGATTTAAATGAAATGAAACTCGTTCTGCCCCGTATGCGTAATATAAACGCAGCTCACTCGGCGCCGACCTTTGTGCCAAATCAATATCAGGATTTCCATACGGAAGTGCGATTACACGGTCTCCAGAAGTTGCAAGCAATAAACGAGACAACCACTCCTTTGCAACTATTGCACCCGTTGCACTTTGCTTATTTGCTAATTTATATCCATCAGCCATATCCGCAACTTCATCTAAAAGTTGTCCATCGATAACCCAAGTGCGCGAATCTTTTCGTTTTTGTTCTAAGGGTTTTCCAAGGCGGCCAATGGATAACAAATCAGCCGCTAATTCATCATTGCGGAATGTGCCATCAAAGAGTTGGTGTGGCTTACTCTTTAAATAGATAACCGTTGTATCGGCACTGGCAATCGGGAGAGATCCAAATAAAAAGAAAGTTGAAATAAGGGTTAATAAGATTTTTTTCATTGTGCGGCAACTTCTTCAGATGCGCCAGTACGCGCGATTAACTTCTTCTCATCGGGATATGCCAAACGTTCCACAATTTCTGCCAACGGAAACCAGCCGACCTCATCTACTTCACTTTCTTGTGGGGCTAATTTGCCACCAGTTTCGCGGAATAGATAATGATGAACTGTTTTATGAATTCTTTTTCCGCCGGCCATAAACCAAAAATCAATTACTCCAAGTGATCGCTCAATTGCTGATTCAATTCCAGTTTCTTCGGCGACTTCACGAAGAGCTGCTTGCTCAGGGGTTTCACCTTCTTCTATGTGACCTTTGGGCAACGACCATAAAATTCTCTTACCGCTGCTGTCCTTATGATCAATCCGGCCGATTAACAATCCATTCTTTCCGCTGTGATCGATAACTAGGCCGCCGGCAGAAACTTCATCTACGCGCTTGGCGTAGTTCTTGACAGGAGGTTTTGGACGCTTGGAAGCGGCATCTGAAGGTGTAACTGCGCTAGCAGTAGATGAATCTTTCGTAAGTGGGGCGCGATGTGCGGGGCGTTTACGCCTGCGCTTCTTTTTCGTACCTTCGCTGCCCGCACCAGGTGCCGGGGTCATAGACCAAGGGTACTGCTCTAACCTTACCTATTGTGACG
>CAMBOZ010000086.1 GCA_945869505.1 Bifidobacterium breve
TTTCAATATCGGAAGTGCTTAACTTGCCGCGAGAGCGAAGCGATGAAAACGCTCCAGTTAATTTGGCCGAAAGTGAATCAAACATAATGAGCACACTCTACTTGAGGAGGGTAGCTTTACTCTTCTCAAGTAGAGTGCCGCATCACTAAATTGCCGCTGCTCCTCGCTCACCAGTTCTGACACGTACAACCTGATCAACTGGGGTAGTCCACACTTTTCCATCACCGATAGATCCTGTGTGGGCCGCCTTCACAATCAGAGCTAGAGCACTTTCAACGTTTGGCTCATCAACAAGTACTTCAAGGCGAACCTTGTGAACCAGATTGACTTTATATTCAGTCCCTCTATAAACCTCAGTATGTCCCATTTGTCGACCGAAGCCACTTGCTTCAGAAACAGTCATTCCTGTGATTCCGGCTGCTTGAAGTGCGTCCTTAACATCATCTAACTTGGCTGGTTTAATTATTGCAGTTATTAGTTTCACAATTGTCCTCCCTTAGATAAAGCGAATGCGCTTCCTTGGTTGTTATCAAATATTTCATATGCACGCTCAGCATGCACTGCGATATCAATTCCCTCGACTTCTTCATCAACTGAGATTCGGAAACCAAAGATTAGATCAATTAACTTACCGATGATGAGTGTTGCCACGAAAGAGTACGCAAGAACTGCAGCTGCGCCGATGATCTGGCTAACGAGCTGATCTGTTCCGCCACCGTTGAAGAGACCAACTTCTTGGCCAACAAAACCAATCATTACTGTTCCAACGATTCCACCTACGAGGTGGACGGCAACTACATCGAGTGAGTCGTCATATCCAAACTTGAATTTGAGACCAACTGAGAGCGCACAAAGCGCACCCGCAATTGCACCGATTATCAGAGCGCCACTTGCATCAACTGCAGCGCACGCTGGAGTAATGGCAACAAGTCCAGCTACAACACCAGATGCAGCGCCGAGGCTTGTTGCATGTCCATCGCGAATTTTCTCAACAAGTAACCAAGCCAATACTGCAGCAGTTGTTGCAGCCATAGTATTCAGGAGAGCCAATCCGGCAGTTCCATTCGAGGCAACGGCTGAACCGGCATTGAATCCAAACCAACCAACCCAAAGCAACGCTGCTCCTAACATCACAAGTGGAAGGCTGTGTGGGCGCATTGCAACTCTTCCAAAACCAACTCGCTTACCAAGAATTAGCGCCAGCGCTAAACCTGCAGCACCGGCATTAATGTGTACAGCGGTTCCTCCGGCAAAGTCGATTGCGCCAAGATCATTGGCAATCCAGCCACCTGTCTTTGCAACGAAATCGTCAAAGGCAAAGACCCAGTGCGCGACCGGGAAATAAACAAGTGTGGCCCAAGCACCTGCAAAAATCATCCACGCACCAAACTTTGCTCGGTCAGCGATCGAACCGGAAATAAGTGCGACGGTAATTGCAGCAAACAAACCTTGAAATGCGATAAAGACTGCTGCTGGAATTGTTCCAATTAAAGCGGTTGAATTATCTAACCCTTCGAGAAATAGGAATTCGGTTGCGTTTCCAATAAGGCCACGATCTCCTACAGAGTTACCAAAGACGAGTGAGAATCCCACCGCGATCCAAATAACGAAAACCAATGCAAGCGCACCGAAAGACATCATCATCATATTGAGAAGACTCTTCACGCGAACCATGCCACCGTAGAAGAGCGCCAAGCCAGGGATCATCAAGGTTACAAGGCCAGTGCTAATCAGCATCCATGCGGTGTCACCTGTATTTAGAACAACTTCTTCCATGAATAAACCACCTTTGAATTATCGAGAAATCTCTCGCCTTTGAGATGGTGCAAAGATGTCCTGTGCGGGTTACAGGGACTCGTTTTGTAGGTTAAGAAAGAGTCACAAAAGTGCGAGTCTTGTTACAACTTTGTTACAGAGATTCCGCTCTCAATCGTTTATCAAGCCCGATAGGTAATTTGCTGGGTCAAATGGAGCAAAATCGCGCTCACCTTCACCTGTCCCGACAAATTTTATTGGAATATCTAGCGCGCTCTCGATCGCTAGGGCGACCCCACCACGGGCAGTTCCATCCAACTTGGTGATAATCAACCCAGTCACTTCAACTGCTTCGGTAAATATCTTGGCTTGAGCAATTCCATTCTGGCCAGTTGTCGCATCGATAACTAAAAGAACTTCGCTTATTGGAAGAGTCTTTTCAACCACTCGTCTTATTTTTCCAAGTTCAGCCATTAAATCGTTCTTATTGTGAAGACGTCCAGCGGTATCAACAATTAAATATTTAACTTGTGAAGCACTAGCGGTAACTGCCGCATCGAAAGCGACTGCAGCAGGTTCCGCTGACTCTTTACCGGAGATAACAGAAACACCAATACGTTGACCCCAAGTTTGCAATTGATCGACTGCTGCAGCGCGAAAAGTATCTGCGGCTGCCAGCATCACAGAATTACCAGATGACTTAAGTAAATTGGCTAATTTCGCGACCGAAGTAGTCTTCCCCGTTCCGTTAACCCCTACGACCAGAATTACTCCAACCGAATTTTCACCCGAAAGGGCGCGAGGTTTAGTTGAGAGATGTGAATTGAGAATTTCTTTGAGCGAAGAAAGCGCATCATCACCCTTTAAACTTTGTGCGCTCTTTAATATCTCGGCAGTCAAATTTGGACCTAAATCAGCTCCTAGGAGTTCTTCCTCAAGCACCTTCCAATCGAGCGGATCGGCTGTTGATTCGCCCTTTAATTTGGCAACGAACTTGCTAAAAATTCCCATGCGAAACCAAATAACTAAGCAGATTCAGAATCGCGCAAGCGTTGTGAAATAACTTCCGTAACGCCATCACCGCGCATGGTTACGCCATAGAGCGAATCGGCAATCTCCATAGTGCGTTTCTGGTGGGTAATGATGATCAACTGAGAACTTTCGCGAAGCTCTTCGAGAATGACCAGCAAGCGACCCAGGTTTACATCATCCAGTGCCGCTTCAACTTCATCGAGGACGTAGAAAGGACTTGGGCGCGCTTTAAATATCGCAACCAGCATCGCAACGGCGGTCAGTGATTTCTGTCCACCAGAAAGTAGCGATAGTCGCTTGATTCTGGTTCCGGGAGGACGGGCCTCCACATCTACACCAGTATTTAGAAGATCATCTGGGTTGGTAAGGATCAGGCGACCGTCACCACCTGGGAAGAGGCGGGCAAAGATATTTTCAAAGTGTTTTGCCGTTTCTTCAAATGCTTCAATAAAGATGCTCTGCACGCGATCTTCAACTTCTTTGATGATATCTAGTAGATCTTTCTTGGTGCGCTTTAAATCTTCCAATTGTTCAGCGAGGAACTTCAAACGCTCTTCCAACGCGTTGTACTCCTCTAGCGCCAACGGATTAATCTTTCCAAGGAGAGTCAGGGAGCGTTCAGTTGCTGCCAGACGCTTCTCTTGTTGGTCGCGGCGATAAGGAATCAATTCGGTAGCAACTATCTCACCGTCATCGGTCTCAATAAATGTCGGAACGTCATTGTGCGGACCATATTCATTAACCAACGTTGTCGTATCAACGCCTAGCTCTTCCACGCACTTTGTTTCGAGCGCTTCGATGCGCATGCGTTGTTCTGCTCTGGCGATTTCATCTTTATGAACGGAGGAAGTAAGTTGTTCTAGCTGCGTTGCGAGTTCACGACTGCGTGCGCGCACAGTAAGTGTTTCACCTTCACGATCAGAGCGCGATGCTTCTAATCTGGCACGCTCGGTTGCTGCTTTTGCGATTGAGCGTTCAATATGGATTAGCGCTTCATAGGCTGCTTCAGCGATCGCAGATGAAATAAGCGCACCGCGTGCGCGTGCCCCACGTCGCGATACAGCTCGGGCAGATGCTTCGCGCTCGGCGCTGGCAGAATCTTCTAACGCTTTTGCGCGCGCTGAAAGAGAGTCAACTCGCTCTTCGCTAGTGCGTACTGCCAGTCGCGCTTCGACTTCTGCTGTTCTTGCAAGGGAGACTTGGTTGCGAAGGGTTTCGGCAGCGCTGTGATCCGGCTCTGCAGTTTCGCCACGTTGCTGTAATTGTGCAGATGCAATGGAGAGTTCATTCTCGTCGCGACCTTTTGCGGCGCTGGCTTCAGCGATAGCCGAATCGAGTCGCTCTACTTCGGCGCTGGCAGACTTCATATTCTGTCCAGAGACCGCAAGTTGTTCAGTTAGCGCAGCAATTAGTGCATCTGACTCATTTAACTTTGAAAGTGCAATGTCAAAGGCGCTTTGCTTGGAGTCTACTTCACTCTGTGCGGTAACTATTTCAAATTTCAGGCGATCACAGTTGTGGGTTAGTACTTCTAGCTTCTTTGTTAAATCCTGTATTAGTGCATTTATCTCAATCAAAGATGTAGATGATGCAGATCCACCTCGTGCGCGTTTTGCAGTAATAACATCGCCGTCGCGTGTTACGACAGTTAGGCCTGGATTTAAACGCAAGATTGATTCAGCATCTCGGGCGCTTTCTACTACGACAATTGAGCCAAGAAGTGAGGA
>CAMBOZ010000087.1 GCA_945869505.1 Bifidobacterium breve
AGAATTAATCCATCTACTGTCAATTGAGCAGACCGTTCCAGCATGGTGGCTTTCTCAACTCCCGGTCCCACAAGAAAGAGAAGTCGAAGTTCCACACCAAGCATGAATACATTTGCTTTGACGGTTACCTTGCTCGGATCAGTTAGCGCTTGTCCCGAAGGAAGATCGCCCTCATTGATCGTCGCGCTATATGTGCCTTTAACCGGGATAAGAACTTCCCATTTTCCAAGTGAGTCGGTTTTAATCTCAGCGCTAAAGCCATCTGGACCCACAATAGAGATGCCGACACCGGCGAGTGGATCTTCGGTAGAACTTGTAACTACCCCGTAGAGCTTCGTCGGTTTTTCAGCAGCGTTTGCAGGTGATGCGATTGAAGAGAAACCAGCTGCCGCACTGAGCACGGTAATTAACAAGAGGATGAAGCGGGCGCTGATCTTCTTTCTTGCTAAATTCAAGTCGCACTCCTCATCTTTTTTCAGTGCATCAATCGTTGGATGCAGATCGCTCTTGCTAGGTGGCTAACCTTAACTAACGGACCGTGGCCTCGGCAAGGATCAGGCATGTTATCCGAGCTGTGCAAGTTCTTTGGCCGGCCTCATTTGTGATCACAATTTCATAGGAGCACAGAGTCTTTCCCAAGGAGACTGCTGTGGCAACCCCGGTAACAAAACCAGACGTCGCTGATTTGTGATGTGTGGCATTTATATCAACGCCCACAATTTTTCGATTTGGACCGGCGTGAAGTTGTGTTCCAACAGAGCCTAAAGACTCGGCAAGTACAACGCTGGCGCCGCCGTGTAGCAATCCGATTGGTTGGGTATTTCCCTCAACTGGCATTCGTCCAACTAAACGTTGCGGGGACGCCTCCAAAATCTCGATCCCCATCTTCTTATCTAGGGCACCACTTCCACGTTCGCGAATCAACTCTAAATAGTTTGGGGTATTTTCTGGCTGCGTCATAGTTCGAAATAGTAACTTGTTAACGAGTACTTCTCTAGGATGGCGCAATGGCCCAGAAGCGATTACTTCTAATCGATGGCCATTCAATGGCATATCGAGCTTTCTTTGCCCTTCCTGCCGAGAATTTCACAACAGCCCAAGGCCAGCACACCAACGCGATCTACGGTTTTGCCACAATGCTGATCTCCCTGTTGAAAGATGAGAAACCGACTCACGTGGCCGTTGCTTTTGATGTTTCGCGCAATACTTTTCGTACCGATATTTTTCCTGATTACAAAGCTAATCGTGCCAAGACGCCCGATGAATTCCGTTCGCAGATGTCCTTTCTAAATGATTTGGTCAAGGGCTTTGGGATAACGCAATTTGCATTAGAAGGCTTTGAGGCGGATGACATAATCGCAACAATTACCAAGCAAGCTGAACGTGAAGGCGCAGAAGTTCTCATCTGTACAGGCGACCGAGATAGCTTTCAGTTGGTGACAGATAAGACAACAGTTCTTTACCCAAAGCGTGGCGTTTCTGAAATGGCGCGAATGACGCCCACTGCAGTTCAGGAAAAGTACGGGATGACGCCAGATCAATATCCAGATTTTGCAGCACTGCGCGGAGATCCGAGCGATAACTTGCCATCTATTCCTGGCGTTGGCGAAAAGACAGCGGCTAAGTGGGTAGTTGAATACGGATCACTGCAAGAACTAATCGCCAACGTGGATAAAGTGGGCGGCAAAGTCGGTCAATCTCTGCGCGATAACATCAACGATGTCATTCGCAATCGCGAGCTGACCCAGTTGATTTACGATGCTCCCATCGAGTACAAAGTTGATGATTTATCTTGGCCGGGCGTGGTGGAAGCAGATCTCACCAAACTATTCGAACAACTGGAATTTAGAACGCTAAAGGATCGCCTTAAGCCAATTCTTAACCCTGATTCTGTAGTTAAGAAGCAGGAATCTATTGAAGAATTAACCCTCTTTGCACCTACTGTCGAAGGTGGCGTGCTTACGCCAGCTGAGATAGATGCCCGTATTTCCACCCATCAAGGTGAAATAGCAGTTTCATTTGAAATGCGTGATGAGAAATTGCACCGCTACGCAGTCGCATTTTCACCGACAGATGTCCAATTGGTTCACTCCTCGCAAATGGGGGAGTGGGCGCGGAATAAAATGATTCCGAAAATTGCTCACGATGCTAAAACATTGGCACGCGAAAATTTACTTGATGGAGTTATCTTTGATACCGCTTTGGCGGCATATCTAGTTAATCCGGGAGTCCGTGCCCAAGAGTTGCCTGATCTCCTTGAGCGATGGGGAGATGGAGCCGCAATAGATTTATCTTCTCCCGAGCAAGAACTATTAAGTAGCGCGGCGGTCCTTTTCACTTTACGTAAATCTCTGGAAACGGAGATGCGCGACCGTGGAGTTCTGCAGCTATTTAATGATTTAGAACTTCCGATAGCCCAGCTCTTGGCGGTTATGGAAAATCGTGGGATAGCCGTTGACCGCAAAGAACTAGCGAAACTTGCTACTTTTTTTGAAGGTGAAGTAGCACGCGAAACTAAGGCTGCGCATTTAGCCGCAGGTCACGAGTTCAATGTGGCATCTCCTAAGCAACTACAAGTCGTTCTCTTTGACGAATTAAATCTGCCGAAGACTAAGAAAATTAAGACTGGATTTACAACTGATGCCGAGGCGCTTAATTGGCTCTTTGAGAAGACTAAACATCCACTTCTGGCATCGCTCTTGCGTATTCGTGAAACCAAGAAACTTGGCACAACGGTCGAAGGGTTGATCGCAGAAATTGGCGCAGACGGTCGCATCCGTACTCACTTTGCACAAACGGTTGCTGCCACCGGTCGGTTATCTTCGGTTGGTCCTAACTTGCAGAATATTCCGGTGCGGACTGAGGAAGGTCGCAGCATTCGAAAGACATTCATTGCGGGCTCTGGATATAGCTCGCTACTGACCGCGGATTACAGTCAGATAGAAATGCGAATCATGGCGCATTTATCTAATGATGCAGGTTTACTTGCTGCATTTGAAACTGGTGAAGATTTACACGCCACCGTGGCAGCGCTTGTCTTTGGAGTTGCAGCAGTTGATGTCGATCCTGAAATGCGCCGGCAGATTAAAGCGATGTCGTACGGTTTGGCTTATGGACTTAGCGCTTATGGCTTGGCGGTTCAACTAGATCTCTCGCCACATGCTGCCCAAGATTTAATGGATAAGTACTTCCTACGTTTCGGTGGTATCCGTGATTATTTAAGTAGCGTGGTTGTCGAAGCGCGCAAAGTCGGATATACCGAAACGGTGATGGGCCGTCGTCGCTACCTTCCCGATCTGACGCACGATAATCGGCAACGCCGTGAGATCGCCGAACGTATGGCGCTAAATGCACCGATCCAAGGATCCGCTGCCGACATCATTAAACAAGCGATGCTCAATGTGCAACGTGCACTGCAAGCAGAGAAACTTCAATCACGCCTTTTGCTGCAAGTGCACGATGAATTGATATTGGAAGTCGTAGCTGGAGAAGAAGAGAGTCTTACCTCGTTGGTGCGCCGCGAGATGGCCGCGGCATATCCGCTCAAAGCACCTTTAGATGTCAGTGTTGGTATTGGTAAGAGTTGGAACGAAGCCGCGCATTAAATTCTTTGCCTTTGTCGCTATTTAATTGTTGGTGAGTTATCGGCCATAGCGGCTAAATCTTCTTCATCTGTAGGTAAGTCGTTTGCAGCGGAAAGTCTTCCTCTTCCAACTGTAAGGATTATGTATCCAATAAAAATCATAATGGGAAGCATCGTTAGCCCAACGCGGGGCGAGAGATGCTCGGAAACAACTCCACCAACGGCGGCGCCTATTGCCATAAAGGATCCCTCCACGCTCCAGATCCAACCAAGTGAAGATGTTTGTGAACCCTTTGGTCTTACCGCTTCGAGTACTTCAAAGTAAAAGACTTGAACCGCGCCACCTAGTAAACCAATTGATGCACCGACCAGTGCCATAGTCCAATCTGGATAAGTAAATGCAATTGGAAAGCATGCGATCGACCAGAGTAGATAAGCCCGACGAAGAGCGGAAAGCGGGGCAAGTTTTTTTGACACCAGGCCACCAAGTAATCCGCCAATGACGGTAGCGATACCAAAGGAGGCGAAGATCCAAGCGATGCGATGCGGAACATTCTCCTGGGTGGCAAATGCGGGAACAGCTACATCAAATACGCCCCATCCGAATCCAATAAAGCATCCTTCGAACATCAACATTTGCATTGCGCGATTTTTTAATAGCCTTTCCTGCCCTTTTGCTTTCTTTTCAGGAATCCAGTTCCGCGAAACAGAAGTCAAAGCGAGTGCAATTCCGCCAGTGAGCATAAGCGCGGCGACTACATTTAACGCTAAATATGGACGTGAAGAGAGCGCTAACGTTGTAACAATCACCGGACCAATTACAGATGTCGAACTCATCATTGCGGAATCAAAGGCATATGCGG
>CAMBOZ010000088.1 GCA_945869505.1 Bifidobacterium breve
ATCAAGCATCAACTTCTGAACTCTATGGTTCAACTCCACCGCCACAGAATGAACTTTCCATGTTCCGCCCGCAATCACCATATGCCGCCGCAAAGTTGATGGCTTATTGGTGCACCGTTAACTATCGCGATGGTTATGGAATGCACGCGACAAACGGAATCTTGTTCAATCACGAATCACCTCGTCGCGGTGAAACTTTCGTAACTCGCAAGATCACGCGCGCAGTTGCTGCAATCAAAGCTGGCAAGCAGGACAAAGTCTTTCTTGGAAATCTCACTGCGGTCCGCGACTGGGGATATGCCAAAGAATATGTTGAATCAATGTGGCTGATGCTGCAAGAAGATAAGCCATCTGATTACGTAGTTGCCACCGGTGTCGGCGCAACAGTTAAAGACTTTGCAGAAGCAGCATTTTCACGCGCAGGTTTAAATTGGCAAGACCATGTTGAAACCGATAAGAAATACATTCGCCCGACTGAAGTTGATGCGCTTATCGGAGATCCATCAAAGGCTGAAAAAGCCCTGGGTTGGAAAGCAAAAACCCACTGGAAAGAGTTAGCCGAACTTATGGTTGACGCTGATATTGCTGCGCTGAAGTAAGCGTTACCAAACTTACTTCTGGTGGACTTGCTACACGGATTCGCGCAAAGGGACTTGTTCCCATTCCTGCAGAAACATGTAAATAAGGTTCGCTACCAAATTTAGTTAAACCACGTGCCCGCCATGTTGGAAGATCACAATTTGTTGTTAGCGCGCGCGATCCTCCAGGTAGTGGCAATCGAACTTGTCCGCCGTGTGTATGTCCAGCAAAGATTGCATCTAAACCATCTTTAGTCATACCTTCGAGAATTCTTAAGTAAGGCGCATGAGTTACACCGATTGCGATGTCGCACGGTCCGGGTTTGCCTGCAACGAGTGAGTAATCATCGAATTCCAAATGCGCATCATCGGTTCCACGAGTTTCGATCGTCGTATCATTAATTTTAATTGTGGCGCGCGAGCGATTTAAATTTATCCATCCACGAGCCTGCAAGCCGTTATCTAGATCAGGCCATGGCAGATCATCACCATGTTTACGTTTGCCATGGTTAGGCAGTAAATATTTAAGTGGGTTCTTTGGCTTTGGTGCGTAATAATCGTTAGAACCAAAGACAAAGAGACCAGGTAGATTTAACAATTGATCGAGAGCATCGAGGGCAACGGGAACGGCCTGCATATGAGCTAGAAAATCTCCGGTTGAGATAACTAAATCTGGGGCCATATCAATAAATGATTTGATATCTGCGATCTCGGTTTTGCGAGCAGGGGTTAAATGCAGGTCCGAAAAGTGAAGTACTCGTATGGGTGCGTGGCCTGCGGGCAAGATCGGGATCTCGGCCTGGCGAAGTTGATAACTCATTACGTGAGAAGATACACCCAAACAATTCAAGGAATTGGAGCATCAAACTAGTGGGACTCAAAGAGACACTCAAGAGCGACCTCACCGAGGCAATTCGCAGTAGTGACAAGGTTGTTTCAGGCACTATCCGCATGGTGCTCACTGCAATCACAACTGAAGAAGTAGCCGGTAAAGAAGCGCGCACACTTTCTGAAGACGAAATCATCACCGTCTTATCACGCGAAGCCAAGAAGCGCCGCGAAGCCGCGGAAGAGTTTGCCAAAGGCAACCGTCCCGAAAAGGCCGCGGAAGAAAAAGCTGAAGGCGAAGTAATCGCTAAATATTTGCCAGCACAACTTTCTGAAGACGATGTTAAAAAACTTATAGCTGCCGCTATCGCATCAACTGGAGCTGCAGGCCCTGCCGATATGGGCAAAGTTATGGGGGCTATTAAGCCGCAGATCGCTGGTAAAGCAGATGGTTCACTCGTTTCATCACTCGTTAAAGCAGCACTAGCCGGAGGAAACTAATGAAATTCGAATATGCCACAGTTCCACTACTTTCACATGCAACCAAGCAAATTCTTGATACTTGGGGTTCTGATGGCTGGGAACTCGTAACAGTTATTCCAGCACCAGGTGGCGAACAACTCGTTGCTTACATGAAGCGAGAGGTTAAATAGTTATGTCTGTTGATGTTCGCGCAAAGTTAGCGGAAAAAGGTTTAACTCTTCCCGTCGCGGCCAAGCCTGTCGCAGCCTATGTTCCTGCAACTCGTACCGGAAAAATAGTCTTTACAGCGGGACAGCTTCCGCTGGTGGATGGTGCGATGGCAGATACCGGCAAAGTTGGTGCGGAAATTACTCAGCAGCGCGCTAAAGAACTAGCTGAAATATGTGCGCTTAACTGTTTAGCAGCTGTTGAACTAGTAGCTCCAGTTGATTCAATCATTAAAGTTGTTCGCGTAGTTTGTTATGTAAATGGAGCGCCTGGTTTTACAAGTCAGCCATTTGTAGCAAACGGAGCCTCTGAACTCTTTATGCATATTTGGGGAGATGCGGGAATTGCCGCACGCAGTGCAGTTGGTGTTGCTGAACTTCCTTTGAACTCACCGGTTGAAATCGAACTAACCGTTGAAGTTGCTTAATTAGCGAGAGCGCTTACCTAAACGTTCTTCATCGGTAATTAATACGGAACGACCATCAAGTTTGAGCCATCCACGGCCAGCAAAATCGGCAAGTGCCTTATTTACTGTCTCACGTGATGCGCCGACTAACTGCGCCAACTCTTCTTGTGTTAAGTCATGGCTTACCAACAAGCCTTCGGCAGTTGTCTTTCCAAAGCGATCGCCAAGGTCTATTAGCGCTTTAGCAACACGACCTGGAACGTCTGAGAAAACTAAGTCACCGACAGCTTCATTTGTGCGGCGTAGTCGTTGTGACAAACGAGTTAAGAGTTGTAGTGAAACTTCTGGGTTCTGCTTTAGCCAAGGAATCACTTTTTCATGGCTAAGTGAAAGTAATCTGGCATCTGTAACCGCTGTTGCAGTTGATGTTCGTGGGCCGGGATCAAAGAGCGAGAGTTCGCCAAACATTTCGCCAGGACCGAGAATTGAAAGTAGGTTTTCACGACCGTCACCGCTGGATGTTCCGAGCTTTAGCTTGCCATCGATAATTACATATAGATGTTCCCCGTCATCGCCCTCTTTCAAGAGGATTCCGCCCTTGGCGATCTTTACCGAATCCATCGATGAGCGCAAAGAGACTGCGGCTTCTTCGTCGAGGGCTGTAAAGAGCGGGGCTCTGCGTACGACTTCTTCTTCTGGGGTCACATAGGTAGTTTACTCGCATGGCCGCAGATAGTGAAACTCGCAAGAACGCACGAGCCATCTATCGAATTCTGAGCAAAAAATATCCCAATGTGCGCTGTGAATTGGATTTTTCTAATCCGCTAGAGCTAACCATTGCCACCGTGCTATCTGCGCAATGTACAGATAAGCGCGTAAACCAAGTTACACCCGCGCTATTTAAACGATATAAAAATGTGCGGGCCTACGCCAAAGCATCACTGGCAGATATTGAAGATCTGATTTATACAACTGGATTTTTTCGAGCGAAAGCGCGCCACATTAAGGGGCTAGCGATAAAAATTATTGAAGATTTTGAAGGTGAAGTTCCAGATACTTTGCAAGAGTTAATTACTTTGCCCGGTGTTGGTCGAAAGACTGCCAATGTTGTCCTTGGGCACGCGTTCGACATTCCAGGAATCACCGTCGACACTCATTTTGGTCGTCTTTCTCGTCGTTTTGAATGGACTACCTCGCAAGATCCCGTAAAAGTAGAATTCGAAGTGGGAGAGTTAATTCCTGAAAAGGAATGGACTAACTTGTCACAACGCATGATCTGGCACGGAAGAAGAATTTGTCATTCGCGCAAACCCGCTTGCGGGGCATGCCCAATGGCTAATGTCTGTCCTTCATTTGGTATCGGCGAAAGCGATAAAGTGAAAGCCAAATTATTAGTTAAGAGCGATGAGGACTTCCGATGAAGCGAGTTGTGTTCCTAACCTTGGTGCTAGCGCTATCGGGTTGTGCGCAAACGCAAAGCGTTGCACAAAAAGGTGAAGTAATTACTTGCGCAAACGTCCCTAGCGATTCATCGATAACGAGTGGAACCCTTGTGGAATGCGTTGATGGCTCAAAAGGCCTTGCCCTTGAATCCTTGCGCGGACCGATGATTGTTAACGTTTGGGGATCCTGGTGCGCATCGTGCTTAGATGAAATCCCTGATTTTGTTAGTTTTTACGCGAAAGCAAAAGGCAAAATATCTTTAATTGGCGTGGCGGTGGAGGAATCATCTCCCGAGAACTCAAAAGAATTCATTGTAAATAACGGGATAACTTGGCCAAATTATTACGATCGAGATTCCAAGTCACGTGGCTATTTTGGAATGGGAGTACCTGTTACTTGGTTTATCGCACCTGATGGGGAAGTCAAGTACAAGAAAATCGGAATTATAAAATCCGAAGCTGAGCTAATTGAACTGACAGAACAACACTTAGGGATA
>CAMBOZ010000089.1 GCA_945869505.1 Bifidobacterium breve
TTGGCACCGCGGGCTAAGGTAAAGCGCAGCGCATCGGCTCCGTATTTATCCATAAATTCAATTGGGTCAATTACATTGCCCTTACTCTTTGACATCTTCTTACCGAACTGATCGCGCACCAAACCATGGAGCATGATGGTTTTAAAGGGGGCAACCCCATCCATCGCAAATGTTGACATCATCATCATGCGCACAACCCAGAAGAATAAAATGTCATAACCTGTGACAAGAACGCTAGTTGGATAAAACTTTGCAAGATCTGCTGTTTTCTCAGGCCAACCAAAGGTTGAAAATGCCCACTGTCCTGAAGAGAACCAGGTATCCAAAACATCTGGATCTTGCGTCCAACCGGCGGGTGCGACTTCGTCAGGACCAACAACTTGAACTTCGCCATTAGGTCCATACCAAACAGGAATGCGATGTCCCCACCAAAGTTGTCGAGAGATACACCAGTCATGCATGTTATCTACCCACTCAAAATATCTTGGTGAGAGCGCTTCTGGTTCAATCTTTACTTCACCGCTGCGAACGGCATCCGCTGCAGCTTTCGCAAGTGGAGCAACTTTTACAAACCATTGCTTAGAAAGACGTGGCTCAACAGTTGTATCGCAACGTGAACAGTGGCCAACTGCGTGAATATAAGGACGCTTCTCAGCAACAACACGGCCCATCTCTTTTAACTTAGCAACAACTGCCACGCGAGCAGCAAAGCGATCCATACCATCGAATTCGGTGCCAGTTCCGTCCATGACGCCGTGTTCATTCATAATCACAACAAAAGGAACGTTATGGCGCATCGCCATTTCGAAGTCATTTGCATCATGAGCGGCGGTGACCTTTACCGCACCAGTTCCAAAGTCTTGTTCTACAAGTTCATCGGCGATGATTGGAATCATGCGATTTACCAGCGGCAATAGAACCTCAGTACCGATTAAGTGCTTGTAACGTGGATCATCTGGGTGAACGGCAACAGCGCCATCGCCCAACATTGTTTCGGCGCGAGTTGTTGCGATAACAATTGATTGTTCACCTTCGCCGTAACGAATTTGGACGAACTCACCAGCATCATCTTGGTGATCTACTTCGATATCTGAAAGAGCAGTTAAGCAACGTGGGCACCAATTGATGATTCTTTCGGCGCGATAAATAAGGCCAGCATCGTGCATCTTCTTAAAGATAGAAACTACCGCCTTGGACATGCCTTCATCCATTGTGAAACGCTCACGTGACCAATCGACGCTAACGCCAAGTCGTTTCATTTGATCAAGAATTGCTCCACCAGATTCGGCTTTCCATTCCCAAACTTTCTTAACAAATTCTTCGCGGCCAAGATCATGACGAGATATACCTTGTGCGCCTACTTGTTTTTCAACAACATTCTGGGTTGCAATACCTGCGTGATCCATTCCGGGTAACCACAAAACTTCGTAGCCCTTCATGCGCTTCATACGCGATAGGCAATCCTGCAAAGTTTGATCTAAGGCATGTCCAATGTGCAGCACGCCAGTAACGTTTGGCGGAGGCAAAACAATTGTGAAAGCTTCTTTTTTAGATGATGCATCTGCTGTGAAGTAATCGGCGCTTAACCATTTTTTATAAAGCCGCGTCTCAATATCGACCGGTGAGAAGGTCGAAGCTAGTTCAGCGCCAGTGGGCGTTGCGGAAGACATAGAGCGCAGTCTAGATTACGCGCTCTTCTCCTCTGCACCTTTTTCGCGGCGAGAAGCGCGCTTTGGAATATCTCCCGTGCGCTCAACCAAGGTTGGGGCCGCATTCTCATCAATACATTCCTTAGTGATGATCACTTTGGCTATATCTGTGCGACTTGGTACGTCATACATCACAGTAAGTAGAACTGATTCCATAATTGCGCGAAGCCCACGCGCACCTGTGCCACGCTTTAGAGCAAGTTCGGCGATGGCATCGAGTGAATCTGACGTAAATTCAAGGTCTACGTCATCTAGGTTAAACAGGCGCTGATATTGCTTAACCAGGGCATTTTTAGGTTCGGTGAGAATTTCCATCAGGGCAATCTTGTCTAGATTTTCAACGCTAGTAAGTACTGGTAGGCGTCCAATAAATTCAGGGATCATTCCAAACTTTAATAAGTCTTCAGGCCTGACATCGGCAAAGATATCTTTACGATTCTTATCTGCTGCCTCTTGCAAAGTGGCATTGAAACCAACGCCAGCTTTTCCGCTGCGCGCTTCGATGATTTTATCTAAACCAGCGAATGCTCCACCAACAATAAAGAGAACATTTGTTGTATCGATCTGAATAAATTCTTGATGTGGGTGCTTGCGTCCACCTTGTGGTGGAACAGATGCAACCGTTCCTTCAAGAATCTTCAAGAGCGCTTGCTGAACACCTTCACCTGACACATCGCGAGTAATGGATGGGTTTTCAGATTTGCGCGCAACCTTATCGATTTCATCGATGTAAATGATTCCGGTTTCGGCTTTCTTAACATCGTAATCCGCCGCTTGCAAAAGCTTTAGCAAAATATTTTCGACATCTTCACCGACATAACCTGCTTCAGTTAAAGCGGTTGCATCAGCAATTGCAAAGGGAACGTTGAGCATGCGTGCCAGAGTTTGTGCCATCAAAGTCTTACCGCATCCCGTTGGACCGAGTAGCAAAATATTTGACTTAGCGAGTTCAACACCATCTTCGCCTTTTGCTTGGCCAGATTGCACGCGCTTGTAATGGTTATAGACCGCAACAGCTAAAGATTTCTTGGCGCGGTCTTGTCCAATTACATATTGATCTAAGAATTCAAAGATGGCTTGTGGCTTTGGAAGTTCAGTGAGGCCAAGGGTTGTGGCCTCAGAGAGTTCTTCAACGATGATCTCATTACAGAGTTCGATACATTCATCGCAGATATAAACGCCAGGACCGGCAATAAGTTTCTTTACCTGCTTCTGAGTCTTTCCGCAGAAAGAACATTTAAGCAGATCGCTAGTTTCGCCAATACGAGTCATGGGTAAATCTTAGTTTCTAGAGTAAATAAATGGGTCTTAATTTACGAGTGACTTTGTTCGCCCTGAGAATAATAAGGAGGTTTTGTCGACTTCATCTGCTTCACACCAGGCACAAATAAAACAACTCCGCAGATTAATAAGTGAAAAATCGCTACACCGATTAGAAGTGGTCGCTCTCCAAATAGATTCGCCATTGGACCTGCCAGCGCCATACCAAGCGGAAGTAGTCCGACGGTTCCCATGTAATCAATGCTAAAGACACGAGCTTGATATTCAGCAGGAACTTCGCGCTGCACCTGCGTGTTCCAGAACGCTTCCCACGGACCTACTGAAAAACCAGCGAGGAAGTAAGCGAGAAAAATTAGCTCCTTTGAAGAAGGAAAGGCCAAGACGAGAGGTGCAAAAATAAATAATCCCCAAACAACTACAGAAACTGTGCCGGGTCTCTTTGTTCTCGATTTAATACTAATAATCGCTGAAATCACTCCACCAAGACTAAATAGCGCAGCTGCTGTTGCATATACCGCTGCAGTTCCAAAGTCCCGTTTAGTGATTACCGGAAGCAGAACCATTTCTACTCCGACCACCATCATTAGCTGGAAGGTTGCCATAATGATCATTGCGGTTATCCATTTGTAGTACCAGACAACGCGCAGACCTTCGCGGACTTCGGTTAGGAATGAACTCTTTGGTGAGCTATTCATTTCTCTTGGATTCTCATTAATTCTAAACAATAAGAGGGCGCCAACAAGAAAGAAGAAACAAGTTGTTAAGTAGGTCGCATGAGTTCCAAAAGTGACGATTATCAATCCTGCAATTCCAGGGCCAGCGATTTCGCCACCTTTCATCGCGATGCCTCGAACCACATTTCCGGAAGGCAATAGGTGATCCGGCAAAATACTGGGGATGATTGCAGCGACAGCGGGGCGACCAAAGGCGTCACTCGCACCCATAATCACGACGACGGCAAGCAATACCCACAATGAAATAGTTGAAGGATCAAAAAAGATTACAAGGCTTCCCACAACAGCTCTGATTCCATCTGAAGCAATTAATACAGAACGTCGTGATAGTCGATCGGCCCAGACTCCCCCTACTGGCGCCAATAGAACTCCAGATAGAACGCGGGCTCCCATGATCAGACCAAGAGCGGTTGCACTACCGCCCGCATCAAGGATTGTGACTGCAAGGGCGATTGGAAAAGCGCTGGTAGCAACAATAGTTAAAATTGTTGAGATCCAAAGATTGCGGTAGGAACGGTATGAAAAAAGAGCGCCGGGTTCGAAATATTTATTCAACATTTCTTAACCGACGCTCCCTTAGTAAAAATTAAGCCGAAGGCTTCGCCTTACGTGAAGACATAACCTTATCTATGATTCCGTATTCAACTGCTTCTGCAGCGGTAAGAATCATGTCGCGCTCAATATCTTTCTCAATTTCTTCAA
>CAMBOZ010000090.1 GCA_945869505.1 Bifidobacterium breve
AAAGCGGTGACCACCGAAGATCTGAGCAACACAATTCATTCTTACACCTGCCGTGGCTTTAACGAGAATATCCACTGTGACCTACTTGAAGCATTTGTTGATGATTACTTTGCCGCGATCTTGGAGGTCTGGAAGATCAAGGGATTTGAAATCGCAGAGACCACTGCGACTTTAACTTTCCCAATGTGGGCGATCAGCGAATCAACTGTGACCAAATCTCAGCACTGGCTAGATGTGACAGGTAAAGATGCTTCTCATGCTTTGCGTCGTTCGGTTGCCGAGGGACGCGATGCCCTGTCTCGCGCGCTAAAGGCACGCGCAGTCGATGCTCGCTAACTAACTATTCGATAGTTGTGATGACAGAACTTTTGTTCTCGCTCTTTTTACGTTCCCCGGTAAGTGCGTAAACGATTACTGAGATAGCAATGAAAAGCGCTGTGGGTGCTGCAAAGAAATAAGTAAAAGTTTCAATTGCAGATAGGCCCTCGCCTGCAAATGTGCCATCTTCTTGTGCACCTTGTGCAAGTGTGTGAATAGCGGATGCAATATGAATCATCATGGGCGTAAGTGTAAGTCAGTTATGCGATTGCGGCTGCCACACCAAATGGTTCGAGATAAGGCAACCATCGATTATCGGTCCGACCGGTGCCCAGAATTCGCCAAGCCGCACCAACTGGTTCGCGCGGAAGTGAGCGAAGTCTCCAACCTAAATCTTTAAGCGGCTTATCTGCCTTGACGTGATTGCACTTGTGGCAAGCAGATACAACGTTCTCCCAATTATGTCCGCCACCGCGTGAGCGAGGAATCACGTGGTCAATCGAAGTTGCTGGGGCTGCGCAATAAACGCAACGTCCACCATCGCGCGCAAAAATTGCGCGGCGGGAAAGTGGAACTGCATGGCGATAAGGAATTTTTACAAATTTATTTAAACGGATGACAGATGGCAGTTCTATCTGTCCTTTAGCAAAGTGAAGAATATTGCCGGATGATTCGACCATGGTTGCTCGAGTATTAAGGACTAGCAGCAGCGCACGACGTTCAGTAACCACACCTAACGGTTCGTATGTGGCATTTAAAACCAACGCGCGTGACATCTAGACCCCAGTTTCGAAGCGCGTGGCTCGCGCCGATTGGTTTATCTTGCACTAAAAATGCGTAACTTCGGGGTATTTGCAGGTCAATTTTAGGTAAAGAATTGGATTAGAGTTCGACTTATGAGCGAGCAGACCCGCAATATTCTGGAATGGCTAAGCGGTGCGCCGCTTCGCATCGCAATCGTCCTGATCGCCGCCTGGGTCAGCTACAGCATCGGCCATCGCGCCATTGACCGCGCGGTCAATAAATTGGCCACCGCTGATTTGATACCAGGTCCCGGGTTTGCAAAACGTCAGGCAGAACGTGCGCGCACGACCGGGTCAGTGCTTAATTCGATTCTTAAGGCAGTTGTTTGGATTATCGCAATCGGAATGATTCTCGGTGAATTCGGTTTTAATCTTGGTCCGGTAATCGCATCCGCTGGTGTTATCGGTGTTGCACTTGGTTTAGGCGCTCAGACTGTGGTTCGCGATATTTCATCTGGAATCTTTATGTTAATTGAGGATCAATACGGAGTCGGCGATCAGATAAAGGTCTTAGAAATTGAAGGTGTTGTAGAAAAAGTAGGACTTCGCATCACAACGATTCGCGATAAAGATGAAACGCTTTGGTATGTTCGAAATGGTGAAATTCTAATTATTGGGAATCGGTCTCAGAAGCGTTAACCATTCCGTGCGCTGCCATCTCTAGATATTCTCGCAACTGCGTGCGATTTTGATCAGGCAGTTCCATGCCTTCCAAAGCGGCGAGTGCGCAAGATAACCACGCATCACGTGCTGCCAAATCAATATGAAAACCTGCATGGCGCATCCGCAACCGTGGGTGGCCACGTTCTTCAGAATAAGTTGTTGGACCGCCCCAGTACTGTTCAAGAAACATCTTTAAGCGAAGTGCGGCACCATGCATATCTTTTTCTGGATACATCGGGCGCAGTATTGGATTGTTCGCAGCTCGCGCGTAAAACTGCGAAACAAAATCGTTGAAGAATGGCTCTCCCCCAACTTCTTCATAGAAAGTCATTAACTTCTCAAAACTTTATCGTCAACGCCTTTAGCGATCTGCAAAACGAAGTACGAAGTGACGATACAGAACGCTCCACTGATGTAAAAAGCAAGTGCGTAATCACCAATTTGAACGCGCAAGATCGCTGCACCAAATGCGGCAGCCGCTCCACCGATTTGGTGTCCGACAAATACCCAGCCATAAACAACGCTTGCACGTTGCGGACCTAAAATTGCACGGCAGAGCATGATGGTTGGCGGCACTGTTGCTACCCAATCAAGGCCATAGAAAATTACAAAGACAAGCGTTGATGCTTCAATGGTGCTGAAGAGAATTGATGGCAAAAGAAAGAGCGAGAGCCCGCGCAGGCCAAAATAGAAGAAGAGTAATTTTCTTGGGTCATAGCGGTCGGTGAGCCATCCACTAAATACAGTGCCGATCACATCGAAGATACCGACCATGGCAAGGAGTGATGCAGCAAGAGTTGTAGGCATTCCGTGATCGTGTGCTGCTGGAATAAAGTGAGTGCCGATTAGTCCGCTAGTTGAAAGTCCACAGACAAAGAATGAGCCAAATAAATACCAGAAATCTTTTTTCGTTGAACTTTGCTTTAGCGTATCGATCGCCAGTGCGAATGCGCTCAATTCACTTTTTGTTGGTGGCTGCCAATCTGCTGCAGCGCCGTAAGGCAAGAGCCCTAAATCCGATGGTCTCTCCCGCAGGAATAAATAAATAAAAGGAATTACCAGCAACGCAAACGATGCGACAGTTATAGAAACACTCTTCCATCCATAGGTGAGCGCTAGATGAGATAGTCCCGGTAAGAAAATTAGCTGTCCCGTAGCTGATGCAGCAGTGAGTATTCCAGTTACTAATCCACGTTTAGCAACGAACCAGCGATTGGCAACCGTTGCAGCAAATACCAAAGCCATTGAGCCTGTTCCAACGCCAACGATCACACCCCAGGTGGCAATTAACTGCCAAGGGGCTTGAATGAAGATTGTTAGGAATGCGCCGAGTGAAACAGTTGTAAGAGCCGACATCACAACTTTGCGAATACCAAACTTCTCCATCAGCGCTGCTGCAAATGGGGAAACCAGGCCAAAGAGAAGAATATTTATTGCAACAGCCAGTGAGATATCAGATCGTGACCAACGGAAGGCGTCTTCAAGCGGAACAATCAACACAGAAGGCGCGGATCTGAATCCGGCCGTTGCCATAAGCGTTACAAAGGTAACTGCAACAGCAATCCAGCCGGGATGGATCCTAGATTTGGCCAATAGCACTAATTTGTCTCCAGATACTTGGTAAGGAATTCACGTTCCTTATCAGTTAGCGGGCGAGACTTCATCGTCTCAGTCGAAACCGCAACTTGCACGGTCATGACCTTGGCAAAGACTTTGCCTTGATCGCCGATTGTAAAGAGCATATTAAAGGATGAGTTTCCGATCTTTCCGATCGTAATTTCTACATCTACAAAACGGCCACCCTCATAAATTGGTTCGACGAAATCAATTTCGGCCCGCGCCACAACCATCTCTATTAAAGATGTTTCGCGCATGGCACCTGAAAACTCTTCTGTAGCCCATAAGAAGCGCGCTTCCTGGGCATAAGTTAAATACTTGGCATTATTCACATGACCCATTGCATCTAAATCATCCCAACGTACAAATTGCTTGCTTAAGAATTTCATTAGCGAGTCCGCTTTCGATAAGTAGCACGATGTGGACGTGCCGCATCTGCGCCAAGGCGCGAAATCTTATTTTCTTCATAGGATTCAAAGTTTCCTTCAAACCAGAACCATTTAGAATCGCCTTCATAGGCCAAGATGTGTGTTGCAACGCGATCCAGGAACCAACGATCGTGAGAGATCACAACCGCGCAACCTGGAAATTCGAGCAAAGCGTTTTCCAAAGATCCCAGTGTTTCCACATCAAGATCGTTCGTTGGCTCATCGAGAAGTAGTAAATTGCCGCCGAGTTTTAACGTCAGCGCCAAGTTCAAGCGGTTTCGCTCACCGCCCGAAAGCACTCCAGCTTTCTTCTGTTGATCAGGGCCCTTAAAACCGAAGGCTGAAACATAGGCGCGGGAAGGCATTTCTACTTGGCCGACCTTTATAAAGTCCAAACCGTCAGAGACAACTTCCCACAGCGTTTTTGTGGGATCGATTCCCCCACGTGACTGATCGACATATGAAATCTTTACAGTTTCACCGATCTTCACATTTCCAGAATCAGCTGGTTCTAGGCCCAAGATTGTTTTAAATAACGTTGTCTTTCCGGCCCCGTTAGGTCCGATGACTCCGACAATTCCGTTGCGC
>CAMBOZ010000091.1 GCA_945869505.1 Bifidobacterium breve
TTTGGAGCCGCACTTGCGACCGCAAATTTGCTTGAGTTAAGTGATGAGAAGAAAACACAAGCCCTCCAACTTGCATCTTCAGTAGTCGGGGGTAGTGCAAACGCACCGCGCTCACAGAACGGTGCAACTCGTTTCACACGAATCCATGCGGCGTTGATGGGATCGATGTCGACGATAGAAGCGGCAGAGTCTTCACCAGCTCCGCTATATATGGTTGATGGTCCAGGTGGTTTGAGTGAGCGTTTCGGCGTCGTTGATCATCTTCTGGCAATAAAACCAAACGATGCGCTCCATCAGATTTCAATTCGCTACTTTCCCTACAGCGGGTTCTCGCATAACGCACTTGAAAAACTTGAATCTTACTTACCGCTTGATTCAAAGTCAGTGAAATCGATTGAATTAAAGCTTCACGAGCCGCTATTTACGCTTATTGGATCTAGCAATAAGGGTCCTTGGTGGGATCTAGCAGCAGCAATTTCAAACACGATTGCAAATGGTGATCCCTTTGATTCTAAAACTGCCTCACTTAACGCCGACATAAAAATTGAGAAGAGCAAAGCAGCAACTTCATCGGCCAGAATCAAGTTTGCAAGCAGTGAGATTGCCTTCGACTTCGGAATTCAAGATCGAATTGGGATAGATCCAATCGATATCCCCCGCATTCACCGCAAATGGTCGACTCTTTACCGCGAAAGTGCAGAGTTAACTGAAATTGCCAGCCAGATTATTGATGGTTCAGAGAGCGCGATCGCTCAGTTGAAGAAACTTATTCTGGCAACTGGTTGAGATCGCTGTAACTCTCTCCAATTAGCATCAGGCAATCCCCGCGCTTAACCCGCGGATATCCGCGAATTACTCCGATAGTTCCGGAGCGTCCGGCGTGAACCAGATGAGGTTTACGGTCTGCTGAATCTGGGAAATGAATCGCACCGATTACTTCGCCCTTTTCAACCTTCTCACCCAGTCTCTTCTTGTTTTGATACAAACCTTCTTCTTCAGCCCAGTGATAGGTCGAACTTCCGCGCATATCAATAAATTCGCGATTTTCAATCTTTATTTGGTGATCATAACTTTCGCTATGAAAGTCCGGTTTCAGCAAAGCGATACTTTTAAGTGCTGATATCAGTGCAGCTCTTGTGATCCGATTGCTGCTTGCGGTCGTTACTCCAGATCCGCCAAACTCTCCAGTAAAGAGTGATTTGCCTAGGCTTGCAACATATCCAGGCAGTAGTGATTGCTCATTTGTTCCTGGGTGCGATGGGAAGATCAATGAGTATCGGGTATTCCATCCATTTAAATTCTTTATCAAATCGCTTCGATATTTCTTATCATCACTCCACGTTGCAGTTGCGCTCTCGAGGAAGTGGTGTCCTCTTCCTCCGCTATGGATATCGATTACAACATCGACTCGAGGAATCAATTCAGTCGCTAAATAATGGGCGATTTTCTCGGGAATTCTGCCATTTTCATCACCAGGAAAGATGCGATTGAAATTAGTGCCATCGGCCCAAAGGCGAGTACTGGCAAAGCTTGCAGGATATGAAACAGATGGGATCGCAATCAACTCCCCTGCGATGTCACCTACATTAAGTTCACGCATCAAATTAGCGATCGCAAATTGACCCTCATATTCATCGCCGTGATTGCCGCCGATGATTAAGACCTTTGGACCTGGTCCTGAATTAATGGAATGAATTGGCAAG
This sequence comes from Bifidobacterium breve, assembly GCA_945869505.1. Next base: position 1,704 of record CAMBOZ010000091.1, read on the forward strand.
TTGAAGATCGCCCAACCACTGGTATTTGTGGAATCTCCTGCCCGAAGGTATCCAGACTCTTTACCGCGCTTATCGAAATCGATTGAGGATGAAACTGTTCCGCTCATCACGCGCTCTTTTCTGTTAACGACTTTTCAAAACTTTCTAAATCAGGGAAGAGTTCGCCAATTTCGCAAACCACATCTCCAGTAGTCACCGGTGAATATCCTCGAACGAGCGCGACGATTCCACTTCGGCTTGCTCGAACTTCTACCACTTCATTGGCGGCGTTCTTGAAATCATGAATTAAGCCAACTAGATCGCCCGCCTCAACGTGCTGGTGTAGATCAACTCGGTTCTCATAAATTCCATCTACGGAGGCGCTGGCAAATGAGATGGAATAATCTCGGGAATCGATGATTTTTCCATGATGATCTATGGAGTCTGCGTAAACGCTGGCAGCGACATCTGCTCCGACATAAACGCCCATACCGCGAAGATAGTTCTCTAGTCCGCTACTAATCACCGCCATAGATTGCGCTGTAGTGACTCCAGAACCGCCAAATTCGCCGGTTGCGACCGCTTTACCTTGTCGAACTACATCACCTGGCAGAAGCGAATCTGGGTTGGTAGATGGTTGTTCTCCGCCCAGGAGAGTGAATTCGCTCTTACACATAAGCGACTGTCGGAGCATTTCTTTTCGCAATTCGAGATTTGAAACCCAGACCATGGTGATACTTGGAATGAAGTGCATACTGCGTCCACCGCTGTGCATGTCGATTACTGAATCACAGGTCGGAAATAAGTCATTCGATAGGAAATATGCGAGCTTTTCTGCGATTGTTCCATCTACTTTTCCAGGAAAAACACGATTGAAGTTTTGTCCATTTGGCCAAAGCCGTGTGCCAGCTGCAGATGCCAGACCAGATAACACCGGAATAATTAAAACTTCACCTTTCACATCTGCAACTTCTAGACGACGAGCAAGATCTAAAGCTGCAATCTGTCCTTCATACTCATCACCGTGATTACCCGCTAGGACTAATACTCGCGGCCCGCTGCCGTTTTTTACCGAAGTTATAGGCACAGTATGGTGGGCCCAGCCGCTGTTATTGGTCGAGTCGCCAATTTGAATATATCCACTGCGCTTTCCTACAAAATCACTTGATGTATTGAGATCAAAGGTGCAATTGGCGGTGAGTGACATGGCTAAAGGTTAGTGATTTTTCAAGCAAAGTTAAATGCTTTTTTAAATAATTTTCTTAACCTCAAACTCCACATCAGGAATTCATTGACCTCAAATTGCACAACTGTTAGGCTGAGATATCAGTCATTTTCGCCATATTTGAGCCTCAAAGGCTCAAATTTCTGAATGGGAGTTTGTTAATGGGAGAAGTCAGACGCGTCGATGGAAATCGCCCTTGGGCACCAATTGTTGGATATTCCAGAGCGGTAAGAATTGGAAATCTCATCGAAGTTGCTGGAACAAGTTCCACCACGCGAGATGGCAAAGTTATGTTCCCAAATGATGCATACGGTCAAACTAAATACATTTTTGAAGAGATCGAAAGAGCTGTGCATGAGTTAGGTGCAACTTATAATGATGTAATTCGCACACGTGTATACATGACTAACATTGATGATTGGCCAGGAGTTGCAAAAGCACATGGCGAATTTTTTGCCAAAATTCTTCCTACCTCATCTTTCGTTGAAATCAGTCGACTCATGCTTCCTGAACTTTGTATTGAAGTAGAAATGACTTTGTACTTACAAGATTAGTTTTTCAACCCATCAATTCCTACAACCTAGATTTAGAAATTGGAGAGAAATGAATCGCAGAGATATAGAACACGACACAGTCGTAGTAACCGGTGGCACTAGCGGCCTCGGTTTCTCCTGTGCACAACGCGCGATGCGTGATTGGCCAGATCTCCATGCAGCCCTACTGGATATGAAAGAGGGACGCATTGAAGAATTAGAGAAAGAATTCGGAAAAGATCGCGTTAAGTTCTTCAAGACCGATGTCACCGATTACCAATCTGTTCAAGATTCATTTAAAGGTGCCCTTGATTGGCGCGGAGGTTTCTCGGCTTTAATTGCAGCCGCGGGATATGCCACAAATAAATCGAGTATTGAAACCACTCCCGAAGAATGGCGAGCGATGATCTCTTGCCATCTAGATGGAACATTCTTCGCAAATCAAGCCGCTGGACGTTTCTGGATAAAGAGCGGACGCCCTGGTGCGATCGTTAACTTCTCATCCGTATCGCATATCTTTGGTTGGCCGCGCCGCGTTTCCTACGCTGCAGCAAAGGCTGGAATCGATTCGATTACTCGCACTCTCGCTGTTGAGTGGGCTGAATTCGGTATCCGCGTAAATGCCGTTGTGCCTGGCTACATCAATACTCCTCTTCTTGAGGAGGGTCTGAGATCTGGCCGCGTAGATCCGTCAATTAGAGAAATGCACGCTATGGAACGTTTTGGTGAAGCTGAAGAAATCGCCGCCGGCGTTAAGTTCTTGCTATCTAACGATGCTAGTTACATAACCGGTGAGATGCTAACAATTGACGGCGGATTCACACCTCGCAGAATTCCGTGGAACCGTGATTGACGCACTCGCGCAGGGAAAAGGCGCAATCCCAAAGATAAAGAACCTTTCGGCTCGCCGAATTACTTTAAATCT
>CAMBOZ010000092.1 GCA_945869505.1 Bifidobacterium breve
TTACTGTTCCAACTTCGTCGCGAGCTGCGGCGCCTGGATCGTATGACTTAACGAAATTCGCTAAGGCATCCCGAATTTCATTCGGTTGGATCTTGAGCTCTGCCATGTCGTTCTCCCTTTTTCGTTTCTTCTTTAAATTTCGTTACTTATGCTGACTGACCAACAAGTGCACGCCCAGCATTTGCAAGGCGGTTTACAACGCTTCCATCTACTAACTCATCTGCGAACTTGATTGAAACTCCACCCAAGATCGAAGAATCGATTTGGACGTTAATACGAATTGGCTGGCCAACCTTCTTCTCAAGAACTGTTGCAAGACGCTTGGTCTGGGCATCAGTTAGTGCAGTAGCGGTGCGAACAACTGCGATAAGGCGGTTGCGACGATTTGCTAAGCCAAAGAGATAATCAGCAAATGCTGCTTCAATGCTGCGACCGCGAAGGTGAGCAACAAGTGCGCCGGCAAGTTTTACTGTTGAGCTAGATGCTTTTTTACCTAGAACTTCTGCAATCAACGCTGACTTGGCATCGGTTGAACCAACACTTACTAGCGCCTTACGAAGTTCGAAGTTATCGGCAACCAATCGTGAAGTTTCGAAGAACTCATCTTCAACGCGATCTAGTTCGCCTGCGATATTCGCAGCCGATGCTTCGGCTTCAATTGCTAACTGCTCGATTACGTGGATTACATCTTTAGTTGCTGACCAACGAAGTGCTGAAACATCACTTAGAAGTGATATCGCAAGTGCTCCAGTTGATTTACCGAAGAGATCCTTAACAAGTGCGGCCTTGGCAGCCTTGTCGCGAGATGGATCAGTAATTGCGCGGCGTAGTGATGTGTTGCCGGCAAAGACGTCAGCTGCAAAGAAAAGATGTGAAGACAACTCTGAGGCAGATGCTGCGCTTGCGCCCTTGATTGCAGCATCGAGTGCAACACGTGAAGCCACAAGTGACTGACGGCTGCTGCCTCCGAGGTGAATTCTCATTTTCTTTACTTACTCTTCTCTAGATCATCTAAGAAACGATCAACGATCCGTGATTGACGAGCCTGGTCATCAAGTGCTTCGCCGACAATCTTGGAAGCGAGTTCAACAGCGAGTGCGCCGACTTCATTACGAAGTGAGGTAACCGCTTGCTGACGTTCTGCTTCGATGGATGCGTGTGCAGCGGCGGTGATGCGCGCTGCTTCTTCTTGTGCTTTGGCACGAAGTTCTTCAACGATAGATACACCCTGTACGCGAGCTTCTTCACGAAGTGTTTGTGCTTCTTCGCGAGCCTTTGAAAGCTGCTCGTTGTACTGGGAAAGCGCGCGTTGCGCCTCGAGCTGTGCTTTTTCTGCACGCTCTATTCCACCTTGAATTGCCTCGGTGCGTGCAGTGAATGCCTTTTCAAACATAGGCACCACTTTGCTGCGCAATACGAAGAAGAGAAGTGAAAATGCAACTGCGCCCACAATGATTTCCGATGTATGCGGAATCAAAGGATTGAGTTTTTCTCCTTCGGCGGCAAAATAAAATTTATTCATAACTAGATCAGAGTTATTTCTGCGCTAATTAGAGAACGAATGCTAGAACGAGACCGAAGAGTGCGAGAGCTTCAGCGAGCGCGAATCCAAGGAACGCGATTGGCTGTAGAACGCTACGTGCTTCAGGTTGACGTGCAACGCCGTTGATATATGCGGCGAAGATAAGTCCGGTTGCAATACCAGGACCAATTGCTGCGAGGCCAAAACCGACCAGGTTGAGTGTGCCTTCCATTTTTTACTGCCTTTCGTTAGGTGTTAGTGCTCGTCGGCAAGGGCGCCGGCGATATACAAAGCGGTCAACAGAGTAAATATGTACGCCTGAAGACATTGGACCATGAACTCGAAGAAGGTCAACACAATGCCGATACCGAAGGCAAATGGGCTAACCAACTTCAAACCGATTGCACCTTGGGCAAGGTGTTCCCCACCCAAGATAAATACGAGCAACAACAAGTGGCCCGCAAACATATTTGCAAAAAGACGCAGTGAAAGCGTCAAGGGACGTACGAGAAAAAAGGTAAGAATTTCAAGAGGTGTAATCAAAATGTAAGCAGCCTTTGGAACCCCTGGCATGAACATGATCTCTTTGATGTATTTGTATAAACCATGCTTGCGAACGCCCACGTAGTGGAAAACAAAGAAGGTAAACATCGCCAAGACGTAGGCAAAGCCAACGTGGGACATCGTTGGGAATTGAATTAAGGGAATAATTCCAAATAGATTGTTTACAAGAATAAAAGTGAAGAGGGTGAAGAGGTATGGAACAAAGCGAAGGAATTCGTGACCGATGACATCCTTAGCGAGATCGTTGCGGACGAATCCGTAAACGCTTTCTCCGGCGAATTGCAGCTTAGATGGAACGATTGCCGCCTTGCGAGATGCGGCTATGAAGAAAACTGAAATCAGAATTACTGAGAGCAAAACAAGGAAAATAGGTTTTGTTGTGTATGGGTTGTCGCCAAAAATGGGTGGCAATTCGAAGTCTTTGGTACTTGGCGGGACAAAGCCTTCGCCTTCAGCGCCTTGACGAACTAACGCGAGCACACGAACTCCAATTTAAATAGCCGAGTGATGGATATTGCCTGTAACGGGGCAACCTTATGGGCAAAAGCCTCAACCTGTGAAATCCAAAAATGGGGTTTTAAGCGTGGGACTGGTCACTCGCGCCCAAAGCGCAGCCACACTAAATAGATGGCCCCACCCATACCAACGAGCAGGCCCACCAAGGTTAGATAACTAGTACCCAGCCATTTGTCGGCTGCATATCCAGCCCCGCCCCAAAAGAGCAGGCCGGAGAGAAGGTAACCAAAGATCGTCCACATAGCGTTTTCATCGCGCTTGTTATATCTGCTGTTACTCAACTTAAGACCCCCGGTTGGCTAGTGGTGGCAATGGTAGATGAGTTTTGAGTTTGAGGTAACTAGCCACTTCCCCACCCAGCCAGGCCACCGTTAAGGCACAGGCGGCAACGCCAAAGCTCAACCGGTCGATGACATCGCGATCAGTGTATTTAGCCAGCGCCCATAAGAAGAGGCCAAGGAAGAAAAGTTTAGCGAAGTATGAAAATAGCGCCATCGCCATTGTGCTTATTGGATCAAGGTTGCGAGTTAAACGTGAGACCAAGATATGAACTACAAAATAAATGGCAACTATAAATTGCGCAAGAAGTGCACCATAAAAACCACTTAACCCACGGAATACGGAAAACAACGCGATTGCAATAGCACCCACAATTAGCGTTGGACGCACTGCACCGCGCAGAAGTTGAGATTCATTAGATCTATTTTCAGACATGGCTGGCACTTTCTGTGATGCGCATGGATTTAGATTTGCCACGACTGAAGTAAATAGTAAATGCCAACATCGCACCCGCAAAGATTGCTGATACCCACAGCGGAGCGAAGGCAGAGACACTTACTGGAAAAGCGATCGTGGCAGTCCAGAGATACATAATCGCTGCGGTGCGAGTCTGTGTATTGCCAGCGCGCATTATTCGATGATGTAAGTGTTCTTTATCTGATGAAAACGGGGACTTGCCTGCGCGGATACGGCGAAATATCGCCAAGGTTAAATCAGCCAACGGAATTGCAAGAACTGCGAAAGGTAATAACAGTGGCAAAAGGGCGGGACCCAATTTTTCTTCGCTAATTGCATTTGGATCTACTTGCCCAGTCAAGGTGATTGCAGATGCTGCCAGCATTAGACCTAAGAACATTGAGCCAGAATCGCCCATAAATATCCGCGCCGGATGTGAATTATGGGGCAAGAAACCAAGACAAACACCGACTGTGATTGCAGTAATAAGTGAAGGCGCACCTGCGCGGTTAAATCCGTAAACAACTGCCAATAAGTAGGCGAAGGCGAAGAATGCTGAGCCAGAGATTGCGACGATTCCAGCGGCTAATCCATCTAACCCATCAACAAAGTTAACGGCATTAATCGTTACTAAAACAACTAAAACTGTAAGCAGCTGACCAACACTTGGAGGCAACATCGTCACGCCATTTATAGGTAGCCATAAAATTTGGATTCCGTATAGAAGAAGTATTCCGGCCGCGAGTGCCTGACCCGCTAACTTTGTGATGGCATCTAATTCATATTTATCATCTGCCATTCCAAGTAGTACTAAGAATGTGCCGGCCAAGAAAATACCTTGCGCATCATTTCCAAATGATTTCCCTACTAGCGAAAGATTTTGCGTAATCAAGAAAGTCGCAGTCATCGCCAGCCACATCGCCAGCCCACCCCAACGTGGGGTTGGAACCACGTGGATATCGCGCTTTCGAATTTCTGTGACCACGCCAAAGTGCAGCGCCCACTTTCGGACATATGG
>CAMBOZ010000093.1 GCA_945869505.1 Bifidobacterium breve
AGAATCGCGGCGATTGCACCGTATAAGGAGTAACTCTTGCCCGGATCGTCAACAATTTGCAGATTAATCCAAGGCACAAAAGTTTCAAATTTTATTGAACCCTCTGGGTATGAAAACGTTTCACCAGGTTTTAGTGAATCTAGCGCTATCCGCTTCATCTTAGAAGTATCAATGCGATAAACAGATTGTGGAATTCCTGAATCTAAACCGAGATCACCTTCCCAAATAGAAAATAGCAGCTTTGGATCTAGCGCTTCCGGGAATACTGAAATTCCACCTTGGCCACTTTCGCGCACAAATGTTGGGTAGAAGCTGGCTACGAAACCAAGTTGCGGATCTGCATCGGGAACTTTAATTGACCCTATAGAACGCAGGTTTCCATCTTGTGGCAAGAATGGAATTGGGCCTTGCAGGGCAACTTGGCCAGTTGAATCGCGCACTGTAACTATCGGTGAGTAACCATTGGCTTGTAAGTAAACGCGCGTATTTCCAAAAGTAAGCGGACTATTCACTTTGATTGTTTTTATCTCGGAAGTAGTTTCACCTGGATTAGTAACTCGCACCGTCGCGGTGTAATCCAGAGGCGCATTCGTCACAGGATCATATTTAGCGACGAAATCAATCACTTCGATAATGAATGGTTGCAGCGAATCTTCATTGACTAGCTTTCCAAATGAGAGATTGTCATATGAAGTTGCAAGGCTAATGAAGCGCTCACCTTTATTAACTATCGCCTCACCGCGCATTCCAAATAACGAACCGACGCTTACGCCGATGAGAATCAAAATTAGCGAAAGGTGGAAGAGCAGGTTGCCGGTTTCGCGCAAGTAACCTTTTTCAGCAGAAATTGCACCCTCTTCGCTACGTACTCGAAAACGTGATTTTTTAAACCAGATTTGCGCTTTTTCAAGTTCTGATCCGTTGCCTGCAAATTCTTGGAAAGATTCCATGCGAGATAAATTGCGAGGAGTCATCGGTGGCAAAGCTCGCATCGCTTTGAAATGTTCAAAGGTACGCGGCAGAACGCAACCAATTAGCGAGATGAAGAGCAAGATATATATCGCGCTAAACCAAGGTGATGAAAAGACAGTAAATCCTGAAAAACGTTCGATCCAGCGGGCTAGCTCTGGGCTATCTAAATAGTATTGACGCACAGCCATTGGATTCTGCGCTCGTTGCGGAATAAGTGATCCGGGGATCGCGGCCACACCCAGCATCATCAAAAGAATCAGTGCGGTGCGCATGCTTGTTAACTGGCGCCACATAAAGCGGAGTAAGCCGGTTGCACCTAATTCTGGAAGCGTTGGTTCTGTCGTCATCAAATCACCGGTGCGAAATCTGTAATCAGTGAGCGAAGTGAAATCATTAAATCTGTCCAAAGTCCAAGAATTTGCGCGATACCAATCAGAATTAAGAGCGCACCACCAAGTTTTGTGATCAAATCTCCGCGCTTGGTTAAATACTTTCGCAAACGTTCGGATTTATCTAAGTAACGACCCGATGCAATAAACGGCGCACCTAGCCCTATGCAATATCCGAATGAAAGAATTGCACCACGCGCGGCGCTAGATTCTTGAAAGGCGAGCGTTTGAACCGTTGCTAACGCAGGACCAATGCAAGGTGTCCAGCCGATACCGAAGAGAAAACCTAGAAGCGGCGCACCAATTAGCCCACCGTTTGTCGCAATCTTCGGTGAGAAAGTTCGCATCATGGGAAAGCTCCCCATAAAGATAAGGCCCAGCAGAATTGTTATTACTCCCAAAATACGTGTGATGGTCTCATCGTTAGTTGCAATACGAGATCCAATTCCACCAAAGAGCGCACCATAAGAGATAAAGAGAACGCTAAAGCCAAGAACAAAGAGAATTGAACCGAGAAATACTCGTCCCTTTGCTTTGGAGTAACCAGCAGCAAAAGATAAATAACCGGGTACTAAAGGAAGTACGCAAGGAGAGAGAAAGGAGATGAGCCCGGCAAGAATTGCAATCGGAAAAGCGACGAGCAGAAAACCGCTAAATAATTGATCTACGAAGAAGTCAATCATTCTTCTTCAAGCTCTCTAATCAATTTACTTAACGAATTAAGAGTTACTTCCCCAGAAATACGCGCTGCCACATTGCCGCTCTTATCAATTAATACCGTTGAGGGAATCGCATTAGCGGGCAGTGAGCCCTTAAAGCCAATCAGAAGTGAGTCATCTATAAAGGTTGGATAAGGAATAGCAAATCTGCGGGCAAAGGCTTCTGCGGTGGCTGGGTTATCGCGGGTCAATATCCCCATGAATTGTACATCTGGATACTGTTTTGAAAGTTCAATCAAGGTTGGAATTTCTGCTCGACAGGGAGAACACCAAGATGCCCAAACATTTACCACTGCAACTTGACCGGGGTTGAAAATAAATGTTTTTCCGCTAAGCGTCATTCCAGATAAAGCTGGTGCCGCCTTTCGCTTTGCGCTATCAATTCTAGTTACTGCGCCGCTTCCTTCGATAAAACTTTCTTCCGGGGTTGAGCTTCCGCCGCCGCAGGCAGTTAAGGAAATTGCAGAAATTAGCGCAAATACCATTACATAAATTGGCTTACGCATATTTCGCATTACTTCTTAGGTGGTAACAAATGTGCGGCAGGTTCAGAATATGTAAGTCCGGATATCACGCCATCTTCATCGAAGTGGACACTTGTGACAGATGCCAATGTGCACTCGCGCTTACGTGGATCGTGCAACATTGATCGTCCTTCAATTGCACTTCGGGTAATCCAAATTGGTAATTGATGTGAAACCACAATTGCATCTTTGCCGTTTGCTGCCTTATTGGCGGCAAAAATCGCAGCGAGCATGCGGTTGATTTGTTCTTCGTATGGCTCACCCCAAGATGGTTTCCAAGGATTGTATAAATGGCGCCAAGAAGTTGGGTGTTTCAGTACTCCACTTCCAAGTTCAAAACTTTTTCCCTCAAAAATATTTGCAGCTTCAATCAAGCGATCATCAGTTGTAATTGCGATTCCGTGCGCTTTAGCAATTGGTGCGGCGGTCTCTTGTGCACGTTGCAGTGGAGAGACGTGCAATGCGCCTAAATCAATCGCCTTGGACCATTCGCCCAATACTTGAGCCATTTCTTGTCCGCGATTAGATAATCGCCAGCCGGGTTGTCTTCCGTAGAGAATTTTCTCTGGATTCTCGACTTCGCCGTGGCGTACTACGTGGACCGTTGAACTCATAGCGCTAAGCATAAAGCGTCATACAGCAGGGCAATATCGCGCTTAATCGCTAGGGTAGTGACATGTCACTCACACCGCGGCGTGCGGCTTTCTTCGACGTCGATAACACCTTGGTGCGGGGATCAACTATCTACTTTCTCGGCCGCGGAATGTACCAACGTGGCTTTTTCACAAAATCAGATATTTCGCGATTTGTATTAGCCAATCTGAGATTTCGCTTAACTGGAACTGAAAAGCAAGATGAGATAAATCGTTTCCAAAAATCTGCACAAGATTTTATCGGCGGACATAATGTCTCCGAAATTCAAGCTGTGGCCCAAGAAATTTATGATGAGTATGTTTCGCCCGCTTTGTGGGAAGGAACGATCGAAATTGCACAACGTCATCTAAATGATGGAGTTGAAGTTTGGTTAGTAACTGCCGCGCCCGAAGATATGGCAACGCTCATCGCTGAACGTTTGGGATTTACTGGAGCGATCGGAAGTAAAGCAGCCATAGAAGATGGTCATTACACCGGTGCCATGAATGGACCGCTCTTACACGGTCGCGAGAAAGCAACTGCAATACAAGAACTTGCTAAAGAAAATGGATTTGATTTAGATAATTGCTTTGGTTATTCAGATAGCCACAACGACTTACCTTTACTGCTAACTGTCGGCAATCCATCTGCAATAAACCCTGATGCGAAGTTACGTATTCGCGCGTTGCAAGAGCGCTGGCCGATTCACGACTTCCGTCGCATGCGCTTTCTAAATCGCTTACTTGGGCCGATGGTCTCGCGCCTGGCATGGCTTGGAACCAGACTTACTCCGCGCCGTAACTCGCGCTGACTTTAAAAGCCAATTCGCGCCACCACCTCACTCACCAGTAATGTAGGCAAGTTATGGAAACGCGCTCCTTTGCAGATTACTTACGTACCTTGGATGACGCTGCCCTAATTTCGCTCTTTTCTCATCGGCCAGATCTAGTAACTCCAGTACCTCCTGATGTGGCTTCTCTTGCTGTGCGTGCA
>CAMBOZ010000094.1 GCA_945869505.1 Bifidobacterium breve
GGTCGACCGATTACCAAGGCTTGGGCAGATGGGGCAGATGCGATGACAGCTAAAGCTCGTTTAATCGCCGATGAGATTCTATCGGCTATTGCGTAGAGTTCTCCTGTGCCAACTCCGCCGCAGTTAACTCCAGAGCAACGCAAGGCTGCGTTGGCTAAATCAACAGCCGCGCGACAGGTGCGAGCGGCAACTAAGGCGCGAGTTAAAGCAGGGGAGATAACGCTTTCGGCAATATTTGATTTAGCGGCCGGCGATGAAGCGATTGCCAAGATGCGCGTGGTTGAACTTCTCGAATCTTTTTCTGGCGTTGGAAAAGTCCGTGCAATCGCTACCTTGGATCGTCTGGGGATATCGCAGACTCGTCGCGTGCAGGGTCTCGGTAGCGCTCAACGCGCCAATCTGTTGCGCGAATTTCCAGATCGCATGGCAGCAGCGCAGCGAGGTAAATTGATAGTTCTCTCTGGTCCCGGAGGTGTCGGCAAGAGCACCGTTGCTAAAGCTTTGCGCGCAACACAATTTTTCTGGGTGAGCGTTTCTGCCACCACTCGAATGGCCCGACACAATGAGAGCGATGGTGTCGATTATTACTTTTACTCGGATGAAGAATTTGATAGTGCAATAAAGTCCGCACTCTTCTTGGAATGGGCCGAATTTGCTGGCGCTAGATACGGAACGCCTCGTAAACCGGTGGACGATGCGCTGCGTGAAGGTAGAAATGTTTTACTTGAAATTGAAATCGCAGGTGCTCGCCAGGTCAAAGAGAGAGCACCAGAGGCGGTACTAGTATTTTTGCAGCCCCCTTCATGGGAAGAATTAGTTTCTCGCCTCGAAGGACGGGGCACGGATTCCGAAGAGAGGCGGGTCGCCAGATTGGCTCTTGCCCAAGATGAATTAGCGCAATCAAGCTTTTTTGACTTAAACGTCATAAATGAGCGCGTAGAAGAGGTCGTTGAACGCCTGATAGGATTAACCACTCATCAGCCTTGATTTAGCTTTAATTGGCACGTAAACAGGAGGACCAAATGGACGGCATTACTAATCCACCAATCGATGAACTTCTCGATAAGAGCGGCTCTAAGTACAGTCTTGTTCTCTATGCGGCAAAGCGTGCACGCCAAATTAACGCTTATTACTCACAACTTGGCGAAGGTCTTCTTGAATATGTTGGTCCACTTGTTGAGACCCATGTCCACGAAAAGCCACTCTCTATTGCACTTCGAGAAATCAACGAAGGCTTGTTAACAATCGAAAATCTCGAACCAACCGCTTAAGTATTTACTTTCGTTAAGACAATGGCTGGTGTTCGGGAAGTAATTCTCGGGGTTGGTGGCGGAATCGCCGCATATAAATCATGCGAACTCTTGCGACGCCTACAAGATCGCGGTTATGCAATCACTGTCGTTCCAACGCCTTCTAGTCTGAATTTTGTAGGTGTTGCAACCTGGGAAGCGTTATCAGGGCGACCTGTAACAACACAGGTTTGGGAGCGTGTAGATGAAGTTAGGCATATCTCATTAGCAGCATCGGCTGATGCTTTGATCATAGCTCCAGCAACTGCTGATCTAATTGCTCGAATTGCTTCCGGTCGCGCCGATGATTTACTAACTAATTTGGTTTTAGCTGTCGATATTCCGATTTTAGTAGTACCAGCGATGCATCCACAGATGTGGCTAGATCCGGCAACGGTAGCTAACGTGGACATTCTACGAAGCCGGGGCTTTATGGTTATGGAACCAGAAATTGGAAGGCTAACTGGAGATGATGTTGGACCAGGTCGCTTCCCAGAGACGCTCGCTATCATTGAAAAATTCGAAAAGCTCATAGCTGCGACAAAAGATTTATTGGGAGTGCAGGTCTTAGTTACCGCGGGTGGAACGCGCGAGGCGATAGACCCGGTTAGATTTATTGGAAATCGATCGAGCGGGCGACAGGGTGCTGCTGTGGCACGTGCTGCGCGAGATCGTGGTGCGCAAGTGAAGATGATCTTGGCCAAGTCGCAATTAACAACAGAAGAAGTGCATGAACTTAATGGAATTGAAGTTATATCGGTAGAAACAGCGACGCAGATGCACGCGATGCTGGAAAAAGAATTCCCTGCTGCAAACCTACTTGTAATGAGCGCGGCGGTTGCAGATGCTAGGCCTTCGCAGATCTCTGATGAAAAGATTAAGAAAGGTCAATTAAGGGATATTCATCTGATCGAAAATCCAGATCTTCTTAAATCAATTGCCAATATGCGAGATAAGCAAATAATTATTGCATTTGCTGCGGAAACCAATAGCGATATAGGTGCTGCGCAAGAGAAAATGAAGGCTAAGGGCGCTAACATTCTGTATCTAAATAATGTCTCTGGTGGGGCGATCTTCGGATCGGACTCAACAGAAGGATTTATTCTTACGAGCAATGGCGCTCACATTCCAGTTTCTCAGACCAGTAAAGACACGCTTGCCGAGCTACTCCTCGACCAAGCACTAATCCAGTTAGGTTAATCCAATGTCAAAACGTCTCTTCACATCAGAATCGGTTACTGAAGGCCATCCAGATAAGATTGCGGATCAAATTTCAGATGCAATTTTGGATTCACTTCTTTCACAGGATGCTTCAAGTCGAGTAGCGGTAGAAACTTTGATTACCACCGGACAGGTTCACGTTGCTGGTGAGGTGACTACAAATGGCTATGCCGATGTCATGGGAATTGTTCGCGATACAGTCATCGGCATCGGCTATGACTCATCGGTAAAGGGCTTTGATGGAAATAGCTGCGGAGTCTCTATTTCGATTGGGCAGCAGTCGCAAGATATTGCCCAAGGTGTTGATGACGCCTACGAAAATCGCGTTGCTTCATCAGTAGATCCACTGGATTTACAAGGTGCTGGCGATCAAGGTTTGATGTTTGGTTATGCCTGTGATGACACGAAAGAGTTGATGCCGTTACCAATTTGGTTGGCACACGAATTAGCGCAGCAACTTTCTGCAGTTCGCAAGTCTGGAGCTCTTCCTTATCTACGTCCAGATGGTAAAACTCAAGTGACTATCGAATATGACGGTGACCGCGCCGTTGCCCTTGATACCGTTGTGATTTCTAGTCAACACGCTGAGGAAGTAGATGTAGCTAAGAAATTAACACCAGAGATTATTGAATATGTAATCGAGCCAGTTTTGTCAAAGATCGATCTGCCCCGTAAAGATATGCGCACCTTGATCAACCCAACTGGTCGCTTCGTAATTGGCGGACCGATGGGAGATGCTGGTCTAACCGGTCGCAAGATCATTGTTGATACCTATGGTGGAATGGCGCGACATGGTGGCGGAGCTTTCTCTGGAAAAGATCCTTCAAAGGTTGATCGCTCGGCGGCTTATGCAATGCGTTGGGTTGCCAAGAATGTGGTCGCAGCGGGTCTAGCCCGTCGTTGCGAAGTTCAAGTGGCATATGCAATCGGTAAGGCTCAGCCAGTAGGTGTTTTCGTAGAAACTTTTGGAACCGAGACTGTTGCTGTGCAGAAGATTCAAGATGCAGTCACTAGTGTTTTCGATCTGCGACCTGCTGCGATAATTCGTGATTTGAATCTGCTACGACCAATATATTCACAGACCGCTGCATACGGGCACTTCGGACGCGAGCTTCCTAATTTCACTTGGGAGACAACTTCGCGCGTAGAGGCACTTCGCGCGGCCGTTAACTAGTAAGGGGAGTGTGCCGTGTCAACTGCGCGGCCGCTTCGCTTAAAGACCGAAGAGGTTGCTCGTCCAGATAAGACGATTGCAGATGCACTTCCTGTTGCTCGTCTATGGGGTGATAATTCACTTTCTCATTTAGATGGAACATACGATTATTTGGTTCCGCAGCGCCTAGATAGCGCAATAAAAGCTGGCGTTAGAGTCGGCGTTAACTTTGCTGGTCGTGAGGTTGAAGGTTTAGTTCTAGAACGCATCGATGCTTCATCTTTTGCAGGCCTTAAGATGATTTCAAGTGTCTTATCACCGGTTGTAGTTGCGCCACCGCAATTGATCTCCTTGATCAAGTTAGCATCCCAAAGGTGGTTGGCACACCCATACGACATCATCCGAAGTGCCATTCCGCCGCGGATTGCTAGCGTAGATAAGAACATGCAAGAGGGACAGATCGCCTCGTCCGTTAAAAGACGAGGAGACCAAGAGATTTCCTATATTCATATACAACCGAGTGAGAACGCTATGGCCAAGATC
>CAMBOZ010000095.1 GCA_945869505.1 Bifidobacterium breve
TGTAGTTAAGTTCTTAGCATCCGCATTTGAATCAATAACCTTCTTGACCCAACCCGCTTTTGGCGTGATGGCATTTGTCGTAACTGGCACAGATGTTCCAAGTGAATTTGATGCAGTAATAGTGAAGGTATAAGACGTGCCATTTTTTAACCCAGAAAATATCGCTGGACTATTTGTAAAGCTCTTCTCTGCTCCAGTTCTATCGTTCTTAACCGTGTAACTAGTTATCTGAGCAGCGCGGGCGTTGGCTGGTGGGTCAAATTTAACTATTGCTCCAGCGTCAGAAATTAACGCTTCAGGATTGCGGACAATCTGAGGGATACCAACTGCAATTCCTACCGGCGGTTTGGCGCGCAAATCTTGCATCATTGCTAGCAATAATGGTCCTGGATCGTGAAAAACTTCACCTGCTGCCAAATTAGGAGACATCACCGCATTTTTACCGGCGTTATCAAATGCGTTTTCATCTAAGTGGCTCGTTGAAGATCCATCTTCATATTTCTTTGGTGAGTGAAGAAGTGGTTTAACTCCACCATTAGCTGCAATTCCGTTTGCACCAGACCAAACTAACTTTGAAGTAAGTGCTTCACCGAGTTCGAGAGATGGAGATGGGAGATCAGAGAGTCTGCGACCATCGCCAGTTTGAACGTAAGCATCGAATGGCGTTGGTTGATCAATCGATCCGTACCCGAAGAATTCATCGTAATTACTTGTGGATAGGAATCCCAAACCGTGTGCCATTTCGTGTAACATCACAGATTGCAGAT
Organism: Bifidobacterium breve; assembly: GCA_945869505.1. The sequence continues at coordinate 768 of CAMBOZ010000095.1, forward strand.
CGTATTCAGTTTTGCTCGGACCGACTCCGCCGCCGCGATACCAATCCGCTAATGAGTTCACAGTAATAATCATTTCTGGAGTATCGCCATCTAGATCTTTACCCGCTAAAGCATTTGCTAGAGCAGATGGATACCAAAGACTTGGATCGGGAGCGCCTGCAAAATTTGCGAAGTAATTTCCGGGACGCGCACTTCCTAAAATGCTATATGAAGAAGAACGCCCCCAGGTTGCTTCAATGTGAATTGGAACTTTAGATTCAAAATTCTCTGCCCAAACATCAACGGCCGCCTGCAATTGAATTTTGGTCCACTCTGGAAAGTTATTGAATTTAACAATAATTTTCGCCTTCTTCTCTAAATTTGCGACCTTTGGTTTTGGCGACTGGAGGCTATTAGAGGCAGGTCCCGCGTAAACATTTCCCCATTGTGTGGCCGGTCTAACTAAAACTTGAGATTGCGCAGCGGATGGAGTTGTAAATCCTGCTAAAAAGATCGCAAAAGATATGGCAATGGCGAAGGATCGCTTCAAAGATCTCACTTTTTTGCTCGCCATAGCGCCCAACGGTATCAGGATGCGAGAATGTCCCCATGTCCTCCGAAAGCGCTAATACTGATTTGGATCAGGTAATTGCTCGTATGAAATCTGAGCGACCAGCGGTTCTTAATTTTTCCGGTGAATCAGCACGACCTGAACCCACTTTAGAAGAAGCCCGTGGGGAGTTAGCTAGCGCAATTGGTCAGTTGGCTCACACGATTTTCTCAAAGAAGTATGGCCCACTAGTCGGAACGGTTACTAAGACAACGGCAGAAACAGTTTTAAAAAACGCTGAAGAGAATTTGTATCGCGCAAAAGGTGATGCAACCTTGGTCATTCAAGAGCTAGTCGATCGTGCATTTACCTCAAAGCAATCTAAGAAAAAATGAGTAACTTAATAACAATCTACTCGCGCCACGGGTGCCATCTTTGCGAAGTTGCTGAAACAACTCTCACAGAGCTAAAAGATGAACTTAACTTTGAGATAGAAGTTAAATACATTGATGGTTCTAATGAATTAGAAAAGTTGTACGGGCACGAAGTTCCAGTTATACATATTGATGGAGAGCACCACGACTTTTACAAAGTCGATCCGATAAGATTTAAATCTTCCCTTGAAAAACATCGTCAGCGTCAATAATTCGGTATGAGTAGCCCTGCTCCGCGAGGAAGCGCTGGCGATTCTGTGCAAAATCTTGATCAATCGTGTCGCGTGAGACCACAGAATAAAACTTTGCACCGCGGCCATCAGCTTTTGGTCTGACGATTCGGCCTAGTCGCTGCGCTTCTTCCTGACGTGAACCAAATGCACCAGATACCTGGATCGCAATTGTCGCTTCCGGAAGATCAATTGAAAAGTTAGCGACTTTTGAAACAACTAGGCAAGTGATTTTACCTGTTCGGAAGGCAGCAAATAACCTTTCACGTTCTTTAATTGGCGTCTCACCTTTAATAACCGGTACGCCTAAAGTCTCTGATAAATCATCTAATTGATCGATGTATTGACCGATTACAAGTATTTGTTCTCCCGCGTGAAGATCCACCAATTTTTCAACGACATTGCGCTTGGTTCGAGTCGTTGCGCAGTAGCGATATCGCTCTTCAGGTTCTGCGGTCGCATAAGAAAGTCGCTCTGCTTCTGTCAGGTTCACGCGCACTTCAATACATTCTGCCGGGGCAATATAACCCTGTGCTTCGATCTCTTTCCAAGGTACATCAAAACGCTTTGGCCCAATAAGTGAAAAGACTTCGCCTTCCATGCCATCTTCACGAACTAAAGTGGCGGTAAGTCCTAAGCGGCGGCGCGATTGAATATCTGCCGTAAATCGGAAGATTGGCGCAGGTAGTAAGTGGACTTCATCATAAATAATTAAGCCCCAGTCGTGGGTATCGAATAAATCTAAATGTGAGTAAACGCCATTCTTTTTCTTAGTCATAACTTGATAAGTCGCAATTGTTACTGGGCGAATCTCTTTCTTCGCTCCAGAATATTCACCAATTTCATCTTCATTTAAAGTTGTTCGACGCAATAATTCATCACGCCATTGACGCGCCGCCACTGTGTTGGTCACCAAAATAAGAGTTGTTGCCTTGGCGTGGGCCATCGCAGCTGCGCCAACAATTGTTTTACCTGCGCCGCAGGGAAGAACTACTACGCCTGAACCACCGTGCCAAAATCCTTCAGCCGCTAACTCTTGATAAGGGCGGATCTTCCAATCGTTTTGCTTAAGTGAAATTTCATGGGCTTGGCCGTCAACATATCCCGCAAAATCTTCGGCTGGCCAGCCAAGTCGAAGCAGCGATTGTTTAATGGCACCGCGCTGGCTGGGATGAACCACAATTGTTTCGGGATCGATGCGAACACCCAAGAGTGGAGCAATCTTCTTCGCGCGAATAACTTCTTCTAAAACACCAACATCGGTTGTGATCAAAATTAGCCCGTGCACTGGGTCGGCTTCTAAACGCAAACGCCCGTAGCGCGACATTGTTTCGGCAACATCTACAAGAAGAGAATGCGGAACTGCGTAACGTGAATACTTAATCAGAGTATCGATGACTAGCTCTGCATCGTGGCCAGCAGCGCGCGCATTCCATAAGCCCAAGTTGGTTAAGCGATAAGTATGGATATGTTCTGGCGAACGTTCTAGTTCAGCAAATGGCGCGATCGCGCGACGACATTCTGTTGAAAGGGGATGATCGATATCTAGCAGAAGCGTTTTATCGCTCTGGACTATTAGTGGGCCTTCGCTCATTTCAGCAAATCTTTAATGAATGCGTGAAGCAATGCGCTACGTTCTTCAATGGATTTCAAACTCAGCCATTCACTCGGCGCGTGTGCACCACCACCAACTGCACCTAATCCATCAAGAACTTGCACACCTGCCGCTGCTGCGAAATTACCATCGCTGGCTCCGCCTACTTCGGCGCAACCAAGTGGCGCCATTCCGATTGATTTTGCAACTTGTTCAACTCTTTCGTAAAGCGCTTTCGTAGAAGATGGCTGAAGTGGAGGACGATTTAGCCCACCTGTTATCTCCAAGCGCGCGCCGAAAACCGTCGCTTTTAGGGATTTGATTGCTGCATCAACTCGTTCAATTTCAGATTGTGCAAATGAGCGCGCATCGATTTCAAGAACTGCTTGATCCGGAACGGTATTAGCGCTATTTCCAGATTTCAAAAGAGTTGGAACCACTGTTGTTCCGTGCTCTTTATTTTCTAGCGCAGCAAGTTGCAGAATCACGTGGGCAATTTCAACAGTTGCGTTAACACCCTTTTCAGGCTCTAGACCAGCATGCGCTGCCAATCCGTGCACAGTCACTTTGTACA
>CAMBOZ010000096.1 GCA_945869505.1 Bifidobacterium breve
CATCACTCACAAGTGCTTCAACTGAAGAGTGCTTGTTAATGGTGGCACCAGATTTTGCCATGAGCTCTTTTGCAAGTGAATCCATGCGTGGACCATCTAAATCAAATAGCGCAGTCACAATCGCGCCATTCACGTGCTCAGTTAGGTAACGCGCATGTCCTGCGCCCATGATTCCAACACCGATGATTCCTACGCGTAGATCAGACACTTTTACTCCTTATTAATTAGTTTGTTTGGCTAAAGCGGGTGCACCAACGTTGTGCGGATAATCCACTGACTGCTTCATTCCGGTGATTGGGCCTTGGCCTAAACCAGGCATTTCACCAGTGATTGCGACATCTTGTTCGATGACATACCAACCCTGGTAGCCCGCACTTTCAAGGGCAAGAATAGTTTCAAGGATAGGCACATCACCTTGTCCAAGAGGTGTGAACAAACCTTTTTGTACACCTTCCATAATGCTCTGTTGGCGCGCAAGTACCGGCGGAACAGATTTCATATTTACATCTTTAAGGTGCACATGGCCAACTCGGCTGGCGTATTTCTTGGCGAACTCAACGGAGTCTTGTCCACCGATTGTCATGTGGCCGGTATCTAGACACCACATCACATCAGAGTTATCGACCACCAAATCAATATCTTTTTTAGTCTCAATAACGGTTTGTAAGTGTGGGTGAACAACTTGAACAAGTCCGTGATCCTTACAAATCTGGTCTACTTCGGCGAGCATCTTAAAGAATTGTGTAACTTCATCTTTACTTAACTCTTCAGGATTAGCCCAATCCCAAGTCTGAACCGGGCAAGAGACAAAGTGGGTGGCACCGATCTCTTGAAACTTCTTGCTGGTATTAATCGCCATTTCGCGCGTGGCTTTTTCCTGCGACTTATCGTGTAATACAACTGGGGTGAATCCGCCGATCATTGACATCTTAAATTCTGCTAACTGATCTTTTAGTTCGGTTGAATCATCAGAGAAGAAGCCAGGTGCACCAATTTCAGTTGCAGGAAGGCCAAGACCACTCATTTCAGATAACACGCGTTTGGTAGGCAACATCGCACCCCATCCTGGAACTTCACAAATTCCCCAAGAGATTGGCGCGGATGCGATGCGTTGTAAGAATGGAGTAGGCATTGGCTGATCATAACTTGAGCGGTAAGGTCTGAACATGACTATGGATATTGGCGGATCTTTTCGGCACGAACTAACTGGCAGCTTTTCGCAAGGATCGGACTCAAACCCCACCGTTGCAATGGTTGAGGCCTCTTTTAAGGCCAATAATCTGCACTTTCGCTACGTAAACTGTGAAGTAAATCCAGATCAGTTAGAAGCGGCTGTACGGGGCGCCAGGGCGATGAATTGGAAGGGTTTTAACTGTTCTATCCCTCACAAAGTAGAAGTTATCAAATACTTGGATGGACTTGGCGAATCCGCATCCTTAATTGGGGCAGTTAATTGTGCGGTCAACCGCGACGGTAAATTAATCGGTGAAAATACCGACGGTAAAGGCTTCTTAAAATCATTCTTGGAGCTAACGCCAGCGACCGGCAAGACAATAGTTCTACTTGGCGCCGGTGGCGCGGCGCGAGCAATCGCAGTTGAACTTGCTTTGGCAGGAGCTACAAAATTTTATGTAGTAAACCGTTCTCGCGCTCGCGGTGAAGAACTTGCTGCGCTCTTAAACGATAAGACAAAGGCCACCGCCGAATTTGTGGAATGGAATAAGACTTATTCGATTCCCCAAGACGCTGAAGTTGTAATTAATTCAACTTCAATGGGCATGGTTAATACCGAAGGCAAACAAGATATTGATTTTGATTCTATTCGCCCCGGCATGTTGGCAGCAGATGTGATTGTTAATCCACCACAAACCTATTTCCTTGATGAAGCCGGCAAGCGTGGAGCAACAACTTTGCAAGGCTTGGGCATGGTGGTTAATCAAGCAGTCATCGGAATTAAGTATTGGACTGGCGCAGACGTTGATGCCAAAGATTTAAATGACGAACTCTTGCGAGTTTTGGGGCTTGCTTAAACTTTAGCTAGATCAGATTCTGCAACAACGCGCAGAGCTTGCGCAGCAATTGTCAGAGCTGGGTTCATGGCAGCCGATGATGGGAAGAATCCGCCATCAATCAAATAAAGATTGTGATGATCATGGCTGCGGCAATATCCATCAACCACGCTAGTGCGCGGATCATTGCCAGCCACAGTTGTGCCGCACTGGTGTGAGTTCATCGAGATATCAAAGGGCTGCCTAAAGATCGCTTGGTAGCCGGTCTTGCGCAAGACCTTCTTGGCCCGGCGTAGAAGTTCCATATGGGTTTTCATTCCAACAGATTTTCGGGCAAGCTTAATTGCCCCGTTTTGTGCGATAGCTACGCGGTTTTCAGGGTGTGGCAGATCCTCGCTCATAACTACAAATTCAACGCTGTGATCGGAAACTAAATTTAGCAAAGGCAGCGGCACATGCTTGGCAAATGATTTCATCATGATGCCCTGAACTTTTCCAATTAATTGAACCGCCCCTAGCGGATAACCCTTGCCTCCGTCTAAATACCAATCTGTAAAAGAAAGCGTCTTCTGAAAAGTGACATCGTTCTTGCGGCGCATATCAATGGCTGCGATGTGGCTGTTGTTATGCATCATAAAGTTTCGCCCAACTTGATCTGAGGAATTTGCAACACCTGAACGCAGTAACAAGGCTGCGGTATTTACTGAACCAGCCGAAATGACAAATTTCTTGCCATATATTTCTAGCCTCTGGCCATTGCGAGTTGCCTCCAAATGACTTACAGATTTGCCATCGGCAGTTAAAACAATGCGATTGACTTGGATTGAAGTTTCTAACGTTACATATCCAGTGGCGATTGCTGGGTTAAGCGCGTTAACTTCTGCATCACTCTTGGCATCTAATTTACAAACGAACCCATCACAAGTTTTGCAACGAATACATTTACCACCTGGTCCCAGATCAATTCCCATGGAGTTTGAATGCGGGCGAACACCTGCCTTGGTAAGACGCTTACCGAGTTCTTCAACGTAGGGCTCATGTTTCATCGCCGGATATGGAAAAGGTTTGCTGCGATTGTTACCGTAAATATTCTGAGCATCGCCATGTACTCGGTATAACTCTTCTGCGCCAAAGTAATACGGCTCTAAATCTTCATATGAAAAAGGCCAAGCGGGAGAAATGCCTTCTTGGTGTTTGATTATTCCAAAGTCATATCGGCTAAAACGCGGCAACGATGCGCCATAGACCTTGCTATTGCCGCCAACAAAATAATGAACTCCGGGAACAAACTCTTTATTTTTCTCATCTACCCATTTTTCATCTGGCTTGTAGCGAGTCTTCATAAATATCTCAGAAGGCGACCAGTTTTCGGGCTCACGCGGCATTCGCTCACCACGCTCTAAAACCAGCGTCTTTACGCCCTTATTGGCTAGTGCGAAGGCGGTTGTTGCCCCACCCATCCCAGAACCAACAATGACCACATCCGATTCAAGGCGAACCGGTGTGGTCATTGTTGTCTGAGCTACTAATTAACGAACTGAAGTAAGCGCTTGGTCTTTCTTATCAACTGTCATTGCACCAGTCATGATTGCAACAACATCGTTCATGCTGTGAGTCTTTGGAGTAACGACTGCAGCGCGCTTTCCGAGGCGTTGTACCTGGATGCGATCTGCAACTTCGAAGACCTGAGGCATGTTGTGAGAAATCAAGATAACTGGCATGCCGCGGTCGCGAAGTGACTCAATTAGCTTGAGTACCTGACGTGATTCACGAACACCAAGGGCGGCAGTTGGCTCATCCAAGATGATTAACTTCTGGCCGAATGCAGCTGCGCGAGCAACAGCAACTGCCTGACGTTGACCACCTGAAAGAGTTTCAACTGCTTGTGTGATGTTTTGGATTGTTCCGATGCCAAGGGCTGCGATATGTTCTTTAGCAGCCTTGCGCATTCCAGAGTTATCGGTCATACGCAGAATTGATCCAAGCGGACCCTTCTTACGCATTTCACGGCCAAGAAAGAGGTTAGATGCGATATCGAGTGCTGGTGCAACAGCTAGTGTCTGGTACACAGTTTCGATTCCAGCATGACGTCCATCGTTAGGTCGCTTA
>CAMBOZ010000097.1 GCA_945869505.1 Bifidobacterium breve
TAACTCAAATTCTTCGGTGATTGTGTCTAAGAAGTGATGCAACTTTTTGGGAACAAGGGTTTCCACATAGCGCTTAGCTGTAACTAGATCTGTTTTAGCAAGAGTCATTTCAACATTGCTGATAAATGTGTGGAAGAAATGCCAATCAACCATCATGGTCTTTAATACATCGCTCTTTCCGGCCTCGCGCGCCGCCTTTAGTCCAGAACCAACGCCAAACCAACCAGGAACAATCTGTCGTGACTGAGTCCAACCAAATACCCAAGGAATGGCGCGCAAAGAATCTAAACCACCTGCTGCATCTGGGCGACGCGATGGACGTGAACCAAGGAAGAGATTTCCCAGTTGTTCTACTGGCGTTGAAGCATAGAAATATGCGGGCAGATCAGGGTGATCAATCAAAGCGCGATAGCGCACAAAAGAGGAATCACTAATTAAATTCATACATTCATTCCACTGCGCAAGATCAGCAGGACTTTGTCGTGGACCACGATTGAGAATTGTTGCCTCAAGGGATGCAGCCAGTGTTAGTTCTACGTTTTCACGAGCAAGTGCGGGCAGCGAGTACTTATCGCTAATTACTTCACCTTGTTCAGTCATTTTTATCTGACCATCGACAGAACCCCAAGGCAGTGCAACCAGTGCTTCATAAGTTGGACCGCCACCGCGACCAACAGAACCACCGCGACCGTGGAATAAACGAAGTGTTACTCCATATTTCTTGGCGACATCGCGCAAGGCGCGTTGGGCACGGTGAATTTCCCATTGGCTAGTTGCGATACCAGCATCCTTATTTGAATCTGAGTAACCAAGCATCACTTCTTGAACATCGCCGCGAAGTGCAACCAGCGCGCGATATGTTGGATCGCTCAGAAGTTTTTCCAATATTTCGCCAGCGGCGCGCAGTTCGGCAACAGTTTCAAGCAGTGGGGCAAAACCAATCTTGGCAACTTTCTTTTCTAGATCTACTAAACCGGCTGCTTTGCCGATGACAGCGGCCGCAATTAGATCATCTGCTCCCTTGGTCATTGAAACGATATAGGTCTCGATAACTTCAGAACCAAAGCGCCCAATCAGATCATCAATAGCTTTAAATGTTTCGAAAGTTTTTTGTGCTGCAGGATCTAGTGAATCTGTCTTAATTGCTGTTGTGGCTGCTAACGCTTTAATAAGGATTGGGAACTTATCTGAATGTGAAAGTTCTAGGTAACCTGAAGGTATAACTTGATGTAATAGTTTGTGATGGGCATCTGAATGTTCGCGAATATCCAATGTCGCGTGCGTTAAACCAAATGCTGCGATACTGCGGATTGTGCGCTCTAGTAGGCCAGTTGCAATTAGCTCACCCCGATGTGCAAAGAGTGAATCGCGCATCAACGAAAGATCGGCAATTAGCTCTGCAGTGTTTGCATAATCGCGCCCCGGCACATGCGAACCACCGGCTGCATGGCGAATGCGAGTAAACGCCAATCGATGCACAATCGCAGTTGCTTTTAAACGATACGGCTCTTGCTGATTTAATCGTAAGAAACGCTCTTCAAATTCTGGGATGTTCTTTAAATCGCGCTGTACTGAAGCAGATAGTTCGGGGGTAGCACCGACGATACGAGTTGAGACCGAGAGCATCTGGCGCAGCTGATCCATCGCCGCGATGGTGGTTCTAATCGCGTGGCCTACTTGCAGAATTACCGCATCTTCAGTTACTTGTGCGGTGATATTTGGGTTTCCATCACGATCGCCGCCAATCCAAGTACCGAAAGTTAGTGGACGTGCGCTCACCGGAAGATCGATATTCAAACGCTTTAATTCGCGCGCAAAATCATTTAGAACTTCCGGGACAGTGTTCTTGGCAAGATCATCTAAATAATAAAGTGCGTTCATCGCCTCATCTAGTGGTTCTGGGCGATCTAAGCGAAGCTCATCGGTTTGCCAGAGAAGATCAACGGTTTCAGCAAGACGTTCGTTCTGACGCGGATTTGAATCTTCGTCTAATAATTTAGCAACTTCACCAAGTTTGTTAAGAATTGAGCGACGTGCCGCTTCAGTTGGGTGGGCGGTAAAGACTGGGCGCACCGCTAATTCGCCAATCCATTCTTGCAATTGCTCGTGTGTAAATTTATGTCCAGGTGTTTGCGCTTTATACGCCTCTTCAATTTTGTCTATGGCGCGGCTGAGCCAAGAACCACCTGCTGCGCGAGTTTGCGCCAACACCCGTGCACGGTGAACTTGTTCGGCCACATTTGCTAAATGGAAGTAAGTACTAAATGCACGTACCAGTTGCACAGAATCTTCTACGGAAAGATTTTCAAGAAGTTCGGTACCGCCGTCTTTTCGGACTGACTCAACTAAATCAAGAAGCTCTTGTCCTTCTTGGCGAACCAGTGATTCACCCAAAAGGTCGCCAAGTTTGCGAACATCGCTACGCAAGAGCGCATCGTCATCGGCAAGTGAAGGGGTTGGTCGCACTGGCATATCCTCTCAGGATTACTCGCGAGTTCGTGACGTGATTATGCGCGTTAGACTTGGCACATCAAGCCCCCTCCCTTTTTGGGAACGGGGCCTAACGGCTTTTCCCTGACGTAATGGAAGTAGGCAAGTACAAATGCGTGCATTAGTGCAGATGATTGGCAGCGATCCGGCTGTTGCATCCTGCCTGCGCGATTCCAGCAAAATAATCGCACCTGCCTCGACATACCCATTCTTGATTGCCCAACGTGCAAAAGAAAAGCCGCTACTAATTGTTACAAGTTCCAGCCGAGGCGCAGAAGACTTGGCTAACGATCTCCGTGAATTGCACGGCCAGGTTCTGGAATTTCCAGCCTGGGAAACTTTGCCGCATGAGCGCCTTAGTCCGCGAAGCGACACCGTGGCGCGTCGCTTAGCAACACTTTCTGCGCTGGCAGTACCGAATAATGAAAACATAATTGTCGTTGCACCTATACGTGCTGTGATTCATCGCTTTATTGCAGATTTAGCTAGCCAACCTTTACAGACTCTTGAAATCGGAAGCGAAGTAGATTTAACAACACTTATTACCCACCTCACCGAATTGGCATATACGCGCACTGATCTTGTGGAAAAGCGTGGCGAATTCGCAGTTCGCGGTGGCATTATCGATCTCTTCCTGCCTTTATCTGAACACCCGGTCCGTATTGATTTCTTCGGCGATGAAATTGAAGAGATGAGTTACTTTGATGTATCCAGCCAACGTACAAATTCTCCGGTGGTCGGCAAATTATCTGTACTTCCGTGCCGTGAACTTCTATTAACGCAAGAAATTCGTGTGCGAGCTGAAGCTGCAAAAGAGAAATATCCAGCCGCCCTTGAAATTTTAGATCGCATCGCACAAGGAATAACTACCGAAGGAATGGAATCACTTATTCCGATTTTGATTGAAAAAACCGAAACCATTTTGCAACGTATGCCCGCTGGAACAGAAGTGATCTTTATCGATGACGAGCGAATTCGCATGCGCACCATTGATTTGCTAGCAACTAACCAGGAATTCTTTGAGGCGGCGTGGTCTCATGCCGCACTGGGCGCCCCAACACCTTTGCCAGTTACCGATGCAACTTATCTCTCATGGGAAGGCTTGCAAAAAGATATTTCTCGCTGCCAACTGATCACGCGCGCACTTAACCCTTTCGGTTCTGATTTAGATACATCTGCAACGTTTTTGGATTACAGCGCCATAGATCCATTGCGTGCAGATATGGACCGCGCAGTAACTGCATTGCAGGAAGCGATAAACGCTGATTTCTCAATCATCTTCTCAGCCGCCGGCCACGGTATGGCCGAGCGCTATGCCGGGATATTTCGCAATTCAAATCTGCCAGTTGTGATCGTGCCTGAATTGAAAGCGATCCCAACTAAAGCCAGCGTGCACATAACCCAATCTTCGATTGCACATGGTTTCTCATCAATTTCTTCGCGCATACTTTTTATTACAGAACGCGACTTAACAGGCAGTAAAGCATCGGCAAAAGATGGGGCGCGCATGCCATCTAAACGCAAGCAAGCAGTTGATCCACTTGAATTACGTGCTGGTGATTTCGTGGTTCATGAACAACACGGAATTGGCCGCTATGTTGAAATGGTCCAGCGCACTATTGGT
>CAMBOZ010000098.1 GCA_945869505.1 Bifidobacterium breve
TTAGACATTAGCCAAATCCTTCACGCACTTGCCCACATCATTTGATGTAAGCCTGGTCGTCACCCGGAGCACCCCACCGCGGTGGAGGGTTGCCGCCTAATCAGCCGGGGCTATCGATTAGAACTCGTGACCTGGTGGAAAGTCTAACCCAAAAAAGTGGCTAGATACTTTCGCAAGATGGTTACTGGCACATACCCTTTAGGTATGAAGGCGCAACGCTAGATGCTAATTGGCGTGGACTGGGGCGGGACCAAGATTGAGGTTGTCGCCCTGGAAAGTGATGGCACCGAACTTATCCGAGTGCGTCGCGATACCCCGCGTGGTGATTACCGCGGCTGCCTCACGATGGTTCGCGATTTAATCGACGAAGTTGAAAGTACTTTAGGAAGAAAAGGTTCTATAGGTATTGGCATTCCTGGATCGCTCGAACCAGTTAGTCGCCTTGGTAAAGGTGGCAGTTCAACTTGGATCAATGGGCAACCAGTTGAAGCAGATTTACAAGAAATTTTGGCGCGGCCAATTCGCGTTGTTAACGATGCCGATTGTTTTGCATCATCGGAGGCAACAGATGGTGCGGGAAAGGGTTACCAAGTTGTCTTTGGTGTAATCATCGCCAGCGGAACTGGTGCAGGTGTTGCAATCAACGGCCGCGCGCATCACGGTCCAAATAACAGCGCAGGTGATTGGGGACATAACCCTTTGCCATTGGCTAAAGCCGAAGAGTTACCGGGTGATCCTTGTTACTGCGGAAAAAGTGGCTGCATTGAAACTTGGCTCTCTGGCTACAGCTTCACTCGCGACTTTGTTCGCCACGGCGGTGAAGAGTTAAAGCCTGCTGAAATTATGAAGTTAAAACGCGCCGGAGATCAGCGCGCTATTGAAAATTATGAGCGCTGGATTGATCGAGTTGGCCGCGGGCTCTCTGTTGTTGTTAACACTCTCGATCCAGATATCTTTGTAATGGGTGGAGGGATGAGCAATATAGAAGAGCTCTATCAAGATCTTCCTGGCAAAATTGCGCAGTACACATTCTCGCCCGTCTTTGCGACTCCAATTGTAAAGTCGATGCACGGTGATTCCAGTGGAGTTCGTGGCGCTGCCTGGCTTTGGCGCTCCTGAATTCGCCGAACTACTCCCCTAGACTCAGACTATGACGATGACAAATCAGGAAATTGATCAACGCTTTGAATTTGGTAAAGAGTTAATTGTAAAAGCTGGTGAATTGGCGATGAAATACTTTAACTCGCTCGAAACTTTAGATATTCAAAGTAAAGGGCCCCAGGACTTTGTTAGCGAAGCCGATTACAACACCGAAGTTTTGATCAAAGATGCGATCAAAGCAAAATTTCCGGATGATGCATTCTTTGGCGAGGAAACTGGTCCAACCGATTTAACGGGCGCAGAGGGCATCTGGGTGGTTGATCCGATTGACGGAACTCAGCCATTTTTAATGGGTATGACTAGTTGGTGTGTATCAATAGCATTTATCAGCGGGGATGAGATGTTAATTGGCTTGGTCTATAGCCCGGCCGGCAATCAATTCTTTGCAGCACAAAAAGGTAAGGGCGCTACGCTAAATAACAAGGTGATCAAAGCGCGGGATGCGAAAACGCTAAATGATGGAATAGTCAGCGTCGGCTACTCAAATCGCACTAAACCAAAAGAGTTGATTCAGATGATGACTGGGCTGCTTGAAAATGGCGGTATGTATCACCGCAACGGATCTGGCGCGCTAGGAATTTGCTATGTCGGTAGCGGCGCATTAATCGGCTACATCGAAAAACATATAAATTCTTGGGATTGCTTGGCCGCGCTGTTAATTGTTCAAGAAGCTGGCGGGCGAATAAATGAATTTATTAAAGAGAACGGACTCCACGCTGGTGGAAAAATCGTTGCTGCATCTCCCGCACTTTATGACCAGTTAGAAAGTTTTATCCCCTAAAACTCCGCCTTGTAGACCAAAGATTCCGGCGCAGACTTTCGGGTGTAACTCTCTGCGCATCGCCGCAAATGATTCCGGTGGCCATCCTGCGGTGAAGACACGGCGCAAGAGAAGCGCGAGTGAATATCCATTGCTATCGGCCAATGCGCGATCTAGCCCCCGATGGGCAAGTGCGCCATCGCCACTTTCATAGGCGAGGGCTGCAAAGAGCGATGCGATTGGTGCGACATAGCCAACCGGTGCCATTCGCATTAACTGTCGCCACATCAGGAAGTAAGTATCTAAATCTTCATCAGTGTGACTGCCGAGTGCAAAATCGCGAACCTGAATATCAGAGAGTCGTCCGATTACTCGCGCAACAAGTTCTAGATCATCGGTGCCTCTGCCAAGTGCGAATTCGCCAGCCAGGTCGATGACGGCGGTGGCTCCGTCGCGTTGTAACTTAGTTAGATTCTTTGCCTTTTCTGAGACTGCGAATTTGGTTATGCGAGAGATCCATTTTTCATCCTCGCTTACAACAAGTGGTGAAATAGATTCGGTTAACGCTTCAATGTTGGCAAAGGGCATGGCGCGTCCAGCGAAAACGTGTTCAATGGCAATGCGCGATGAATCTATTGCAGGCACTTCTCGCCCATCGGCTGGGCAACACTGTGAGTCAGAACAAAGCGTTGAGCGGAAACGACCATTTTGTATCAGCAGAGATTCATCAACATTTACAGAAATTCGGTCCATTGCATCCGCTAAGTCCTTTAAAACCACTTCCCCATCACTGCGACCACTTGGAATATAAGCAACTAAGAGCGCACCGGTGGATCCATCGCGTTGTAAATGAGATGCCAATAAGTCATAAGCCGATTCAGGTAAATCACTTGGATAATCCACGCGCATCGCCATCCCGATGCAGTTATCTTTAATTGAAACCACAACGAGTGAATCAACTGGGTGGTAACCGATGAGGAATGGGATTGCGGCGATTAAATCGTGGGGCGAAGTTAATGTGGTCATTTATCTCAATTCATAAATCGGGTATGAGCTGCCACCACGGTGATGGTCAGTGCAGTAACTTTTCTAATTTGCCCTGTGATGGTGCGCGCTACCCCGTTGTGTGTAAATGTTCCGCCCCAGGTAGTAACTAAAACAACGGGGTATGTGCCCGGGTTTGAATATGTGTGAGTGATGTTTCCGTGGGGAAATGGTGCGCCAGAATCTGTGGTGGATTTAAATGATCCGTCACCAAAAGACCAAGTAAATGAGGGGCGCATCGTCACATCAATTACTTCACCGATGAGATCAACTTTGCTCTGAAAAACCGCAGGCATATCGTTCCAGAAGTAGACCGGGACATTTATCAACGGTTGAAAGTTAGGTTGATAGGAAATGCCCGTAGTCGGCAGAGATTTGCTGAGGCGATCGCTAAGGGAAGTTGCAACGACCGCAACTGGCGCACTCTTCTTAACGACCGACTTCTTTTTAGATTGCACAACCTTTGGCTTAACTGCTGTTTTGGGTATTACTGCTTTGGGTTTGGCAATCACTTTCGGTTTAGCGACCACTTTTGGTTTCGCAACAGGTTTAGGTGCTGCAGTTGCTTTAGGACCACTGCCTTTGCGGGCTTCAAAGATCAATTGACCATCTTGGGTATAGACATCAACGCAAGCGATTTCGCAATCTGCAGCGTTAATTGAATTTATCGGCGCTAAGGAGAAGAGTGTGATCAGGAGTAGGACTTTTGCTTTCATCTGGCGCAAGTTAGGACCTTGCGGTGTCAAAAAACGTGCTGAGGTCGATAACTGTGGATAGGTGTGAGAAAGTAGCGTTATGGCTGCCCGCGATGGTGATGGTTGGATCGAGTGCGCATGCGGCAGTAAACATTGGGGCTTAAATGGCGCAGCCGGACTTTTAATTTACCGAGATGGCGCGATCCTCTTACAACATCGTGCACCTTGGGTTCATAACGGAGACACTTGGGGTATTCCTGGTGGTGCGCGAGATTCTCACGAAACTATCATTGAAGGTGCGATTCGCGAAGCAATTGAGGAAAC
>CAMBOZ010000099.1 GCA_945869505.1 Bifidobacterium breve
GCTAATTCAGGGATTGAGCCATTTGCTGCTGTAGAAATAATTGCAGCAAAACGCGATCGCAATGAGTTAAGTGATAAACAAATCGACTGGACTGTCGATGCCTATACCCGCGGTGTGATCGCGGATGAACAAATGTCAGCACTGCTAATGGCAATTCTCTTAAACGGAATGAATTCACGTGAAATCTCTCGTTGGACAAATGCCATGATCAACTCTGGCGAGAGAATGAATTGGTCAGCGTTAGATCGACCAACTGCAGATAAACATTCGACTGGTGGTGTCGGCGATAAAATTACTCTTCCACTTGCACCGCTCGTTGCTGCCTGTGGTGGAGCAGTACCTCAACTTTCTGGTCGCGGACTAGGTCACACGGGCGGTACCTTAGATAAACTTGAATCGATACCCGGCTGGCGCGCTTCATTATCAAACGATGAAATGTTAAAAGTGTTGCAAGATACCGGTGCTGTCATATGTGCTGCAGGAGCTGGGCTGGCACCGGCTGATAAAAAGTTATATGCGTTGCGAGATGTGACCGCCACCGTTGAAGCTATTCCACTTATTGCATCTTCAATCATGTCGAAGAAGATTGCTGAAGGCACTTCTGCGCTAGTTCTTGATGTTAAGACAGGTAGCGGAGCATTTATGAGTGATCCCGCTAAAGCGGGAGAGCTGGCGCGCACTATGGTGCAATTGGGCCTTGATGCTGGAGTAAACACACGAGCACTCGTTACTGCGATGGATGTACCGCTAGGCCTCACCGCCGGAAATGCCCTTGAAGTACGCGAATCTATTGAGGTTTTAGCCGGTGGTGGACCTGCCGATGTTGTTGAACTAACGATTCTGCTGGCACGCGAGATGATCGATGCCGCCGGAATCGTAGGAAAAGATCCAGCAGATGCGCTTAAAGATGGATCGGCAATGGATCATTGGAAACGAATGATTTCTGCGCAAGGCGGTGATCCAGATGCCAAACTTCCTGTTGCGCAAGAACAGCATGTGATTACAGCGACTGAATCTGGAATTATGACGAAGATGGATGCAATGAAAATTGGCGTATCAGCGTGGCGCTTAGGAGCGGGTCGTTCAAAGCAAGGCGAAAAAGTTCAAGCCGGTGCAGGAATCGAAATGCATGCAAAGCCTGGTGATCACATCAAAAAAGGTGATGTGCTGTTGACATTACATACGGATGAGCCCGCCAGATTTGATCGCGCAGTTGAAATATTGTCAGGTGCAATTGTTATTGAAGAAAATGGCAAGGTAGATCGTCTTCCCCTAGTTATTGAACGGATTACCGGATGAGTGCATTAGCCAAGATTCCTACGCCAGCGCAGATTAAGCGCTTGCCAAAGGCTTTGTTACACGATCACTTAGATGGTGGACTTCGCCCACAAACAATAATTGATATCGCCAAAGAGATCGGGCACGAACTTCCAAGTTATGACGCTTCTGAACTTGCTGAATGGTTTCGCGCATCTTGTGACTCTGGATCATTGGTGCGGTACCTTGAAACGTTTGCACATACTGTCGCAGTAATGCAACGCCGTGAAGATATTGTTCGTGTGGCACGTGAGTGCGCAGTTGATCTAGCGCGCGATGGAGTTGTTTATGCTGAGGTGCGAATGGCTCCGGAACTTTTAACTGAAAAGGGTTTAACTCTCTCTGCGGCGATAGAAGCGATATTAGAAGGCTTTAGCGCTGGAGAAAAGGAAGCAAAAACTGAAGGAAACACTATTCGCGTCACCTTGCTCCTTTGCGGAATGCGCCAAAATCAACTATCTCAAGAAGTGGCTGAATTAGCCGTTAAATACCGTGAACGTGGCGTTGTTGGCTTCGATATTGCAGGTCCAGAAGATGGATTCCCACCAAGTGATCAGCTAGATACCTTTGAATACCTTCGTCGCGAAAATGCACATTTCACGATTCACGCTGGTGAGGCATATGGACTGCCATCTATCTGGGAGGCGATTCAACTCTGCGGTGCTGAACGTCTTGGACATGGCGTGCGCATAATTGACGATATCGATTTAAACCACACTCCACCACGACTTGGAAGACTTGCAGCTTATGTTCGAGATCGTCGCATTCCATTAGAAATGTGTCCATCTTCAAATATCCAAACAGGAGCGGCCGCTAATTTTGCAGATCACCCGATCGGAGATTTAGCAAAATTACGTTTCCGCGTAACTGTAAATACTGATAATCGCTTGATGTCGGCAACTTCAATGAGCCGTGAAATGAGTGAACTAGTCACCGCATTTAATTGGAGTTTTCTAGATTTGCAACGCGTGACCATAAATGCGCTTAAGAGTTCGTTCATTCCATTTGAAGAACGTTTAGCGATTATTGAAACGGTTGTTAAGCCAGGATACTTAGCTATATCTGCCGAGTAATTACTAAACCCCGATTGGATGCCAGACTGTTTTTGCTTCCATAAAGGCAAAGATACGGGTAGGTGAAACCGCGCCATCGAAGTTATGAATTCGTTTTAAGTTCTCCGCGCCGGCAACCTTAAGTTCGGTGCGTTTCTTCTTGTCGATTCCAGAAATATCGAAACCATCGATATCCATATGCGAAGCCGCCCACGGTGCAAGTTCATCGTGAGATCCCGTCAAAATATTTAACACACCAGCAGGTAGATCACTCGTTGCCAATACTTCAGCGAAGGTCATCGCAGCAATCGCTGCCGAACCTGGCACAAGCGCTACTACGGTATTTCCAGAGACGATAGCTGGTGCGATTGCATCGATTAGCGCTAGGAAACTTTCTGCGGGAGCAACGGCGATAACTCCTTGTGGTTCTGGGATTGTGAAGTTGTAATAAGGCCCAGAAACAGGGTTTGTAGCGCCAAAAGCTGCGGATAATTTGTCGCTCCAGCCCGCATACCAAACCCAGCGATCAATCGCAGCAAGTACTTCATCGTGCGCTTTTTTCGGGGTAACTCCGCTAGCAAGAACTATTTCGTTGGCGAATTGATCGGCTCGACCTTCCAACATTTCAGCGATGCGATAGAGAATTTGACCACGGTTATATGCAGTGGCCTTCGCCCATCCGCTCTGGGCAGCTCGTGCGGCAACGACGGCATCACGCAAATCTTTTCGAGAGGCAAGTGATGGATTTGCAACAAATCCATTTTTGCTATTGGTAACTTCGTACACGCGTCCAGATTCACTACGCGGGAAAGCGCCATTTATATATAACTTATAAGTCTTCTTAACTTCTAAGCGCTGCGCTGCCTTGTTGCTTGAACTCTTCTTTGAAGAAGCCATTTACTTTCCCTCCTTCAAATATGCCGCTAAACCATGTTTGCCGCCTTCGCGACCCCAGCCAGATTCTTTATAGCCACCAAATGGGGAAGCGGGATCAAACTTATTAAAGGTATTTGCCCAAACAACACCGGCACGAAGTTGCTGCGTTGCCCACAAGATGCGTGAACCTTTCTCGCTCCAGACGCCGGCAGAGAGTCCAAACGGTGTGTTATTTGCTTTCTCGATCGCTTCTTGTGGAGTGCGGAAGGTCAGGATTGAAAGTACGGGACCAAAGATTTCCTCGCGGGCAATGCGGTGTGCCTGTGTTACGCCGGTAAAGATTGTGGGTGCAAACCAGAAGCCTTTGGCAGATAAATTACAAGCTGGGCTCCAGCGCTCTGCACCTTCTGCATCGCCAGCAGATGTTAGCTCTTGAATCTTGCTTAATTGTTCGCGGGAATTTATTGCACCAAGATCAGTATTCTTATCTAGCGGATCGCCGACACGGATTTTTGACATCCGCACTTTGAGTTTTTCAATTAGTTCATCGGCAATACCTTCTTGCAGAATTAATCGAGAGCCAGCGCAACAGACGTGGCCCTGATTGAAAAATATGCCGTTAACAATGCCTTCTACTGTCTCATCCAGGGGAGCGTCATCAAAGACGATATTTGCGCC
>CAMBOZ010000100.1 GCA_945869505.1 Bifidobacterium breve
CGGTAATTGCGGTGGCGGAAAGAACGCCAGTTACCATCTTCTTTTACCGCCATATTGAGTATGCTTCTTCCATGAGTTCAGAAATAAAATCTGTCGTAACTCTAATCACTTTTGGAACCGTTGCATGGGTTATTGCTGGATTAGTTCTAGCAATTACTGGAGCAGAGGCGAAAGTCATCTGGACCTGCGTTGCTGGAGCAGTGTTAGGTGCCTGGGGAATTCGTTACTCAAAGCGCCGCGCAGCGCGCAGCGGAATATAGTTAAAATATTTAAGCTTCTAGTTGGCCAGCGATACCGCGCAGAACACGTCCTAAACGTTCTGCATCAGGACCAGATGGATGGCGTCCGTGACGAAGACCGTTTCCGACTTTATCCAAAATCTTAATTGTGTCTTCAATCATTGCAGCCAAGTCATCGCTATTGACGCGTGAGTTTTCGGCAAGTGATACTGGTGCATCAATAATGCGCACAGACATCGCTTGTGGACCTTTACGGCTATCGATAACGCTGAATTCAATCTTTGTTCCAGGCTTAACTGTTGCTACGCCTTCAGGAAGTGAAGTGGCTGCAAGATAAACATCTTCGCCTTCATCATTTGAGATAAATCCAAAGCCTTTTTCGAGGCTAAACCATTTAACGCGGCCTGAAGGCATGGGGTGCTCCTTATAAGAATTTCGGTACTCGTGTAGCCGCAGGGGTGCGGGCAGGGGGCAAGTTTATCGCAAGCAAAGGCGGGCGTGAACCCGAATAAAAGCTAGTTGTTGAGCGTAGCTTCTGAGTGAGCGCCGCAGCCGTGATCGACTGAGACTACGCGTGCATCATCGGGTGCGATCGCGTTGGCGCAGACACCGAATGAAGCGCGAAGTGATCCGGCGATTGGAATAAAGAATCCGCAAGATGCACAAGGCTTTGGTGCGCTCTGTGCCAGTGGCGTATTTGGACCGCGATCACTGGTGTACCAACGCTTACTTGCTTGATCGCGACCTTCAATAGAAAGTACACGCGGACGCATTAAACCGAGATCAAAAACCTCAGTTGCATCCAAATCTTCATCTTGAATTAAAGCGTTAACGCCAGGAACTAAACGTGTGTCATCCAAAACACTTGGCACAATAATTCCAGGTTGAATATCTTCTGGCTGAATACGATCTTTATATTCAATCCAATCTGGCGCAAGAAGTGAATCTGGGCCAGGAAGTACTACGACATCGCAAACAGTTGGTTCTGCTGATGCATCGACCTTTGCAACAGTGACACACCAGCGCCAACCTTTATAACCTTGAATATCTGCATCGAATAAATAACTTGCGACGCGGTTTTCATCTTCGAATTCGACAGAGATGAAAGCACCGACCTGCGAAGGCTTTTCAGCCCCCGCAAGTGCGGCGTTTCTTGCAATCTCTTGCGCTTCGAAGCCTTTTGTCATGGAATTAGAAATCCATTCCGCCGCCGTCGCCACCCATTGGGGCAGCTGGCTTATTCTCTGGCTTATCAGTGATTACCGCTTCTGTTGTGATGAAGAGCGCTGCAATTGATGCCGCGTTCTGCAAAGCAGAGCGAGTTACCTTAGCTGGATCAATGATTCCAGATTTAATCATGTCAACGTATTCGCCAGTTGCAGCGTTAAGTCCGAAACCAACTTCTAGGTGACGTACCTTTTCTACAACGACTCCGCCTTCAAGACCTGCGTTGATTGCGATCTGCTTAAGTGGAGCTTCGATCGAAAGTTCTACGATCTTTGCGCCAACTGCTTCTTCGCCTTCTAGCTTTAACTTCTTAAATGCTTGAGTTGCTGCTTGCAAAAGTGCAACGCCACCACCGGCGACGATGCCTTCTTCAACTGCAGCCTTGGCATTACGCACTGCATCTTCAATGCGGTGCTTGCGCTCTTTAAGTTCAACTTCTGTCGCTGCGCCAGCCTTGATTACAGCAACACCACCAGCGAGCTTTGCAAGACGCTCTTGCAACTTCTCGCGGTCGTAATCTGAATCAGACTTCTCGATTTCTGAGCGAATTTGTGCGACGCGACCCTTGATCTGTGCGTCATCTCCGCCGCCTTCAACAATGGTTGTCTCTTCCTTGCTGATAACAACTTTGCGAGCGCGACCAAGAAGTTCTAGGCCGGCACTTTCTAGTTTGAGACCAACTTCTTCAGAGATAACAGTTGCCCCGGTAAGGATTGCAATATCTTGCAACATCGCCTTACGACGATCTCCGAAACCTGGTGCTTTAACTGCGGCAGCGCGGAAGATTCCGCGAATCTTATTTACAACAAGCGTTGCCAGCGCTTCGCCTTCAACATCTTCAGCGATGATCGCAAGCGGCTTACCTGATTGCATAACCTTTTCCAGAACTGGAACCAGGTCCTTGATATTTGCAATCTTTGAGTTAACGATCAAGATGTAAGCATCTTCAAGAACTGCTTCCATACGATCTTGGTCAGTTACGAAATATGGAGAGATATAGCCCTTATCAAAGCGCATACCTTCAGTGAGTTCGAGTTCAAGACCGAATGTATTTGACTCTTCAACAGTTATTACGCCTTCTTTACCGACCTTATCCATTGCCTCGGCGATCATGTCACCGATTGTGGAATCAGCCGCAGAGATAGATGCAGTAGCTGCAATCTGCTCTTTGGAATCAACGCTCTTTGCCATTGATGCGAGTTCTGCAACGATCGCAGCAACTGCCTTTTCGATGCCGCGCTTTAGCGCCATTGGGTTTGAGCCGGCTGCTACGTTGCGAAGTCCTTCGCGAACAAGTGCCTGTGCAAGCACAGTTGCAGTTGTTGTTCCGTCGCCTGCGACATCATCTGTCTTCTTAGCAACTTCTTTAACTAGCTCTGCGCCGATCTTTTCCCACGGATCATCTAATTCAATTTCTTTCGCGATCGAGACGCCATCGTTTGTGATTGTTGGGGCGCCCCATTTCTTTTCTAGTACGACGTTACGTCCGCGAGGTCCAAGGGTTACCTTGACTGCATCAGCGAGAACGTTCATTCCGCGTTCTAGGCCACGACGGGCTTCTTCATTAAAGGCAATCATCTTTGCCATGAGTTACTCCTTTTAAGTTTCTAGCATTGGAGGGCGTTTTATCACTCACACCCAGAGAGTGCTAACGCCAAATCTACGGCCTTCTATTCCGAGGCGCAAAACGAGGCTGGTTATCGCGCGGAGCGGGCGTTCATGCGGGCCTCACGGAGGCGGCGCAGGCGCTTAACGAGCATAGGAGATGCGGTGAGGGCATCGTCCCGGTCAATTAGGTCGTTAAGTAATTGGTAATAACGAGGTGCGCTTAGATCAAATAGCTCTTTAATTGCAGACTCTTTAGCGCCAGCAAAGCGCCACCAATTAGATTCGAAATCTAAGATGCGAATTTCTAGGTCGCTCAGTGAATCACTCACTTGCTGGCTATTTTCGAGCGCGGACATATCCCGAATCTTAAAGGAGAGTCAGCTGAATTTGTGGGATTTAGAGCGTATCTAAAATCATCGAGATATCAGAAACTTTGGTCCACGGATTTACTATGGCAAATCGCAAAATTGCTTCGCCTTTATCTGATGATGGCGGGATAAATCCAATTTGGTCGGCCAATAATTTATCGCTCCACTTTTGATAATCGGCTGCTTTCCAACCATTGCGTTTAAAGGCAACAATCGAAAGTTCTGGTTCCATTACAAGTTCTAGATTGGGATGCGCGCGCACTAAGTCGGCGGCGGCGTGCGCCACATTCAAAGTCTCTTCCATTGCTTCGCTGTAGGCATCGGTGCCGTGTGCGGCAAGTGAGAACCAGAATGGTAAGCCGCGCACACGACGCGTTAAGTGAATCGCATAATCTGAAGGCGACCAAGATTCATCGTGCAAGGTTTCTAAATA
>CAMBOZ010000101.1 GCA_945869505.1 Bifidobacterium breve
CTGGTTCAGTAAGTCTAGGTTCGAGTCCTGGTACCCCAGCGCAGTTCCCAAGCACGACAAGCAGTAAATGATTTAAAAATGTACTAGGGCCCCGTCGTCTAGCGGCCTAGGACTCTGGCTTCTCAAGTCAGCTACGAGGGTTCGAATCCCTTCGGGGCTACGTATTACCTATTTACCGATTACCAAGGCTGAGGGCCGAGGCCACCATCAAAGTCATAAGTTGATCCGGTGGCCCAAGCGTTGGCATCAGATAATAAAAATTCTGTAACTCCAACAACTTCCTTAGCGGTTGCATAACGCGCAAGTGGCGTCGCTGCTTTCCATGCTGCAACACCATCTGGCCAAGCCCCATCGATTACGTCGCGGCCAATTAAGCCAAGTCGCAGACCAAGTACGCGCATCGGAGCGTGTGCGCGAGATGCCGAACGAGTCAATACATCCAGGGCTGCTTTGCTTGCCCCATATATTTCATGGCCCGCCCTTGGATTTAACGCTTCGACAGATGAAATGTTTAAAACCACTTGCACACCTGATTTTGCACTTTCATCAATAATCTCTTTTGGTGCATCTACATTGATACGCATCATCAACTCAATTTCCGTGCGGCTAGCATGAGCCGGATCCAGAATTGCTTGATTGGCTGCATTGTTAATAACAAAATCTAACTTACCCGCACGGGAAAGTGCTTCTTGCACAAGTGAGGTACCAGATTTGGTTACTGCCAGATCTTCAGCGATGACATGCAAATTTGCACGTGCTTTTAGCTCTCCAGTATTTACTTGCGCGCAGACTATAAAACCAAGTTCTAGAAAGCGATCAACGTAGGCTCGTCCGATTAAGCCAGATGCCCCGGTTATGAGAATATTCTTTCCGCTAAAACTCATCGCAGCGGATCCAGCGCTTTAACTCGTTGATTTACACGAACGATTAAATCTGCCAAATCAATCTTGGTGCTGGCACGATTGGCAACGACTTGATCACCCGCAACCCATACATCTGTTACATCGCCGCGACCTGCCGCAAAGACAAGCAGTGCGTTCACATTGTGAACCGGCGTTAGGTGCGCAGCGTGTAAGTCGATTGCAATCAAATCTGCTTCTTTTCCGATCTCGATACTGCCGATGCGATCGGCTAAGCCGACAGCGCGGGCGGCTTCTATGGTTGCAGCGCGCACAATAGAAACCAGATCAACATCAGCCGGGGATTGGCGCAAGGCAACTACGTGGGCTGCCATGCGCATTACTGAAAACATATCTAGATCATTTGATGAGGCGCAGCTATCAGTGCCAAGTCCAACTGCGATGCCAGCCTTGCGCATATCGTTAAAGCGCGCCAGACCTGAACCAAGTTTTAAATTACTTCCGGGGCAGTGTCCAACTGAGGCACCCTTACTTGCTGCAATCTTCATATCTGAATCGCTTAAATGAACTCCGTGGCCGAAGATTGTTGGCACATCTAAAATCCCAGTATCGCGGCAAACTTCAGTTGGAGTCTTGGAGTAACGCTTAGCAACATCTAGATTTTCCGCCCCTGTCTCGGAAACATGTAGATGAATGCGCGCACCGAGTTCTTTGGCTATCTGTGCTACTTCCGTTAAGTTCTCTGGTGAATCTGTATAGGTTGAATGCGGCATCAAATAAGTTGGAATATAAGGCCCACCTATTTTGGCGAGTTCATCTTTCCATTGATGCGCGCGTTCGATGCGTTGGTGCCATTGCAGGCCGTCTAAGCCCGGGAAATCAAAGAAGATTGGGCCGGCGATATGGCGCAAGCCCACCCGCACTGCACCGCGATGAGTTGCAACAGGATTTAAATACATATCCATCGTTGTGGTTGTGCCAGAAAGTAACGCTTCAAGAGCACCGAGTTCAGTGCCGAGTTCGCAGGTTGCTTCATCCATAATCGCACCTTCGGCGGCCCAGACAAGTTCGAGAAAACCTTGCAGGTTTACTCCTTCAGACCAGCCGCGCAGAAGTGACATTCCAAGGTGGGTGTGGCTATTGATCAAACCAGGGGCGATTAGCTTGCCGGCAGCGTCATAACTTTTTGCAGCAGCGGGTTTATCAGGCCCGATATAAGAGATTTTGCCATCTTTAATCCCAATGGAAACGCTCTCTAAAATCTCATTTGCGCTATTTGATGTGACTGCATAACGCGCATTTGTGATTAGTAAATCCATTTAAGAAGCCAGGATTTTAATTGCACCGTCAATAATTGTGATGACATTTCCGGCGCAGCCCTTAATGACTTCACCAACGCCCTCATGGCTGATCTCTTCTTTTGATAGACCTGCGGCAGGGTTGGCAACTGCTGCGATCGCTGCATAACGTAGACCAGCCTCGCGAGCCAGCGTTGCCTCAGGAACACCAGTCATACCAACGACTGTTACGCCCAATGCTGCGCACATGCGAATCTCAGCAGGTGACTCAAAACGCGGACCGTTATAGACGGCATAAATACCGTGCTTATGTAATTTGATATCTGCTTTGTCGGCAGATTTTGATAAAGCCTTCTGGATTTCTTTGTCATAGATATAAGTCATGTCGGTGTGCTGCACGCCGCCTTCTTGCACGCCATCGAAGAATGTATCTGCGCGACCATGAGTGAAATCAATAAAGTCATCAACTAACTGAAGTGCGCCAGGCTTTAACTTCTTATCAACTCCACCTACAACGTTTACCCCAATAATTAATTCTGCACCCCAATTTTTGAGCGCTTGAATATTTGCCCGGTAATTAATTCCGCTCGGTGGAACAGTGTGGTTGACACCATGGCGGGTAAGGAATGCAACTTCGGCACCATGCCATTTTCCAGTCGTGATCACCGCTTGCCCATAGGTTGTATCAACAGTTGTAGGGGATTGACCAGCTAGCGCCGGCAGATTGTAAAAACCAGTACCAGCGATTATTGCGATCTTCAATTCATTACTCCTTTAGGCCGGCCATTAGGCGGCCGATATAGTTGCGATCAGCATCTTTTGATTCAACGATGGCAACGATTTTTCCATCAGACATAACAGCGATGCGATCTGAAAGCGACAAGATTTCATCAAGTTCAGCTGATACCAGCAACACGGCTGCGCCTTTATCGCGCGCCGAGATTAATTGATTATGGATGAATTCGATAGATCCAACATCAACGCCACGAGTTGGTTGCGCTGCAACGAGAACTGGAAGCTCTTCACTGAGTTCGCGCGCAACAACCACTTTCTGCTTATTTCCACCAGAGAGTGAACTGGCGGTGTTAAAGGCAGAAGGGGTGCGGATATCAAATTTTTCAACGGTTGAAATTGCGTTCTTGGCAACTTCGGCAAGATTTCGCACCCAACCTTTAGCAAATGGCGCTTGATCGAATTGGTTTAGAACCAAGTTATCGGCGATGGTGTAATTGGCAACCAAGCCATGCTTTTCACGATCTTCAGGAATGTGTGAGATACCCGCTTCGTGAACTGCGTGAGGGTGCATATCTTTAGTGGTGACACCGTTAATTAAAACTTCGCCTGCTTCACGATGGCGCATGCCACAGATCGCTTCTACGAATTCACGTTGCCCGTTTCCTTCAACACCTGCAACGCCTAAAATCTCACCTTTATGCAGCGATAGATCAACGCCTTTAACCGACAAGATTTTGCGATCATCACGTACTTGCAACCCTTTAACTTCGAGAACGACAGCGCCTCTTTTGGCTTCGGTGCGATTAACCTGCAATACAACCGAGCGCCCCACCATCATCTGGGCTAGCCCCGCCTCATCAGTCTCTTTTGGAGAAGTTGCACCAACTAGTTTGCCACCGCGCAGA
>CAMBOZ010000102.1 GCA_945869505.1 Bifidobacterium breve
GCGCCAATGTGCAACATTGCCAAATCCGGTTTCTAAGATCTGTGACATCGGTGGCAAGGAAGTACTTTCCTACGCTGACATGATGCAGAAATTTGCCAAGTTATCTGGCCTTCGCAAACGCTGGATTATTCAAGTTCCGGTTCTTTCGCCAAAATTATCAAGTCTCTGGATCGGATTTGTAACTCCGGTTCCAACTTCACTTGCCCGGCCGCTAGTTGAATCTCTAATCAGTGAAGTCGTTGCAGATCCGGCAAAGAGTATTGATTCAATAATTGCGCCACCACCTGAAGGATTTATTGATGTCGAAGGTGCGATCACTTTGGCACTTTCTCGTATTGCGGACAGGGATGTGATTACGCGTTGGTCAGATGCGGCGTATCCGACTGCTCCATGGCAGAAAGCGCAGGGCGATCCTGAGTGGGCTGGTGAAATGGTTTTACGCGATCGTCGTGAAAGCACAACAGATGCAACTGCAAAATCTCTTTGGCAAGCAGTTGAATCAATTGGTGGCGACAACGGTTGGTATGGCGCTGACTTGCTCTGGTTCTTGCGCGGTTTAATTGACCGAATTTTCGGCGGTGTAGGACTTCGCCGCGGGCGCCGTGATCCGCTTAATTTACGTATAGGTGACAGTTTAGATTTTTGGCGAGTTGAAGAGCTCGAACGCGGCGTTCGCTTAAAGCTATATGCCGAAATGGTTTTGCCTGGTAAAGCTTGGTTGGAATTTACAATCATTGAAGATCAGGGCAAACGAATTGTTCGCCAAGAAGCAAGTTTCTCACCACGTGGCTTAGGTGGTCAGTTGTATTGGTATGCAGTTCTTCCCTTTCATGTTTTTGTATTTCCAACCATGTTGCGAAACTTGATTCGAAAGGCTAATCGCACCGATTATGCCAATTCATAATTTCTCTCCGGAAGTGCAAGCGCTAGCTGATGAGATTTTGGCTTACAGTTTGCAGCGCCTAAAAGATGATCCTCCTCTCGATGGGCCACGCACAGCTGAAGATCTATTTAATGAAGTCGGAAATACCATCACCGCCAAGGGCTTAGGTGGCCATGAAGCGCTAGAAGTATTTACAAATGTATTAGCGAAAGCGTGTATCTCAACAGATCACCCGCGTAACCTGGCATTTATCCCATCTGCTCCAACTGAATATTCCAACCTCTTCGATTTAGTTGTTGGGGCAAGTTCTCTCTATGGCGGATCTTGGCAAGAAGGAGCGGGTGCAGTATTTGCTGAAAATCAAGCGCTGCGTTGGATCTCAGATCTAGCAGGTTTACCTGCAAGCGCCGGCGGTGTCTTTGTGCAAGGCGGCACGATTGGAAATCTTTCTGCGTTAGTTGCAGCGCGCGCACATGCCAGAAAGAAATATCCAAATACTTCGCGATGGGCAATTGCCTGCAGTGCCGAAGCACATTCATCTATTTCCAGCGCTGCCAACATAATGGATGTAGAGCTACTAACTATTGAACCGGGTGCCGATCGCAAGTTACATGGCGATGCAGTTGGTGCAGCTATCGATAATCTGCATGCCACATCGCAAACTCGGGTATTTGCAGTGGTGGCCACAGGTGGGACCACTAATTTGGGAATTGTTGATGACTTAACTTCTGTTGGTTCCGCAACGCAAAGCAGAGATATCTGGTTTCACGTGGATGGTGCATACGGCTTAGCAGCTTTGTGCGCGCCCTCGGTTCGCGCGAAATTTAACGGTGTTGAGGCTGCGGATTCATTAATTGTTGATCCACATAAATGGTTATTTGCACCTTTTGATGCTTGCGCACTTATCTATCGCAACCCCGAAATCGCCAAAGAAACCCATACCCAACATGCTTCGTATTTAGAAACGCTGCGCGATGATTCATGGTCGCCAGCCGATTATGCAATTCACTTAACACGTCGCGTCCGCGGATTACCATTTTGGTTTTCACTTGCTGCGCACGGAACCGATGCATACACCGAAGCGATGGAGAAAACACTTGATGTGGCAAAGGCTGCAGCGGATTTGGTTAGAGAACATCCAAATTTAGAACTGCTGATGGATCCAGAACTTTCCATCGTTGCATTTACGCGCAATGGCTGGACAGCTGCTGATTATCAAAAGTGGAGTGATAAATTATTAGCAGATCAGATCGGATTTATCCCGCCATCTTCCGATAAAGGTCAAGCCATTTTGCGTTTTGCCATAGTAAATCCATGGACAAAAATTTCCGATATTAAGATGATTTTGGATACGCTCTAAATCCCACAGTTAATGGGTTCTCTGGTTTAAGATTTACGTTATGTCAGCGCTGGAAAATAACCACGAAGTGAGTGCATCACTTTCTGACCTAGAAATTCGCATCCTAGATTTCGAATCTAATTGGTGGCGCTTTGCCGGGGCTAAAGAGTCTGCAATCAAAGAACTCTTTGACTTAAACGCTCCCCGTTATTACCAACTGCTAAATGACCTGATAGACCGCGAGGATGCCCTTGCCGCCTCTCCGATGTTGGTAAAACGCCTGCGCCGCCTTCGTGAGGCTCGCATGTTGGCCCGTTCTACTCGCTAAAGCCCTTAACCTAACCCTCGTTTTGCAGTGGGGAATAAGACCGTCTAGATTTGGCGTTAGCACTCTCGGGGTGTGAGTGATAAAACGCCCCCAAACAGAAGTACACCCAAAGATAGAACATCTAGAAGGAGTAATTACATGGCAAAGATGATTGCCTTTAATGAAGAAGCCCGTCGCGGATTAGAACGCGGAATGAATGTCCTAGCTGATGCGGTCAAGGTAACCCTTGGACCTCGCGGACGTAACGTTGTTCTAGAGAAGAAGTGGGGCGCCCCAACAATTACCAACGATGGCGTTTCAATCGCCAAGGAAATTGAACTCGATGATCCATGGGAAAAGATCGGCGCAGAGCTGGTTAAGGAAGTTGCTAAGAAGACAGATGATGTCGCAGGCGATGGAACAACTACAGCAACTGTTCTTGCTCAGGCACTAGTTCGCGAAGGTTTGCGCAACGTTGCTGCTGGATCAAACCCAATGGCGCTAAAGCGCGGAATCGAAAAGGCAGTTGCCGCAATCGTTGCAGAACTTGCTTCAATGGCTAAGAGCGTTGATTCCAAAGAGCAGATCGCAGCAACTGCATCTATCTCTGCAGCAGATTCCACAATCGGTGACATGATCGCTGAAGCGATGGATAAGGTCGGCAAAGAAGGCGTAATCACTGTTGAAGAGTCAAATACATTTGGTCTCGAACTCGAGCTCACCGAAGGTATGCGCTTTGATAAGGGTTATATCTCTCCATATTTCGTAACCGATCAAGATCGCATGGAAGCTGTTCTAGAAGATGCCTACGTGCTAATCGTTAACTCAAAGATTTCAAATATTAAGGACCTAGTTCCTGTGCTTGAAAAGGTTATGCAATCAGGTAAGCCACTTGCGATCATCGCCGAGGATGTTGAAGGCGAAGCGTTGGCAACACTTGTTGTAAATAAGATTCGCGGAATTTTCCGTGCTGCAGCGGTTAAGGCGCCAGGTTTTGGAGATCGTCGCAAGGCGATGTTGCAAGATATTGCGATCCTGACAGGTGCCACAGTTATCTCTGAAGAAGTTGGTCTCAAGCTAGAAACTGCTGGCCTAGAACTTCTTGGGCGCGCTCGCAAAGTTGTTATCAGCAAGGAAGAGACAACTATCGTTGAAGGCGGCGGAGAAGATGCACAGATCAAGGGCCGCGTTGCTCAGATTCGTGCTGAAATCGAGAAGTC
>CAMBOZ010000103.1 GCA_945869505.1 Bifidobacterium breve
CTGCTGGAATTGAAATTGAGATTCTAAGTAAATGAAAAAGTGGGCGCTAGTCACTGGAGCAACTTCTGGTATCGGCGAGAGTTTCACCCGCTTACTAGCCGCTAAGGATTTTAACTTGGTTCTAGTCGCTCGCGATGAAGCACGGTTGCACGAGCGCGCTGCTGGACTTAAAGAGAAATTCGGTGCCGAATCTGTTGTTATCGTCGCAGATCTAGCAACCGAGGCGGGGTGTGCCAAAGTTGAAGATTACATTCGCGCAAATGAGATAGAAGTCTTAATTAATAATGCGGGCTTTGGAATCAATAAGGCTTTCACCATGAGTGATTTAGCAAAAGAAGAAGAAGTTTTAAAGGTCCTGGTGCGCACTCCGATGCGATTAATGCATGTTGCGCTGCCAGCGATGAAAGAACGCAATTCTGGTGTTGTTATCAATGTTTCATCAGTTGCAAGCTTTATTGCCGGCGGGGCATACAGCGCATCTAAGGCTTATTTAACAGTTCTATCTGAATCTTTAAGCACTGAACTTTCTGCTACAAATATAAAGGTCTCAGCGCTCTGCCCCGGATTTACGCGAACTGAATTTCATCAACGCGGTCGCATGAAGATGGCTGGCTTGCCGAATTTCATGTGGCTTAACTCTGATGTCCTGGTCGCAAAGTCTTGGAAAGATGCCATCTCGGGTAAGCCCGTCTCGATCCCAGGGTGGCAGTACAAAACATTGGTTGGAGCTATTTCTTTGCTTCCTCGCTCGATCGTCCGCCGCCTCGGTATGAATTTAAGAGTTAAACAACGTTAATTCACACGATTTTCACTGCTAACTTCCATCAGTTAAACCCCGGGCCTCGGTAAGATTTACCCATAATCTATGGAGGTCTTCATGTTTCGCAAGGTTCTTCTCGTAGCAGGCGCAGCAGCACTGGTCGCCGCATCACTTACCGCAGTACCAGCCAATGCAGCAACGAAAGTTAGCAACGGTGTTGCTTGCAAAAAAGCAGGTGCAACTACCAAGGTAAGCGGTTCCTCATACAAATGTGCCAAGAATCCACTTGTTAAGAACTCGAAGCTGACTTGGCTCTCTATGGATTGCCTAAAGACCGCGACAACTTACACAACAGCGCTAGCTAACTTGCCAAAGATCAAGGCTGCAACAGAGGCAACGATTGCAAAACTTGATGAAGATATTGTTAAGCAGCTAGCAGAAGTTGAGAAAGCAAATAAGTTGATTCCTGAGTATCAAGCCAAGATTGCAACAATCAATACTGCACTCACTGCTTTGAAAGCAGATACTGCTAACTTAGCCAAGAACAAGGCAACGATTGATAAGTACTCAGCCGCTGTTCGTAGTTATGAAGCAGCGATCAAGGCTTACGGCACAGTTGGAAAACAGAGCGATCGCAGTGAAAGAGCTAAGGCTCAGGCGCAAGGTCAATATGACAATTCCAAGATAGATGTTGAAACAACTCTTGGCATGGCAAAACTGATCTGCACTAAAGGCTTCTAAAGCAACCTAGGCTTCCCCTATTTATGCTTGGCATTTAACTGCCATAACTTGTATGGGTGCGAATTCATCAAATAGTTAAATGGTTTGCACCCGCTCTTTTAATTTGCAATTTACTCGTAAAGTTTCTTGTATCGGGGTCAACAATTGGCGCTGATCTAATTCTCTATAACTTGGTAATTCTCTTAGCGATAATTTCGCTTCTTCAGGCACCTCTTCAAAATGATCCGTTGGCGGTTACTTTTCTTTCACTCGCTATTGCATCCTGGGGAATCGGATCAATAACTTCAAGCCTTACCCAATTCTTTGACGTTACAGGGCCGGCGCAATCTCTTTCCAATATTGCATACTCACTCTTCTACCCCTTCGCCTTTATTGCCATTCCGCGCGTAATTGCCAAAGGGAAGAAATTAAAGTTAATCGAATTATTGGACGCAGGTATATTCGGACTTGGCCTTTCATCGATCATTGCAGCACTACTTTTAGCAACGCTACTGCAGGATTCTGGCGTCAATACTTTCTTTTCAATCTTATATACGGTCTGCGATATCGCACTTGTTGTAATAGTTCTAGCTAGCGCAGTTATCTCAGAACTCACCATTCGGCTGATTTTGTTGATTGCTGGAGTTCTAACTTTTTCCTTTACCGATTTTTTCTTTTTATGGTCTGAAACTAAAGGGAGTTATAGCTTTGGACAACTTAGCGATCTGGGATGGACAGCTGGAATAGTTTTGATAACACTTTCATTTTGGTATCTACCAAGTTCAAACCAACGCGAAGCCAAAATACACCCCGCGCTCATCGCTGTCTCAATATTTATTAGCCCAGCACTACTTTCGGCAATCGCAATCCGTCCTGATTACTTTCCGGCATATGTTGTAATCCCAACGATAACAACTTTGTTCCTAGCTTTCATAAGAATGACTTTGGTGATCCGCCAGGCCAATAATCTTGGTGAAGAGAAAGTTTTGGCGCGAACTGATGAGTTAACCGGCTTACCTAATCGCCGTAGGTTAATTGCAGAGCTTTCAACTTTTAACGGGGTGGAAGGTGCGCTACTTCTTTTGGATTTAGATGGATTCAAACCAGTTAATGATCGCTACGGTCATGAAATGGGAGACCGAATACTCAGACAAGTCGCGCAAAGATTTAGTCGCTCCCTTCCTAGTGGAGCAATACTTGCGCGCTTAGGTGGGGATGAATTCGGAATTCTCGTATCTGGAAGCGATGATGCAACTTTGGAGTTGGCTAGTGCCCTAAAGGCGACTTTGAGTTATCCATTTGTATTAGATGGACATACGATTTCGATCAGTGTGAGCATTGGACACGTGCGCAACGATGGTGCGGGTGACTTGTTACAACGTGCAGATATGGCGATGTATGAATCAAAGCGGGCTAACGCGGGAGCTCCGGTTTATCTTCCTTAATCTCTTGCAGGCGGGCAAGTGATTCCAAGCGTTCGGTTGCGTGATCAACAATTCTTTCGCCGTAACCCTTTGAGTATCCGTCAAGGTATAACCAAGGTTCATGAATTTCGGCGGCAGATAAGTGAGCTAATTCAGGAACATATTTACGGATGTAGTCGCCATTTTCGTCAAAGCGTCTGCCTTGTTCTATTGGATTAAAGACACGGTAATAAGGTGATGCATCGGTGCCACAGCCAGCGGTCCATTGCCAACCATGCGCGTTAGAGGCAACGTCATAATCAACTAAATGTTGCGCGAAGAATCGCTCACCTAACTGCCATTCCAAGTGAAGATCTTTAACCAAGAAGGAGGCAACGACCATACGGGTGCGGTTATGCATCCAGCCTTCGAGAACTAATTGACGCATTGCAGCATCAACAAATGGGTAGCCAGTTTTGCCTTCTTGCCAAGCTTTAAACTTTTCACCCGGTGAGTCATAGCGCATATCTTTAAATCGCGGCGCATAATAATCGAAATCCGTATTTGGATTATTGAAAAGAACATCGGCATAGAACTCGCGCCAAGCAATCTCTTTGCGGAAAGTATCGTGCGCTTTACTATCACCCAAATTAGCTAACAGTGTTCTGGGATGAATTTCTCCAAATTTTAAATATGTACTCA
>CAMBOZ010000104.1 GCA_945869505.1 Bifidobacterium breve
AATTGCGCGATAAATTTCTTCGGGTTTAGTTGAAAGCGTCAGCCCCATAATCAAACCGGATAGTTGATGATCAACCAAGGTAGAACGGTTGCCGCTCTGCCAATCAAGGGCCACTAAGCCGTGTGCTCCAACCGGTTGTGCGCTAGCTAGATCAGATAGATAGGTATGTATATCTACGCCTTTTGCAGCGGCTGCGGTTGTGTAATCCGTTGGCGCATAATTGTTGGCAAACCATCCGAAGATATCTCCAACACCAGATTGACCTGCTTCATAGCCAAGTGCGCCATCGATAATTCCGCCATCGACTACTCCGCACATTCCAGGAACTTCTGCAAACTTTTCCGAAACCATTACGTGACAAGTTGATGTGCCCATAATCGCAACCATTTGTCCTGGATTAACCGCATTCGCTGCAGCAGATGTTACGTGCGCATCAACATTTCCGACTGCAACGGCAATACCTTCTGGTAGACCTGTCCACTTTGCAGCCTGCGCAGTTAGCTTGCCGGCAACAGCGCCCAGTTGACCGATCTCATGTTCAAGTTTTTCAGATATAAAATTTTCGAACTTAGGATTTAATGCTGCCAAATATTCTTTACTTGGGTATTTCCCATCTTGATAAATACCTTTATATCCAGCGGTACAGATATTGCGAACATAGGTTCCGCAGAGCTGCCAGATAATCCAATCAGCCGCTTCCACCCATTTATCCATCGCGTTATAAATTTCTGGCGCATCTTCTAAAACTTGCAACGCTTTAGCGAATTCCCATTCAGATGAAATTTTGCCGCCGTAGCGAGAAATCCATGGCTCTTTGCGCGCGTGTGCGAGTTCGGTGATGCGATCTGCGTGAGGCTGCGCTGCGTGATGTTTCCATAACTTCACATAAGCATGTGGGTTATTGGCGAATTCGGTGAGCTCGGATAAAGGTGTGCCATCTGCTTTAACTGGCAATACGGTGCAAGCGGTGAAATCAGTTGTGATACCAATTACTGAATCAGGACTTATCCCAGATTCTTTCAGTACTGCAGGGACAGTAACTTTCAAAACATCGACATAATCAGCTGGAACTTGTAGCGCCCAATCTGGTGGCAACTTTGATCCTGTTGCAGGCAATACATCTTCTATTACTGCATGGGGGTACTCGTAAACCGCTGTTGCAATTTCGGCACCATCTGAAACTCGTACCAATAGCGCACGGCCAGATAGTGTTCCGTAATCAACACCAATTACATACTTATTAGCAGCGCTATCTAACACGGGGCAGAGCCTACCGCAGAGGATATTGCTACTGCTAGAGTTGAAAAAACTTTAATAAGGAGATCTGATGACTGTCGTAACAATTCTGGGTGCAGGCGGCAAAATGGGTAATCGCGTTACCAAGCCACTTCTAGATACTAAAAAATATGAACTTCGCTTCGTGGAAAAATCAGAGGCTGGTCAAGCACGAATTCGTGAGGCCGGATTGACAGTTATGGAACTAGACGAAGCTTTAAAGGGAACAGATGTTGTCATCTTTACAACTCCCGATGCATTAGTCAGACAAATTTCAGATGAAGTCGTGCCGAAATTAGATCCTGGAACAAAAATTCTTTTCTTGGATCCTGCAGCAATTGCCGCAAGTCGCGTAAAAAAGCGCGAAGACATCAGCTGTTTCGTCTGCCATCCAACGCATCCGCCAGTGTTTAGTTTGCTTGGAGAAACTGATCCTGCAGCTCGTCGCGATTATTGGGGCGGTGGACTTGCCACACAAGCACTGGTTTTTGCGATTGCTTGGGGCACCGAAGAAGAAGCAGATTTAGTAGAAACTATTGCTACCGAAATGTTCGCACCTATCAGCCAGAGCCACCGCATCACTGTTGAACAGATGGCTTTACTTGAACCAGCACTTAGCGAAACTTTAATTAATGGTTGTATCGAGGTAATCACACAGGGGTTACAGAAAGTAATTGATCTAGGAGTTCCTGAAGCAGCAGCTAAAGATTTCTGCATGGGCCACTTGCAAATTAGTATTGCGCTTCTATTTGAAGAGTTAAATTGGAAGTTATCTGATGGGGCTCTAATGGCGCTCAAGAACGCGCAAGGTTCACTATTCCGTGATGACTGGGATTCAATATTCAAACCAGAAAATGTCCTAGCTAGCGTTAAACAAATAACTGGTGGAGATAAGTAACTCGATGCGTTTAGGAATTTCTAGTTTTACCTTCCCTTGGGCCATTGGCGGCATCGACAACGACCACCCGATATCCATGACCGCTTTCGAGCTTCTGGATAAGGCGCGCGGCCTTGACGCAGATGTTCTGCAGATTGCCGATAATTTGCCAATTGGTCACCTATCTAAAGATGAGTTAAAGAAATTAAGAGCCGCCGCCGATGATCTTGGAATTGCGCTAGAAGTTGGAACCCGCGGCATCGCAACCGCAAATATTGCGCGTTTTCTCGAGATTGCAGTGATCTTGGGTTCACCGATTTTGCGCATTGTTATCGATACTAAAGATCATGAGCCAACGATGGATGAAATCAATTCGCTGTTGGCTCCATTTGCAGATCAGTTTCGCAATCTGAATATCAAGTTAGCTATTGAAAATCATGACCGACTTACTTGCGCGCAATTTAATGAAATTATCGATCGAATTGGCGATGACTGGGTTGGAATCTGTTTGGACACCGTTAACTCTTTAGGCGCAGTTGAAGCGCCAAATACGGTTGTTCCCGCTCTCGCCCCACGAGCAATCAATGTTCATATGAAAGATTTTGAAATCGTACGCAGTAATGGCCAGATGGGATTTACTGTGCAGGGCACTGCCCTTGGTCAAGGCCGTCTCGATGTGCAAGGTGTGATTGCCGCTGTTGGTGGTTCAAAGCGCGACATAACTTCCGTAATCGAACTTTGGACTCCACGCCAATCAAGTTACGAACAAACGGTTGCGCTCGAAGAAATATGGGCCTTGCAAAGCGTTAAATACTTACGCGCATCGATAGGATTAAAAGCATGAACCTATCGGGATATAAAGTTGCCGTCACTGGAGGCAGCGGTGGAATTGGTTCGGCGCTAATTACAGGATTAGTTTCTGCAGGGGCTGCTGTTTACAACTTTGATCGTACAGATTCCACTAATAAAGACGTCGAGTATAAAGAAGTCGATCTAACGAATGAAAGTAGCGTCAAGTCAGTTTTTTCTGAGATCGCAAAGTTAGATGCACTAATTGTTTGCGCTGGTATTCAACTGG
The DNA here is from genome assembly GCA_945869505.1 of Bifidobacterium breve. The sequence continues at coordinate 3,231 of CAMBOZ010000104.1, forward strand.
TGGGTAAAGATTCCAAAATCGCTGATGTTTCTTTAGATACATGGCAGAGAACAGTTGATGTAAATATGACTGGTGCATTTCTATCTGTTAAATATGCAATGCCTGCACTGATTAAATCAGGTCATGGTTCGGTAATTTTGATTGGTTCACCCACTGGTATGACCATGGAAGGTGCTGGCTACACCGCTTATGGCGCATCAAAGGCGGGGATGATGGGTCTCTCGCGCATCATTGCAGTTG
>CAMBOZ010000105.1 GCA_945869505.1 Bifidobacterium breve
GTTCGCGACCTAACTGGCGGAAAAGAGCCAAATAAGGGCGTAAACCCTGATGAAGTAGTCGCAATCGGGGCTTCCCTTCAAGCCGGTGTTCTAAAGGGTGAAGTCAAAGACATTCTCCTTCTCGATGTCACACCGCTAACACTTGGTATTGAAACCAAGGGCGGAGTTATGACAAAGATGATTGAACGCAATACAACTATTCCTACAAAGCGCAGTGAAATCTTTACAACAGCTGATGACAACCAACCTGCTGTACAAATTCAGGTTTACCAGGGCGAACGTGAAATGGCTGCTTACAACAAGAAGCTAGGCATGTTCGAATTAACTGGACTTGCACCAGCACCACGTGGAGTTCCACAAGTTGAAGTTACCTTCGACATCGATGCAAACGGAATCGTTCACGTTGGCGCGAAAGATCTTGCAACCGGCAAAGAACAGTCAGTCACAATCAGCGGTGGATCTGCCCTTTCTAAAGAAGAGATTGATCGCATGATGGCCGATGCCGAATCACATGCTGCTGAAGATAAGCAACGTAAAGAAGAGGCTGAGATCCGTAACAACGGTGACTCACTTGTTTACCAGACAGAAAAATTCATTGCAGATAACTCAGAGAAGTTATCCGAAGGTGAAGCAGCCGAGAAGAAGGTAGAAGTTGAAGTAGCACTTGCTGAACTAAAGACCGATCTTGGTGGAGCCAACTTCGAATCTATTAAGGCAAATACCGAAAAGGTAGCAACCCTTAGCCAAGCACTTGGCGCTGCGATGTATGCAGCAGCAGAAGCTGCAGCCGGAGACGGTTCAGCAAATGAAGATGGCGTTGAAGATGCCGAAGTTGTTGATGAAGGCAAGGAATAAAAATGACCGACCAAACAACTAAAGAAGTTGTTTCTGAAGTCACTGAAGATGTGATCGTTGAGGCTGCCCCGGTTCAGGAAACTGATCCGGTGGCCGCTCTCACCGCTGATTTACAAAGACTTCAAGCCGAATACGCTAATTATCGAAAGCGTGTAGAACGCGATCGCGCCTTGGCACATGAAATGGCAATCGGTGCAGTCTTAACTGAACTCCTTGCCACTTTGGATGACATTGAACGCGCAACTGAACATGGAGAACTAACTGGTGGATTTAAGTCTGTTTCAGATCAAATCACCAGTATTACAACTCGCTTAGGTTTAGAAAAATACGGCGCTGCAGGCGATGAATTTGATCCACAAATTCACGAAGCGCTTATGCATGACACTGGCGCAGATGTGAAGGTTGCAACTGCAACAAAGATCTTGCAGCCAGGGTATAAATATAAAGAACGCATCCTGCGCCCTGCCCGCGTGGCCGTTACAGATCCAGCTACGGAATAACAATCTTCTCATGGCCGCTAAAGATCTTTACGAAAAGGATTTCTACAAAGTCCTAGGTGTAAGCAAATCTGCCAGCGGCGATGAAATCAAAAAGAAATACCGTTCGTTAGCGCGCGAACTTCATCCAGATAAAACAAAGGGTGATGTCGCGATGGAAGATAAATTCAAAGCCGTATCTGAGGCTTATGACATTTTATCCGATGGTAAAAAGCGTGCTGAATATGATCAAGCACGAGAAATGTTTGAACGCGGCGGAATGCGCTCGCCTCAAGGGGGACAGAATTTCCAAGGTGGAGATTTCGGGGACATGTTCGGTGGCGGAAACCCACAAGATATCTTCGCCAATTTATTTGGCGGCGGCGGAAGACGTGGTCCACGTAAAGGTCAAGATCTACAAACAGAGGCCACAATTACCTTTAAAGAGGCTGCTTTTGGCACAACCTTAGAACTTCGTTTATCTGCCGATGGTGGGCCGTCACAAAACATTTCGGCGCGTGTTCCGTCTGGAGTAAATGACGGGGCAAAGATTCGCGTAAAAGGTAAAGGTTCTATGGGAGAAGCCGGCCCGGGAGATTTATTTATTTTGCTTCACGTTAAAGCGCACGCGCTCTTTTCTCGCAAGGGTGAAAACATTTCAATCACAGTTCCTGTCTCTTTTACTGAAGCAGCACTCGGCGCAGATATTAAAGTTCCAACACTTACCGGCGATGAAGTGACTCTGCGCCTTGCCCCAGGTACATCAAATGGACGCGTCTTGCGCGTTAAAGGTCGTGGCATAACAAAAGGCTCAACAACTGGCGACTTGCTTGTGACAGTTGAAGTTCAAGTTCCAGCCAAACTCGAAGGTGAGGCACTTTTCGCCTTGCAGAAATATGCAGAAGTTGTGGCCGAACAAGATGTGCGCAGCAATTTTAAAAGTAAGGCAATTCAATGACCACGAATGAAAAAGATAACGAATCTCCAGATGATGCAGCTGGGCTTTATGTAATTTCAGTTGCAGCTGAATTATCAGGGCTGCATCCGCAAACTTTGCGTCAATATGATCGTTTGGGTTTAGTTTCACCAAATCGCACCGTGGGTCGCAACCGCCGTTATTCGTTGCGCGACATCGCGTCCTTGCGAATGGTTGGTCGTTTAGTCGGTGAGGGAATTAATCACGCGGGAATAAAAAGAATCATCGAACTCGAATCTGCGATGGCAAATATGGCTATCGAAGTTGCGCAATTGCGAATCGAAGTAGATGCCTTAATTAAAGATAATCCACCAAAATCACTTGTTACGCGCCGCAAGAGCGAAGTAATAGTCTACAAAGAGGATTAAGCGCTCTTAAAAGTTTTTACTCGACCGCTCCATTTGCCCAAGACTTTCTCAGCAGGAGTTTGTAGTACCCCTTCAATAACCGAGGCGTATACATCTCTGAAATCAGTTGTCACGGGTAAATCGCCATCAATTAACTTTGTAAGTGAAGGCTGATCCCCATACATTCCACCTTGCACGCGATCACCAATTAGGAACATTGGACCAGCTGTTCCGTGATCAGTGCCATCAGAACCATTTGCTTTCACGCGACGACCAAATTCGCTATAAACCATTACGGTGATGTCTTTCGAGCGACCAGATGCCTTCATCTGACTTAGGAATTTGCTGATGCTTGTGGAAACCGTTCCAAGCAGCGCCGCTTGGGCATTTGCTTCATTGGCGTGGGTATCAAAACCACCAAGTGAGACCGACCAAACTTTCGTTGGCGCACCTGCTGCAATTAACTTGGCCACAATATTTAGCTGCTGAGTTAAATTGGAATCTCCACCAGCATTTCCGCCTGCAACTGTTGGCAAGTCATCGGCTACTGGTGCTGGTTGAGAAAGTACAGGCGTAACACTGCCAGAGACGCTAAATAAATTACGCATCGATGTTGCAGCAGCTGCAGATAACTTACTGTCTTGCTGGGATGCAGCAGATAAACGCATACACGCCTTACCGATTGCACCGGCCGGAATAGCCAAGCCACCCAAAGGAAGTGCGGAGCCACTTTGTTTTGCGCCAGCTAGAAGTGGTGGCAGAACTGAACCCAAAC
>CAMBOZ010000106.1 GCA_945869505.1 Bifidobacterium breve
AAATTTCTCTGGTTTGTTCTAGATCGCCCACAAGTATTGGTCGCACATCTTGGAATGAGTGGACAATTTTTAATTCATCAAAAAGATCGTCCGACAGCTAAGCACGTTCGAGCTAAATTTGATCTTTCAAGAAATTTACGCAAACGAGAACTTGTCTTCAATGATCAGCGCACTTTTGGCTGGGTTTCAGTGGAAGAGGTAAGCAACGGAATACCTACCTCTGCCCAACACATCGCAACCGATCCCTTTGATCCACAATTTGATAGATCTGAAACGATAGACAAATTTGCTAAGCGGAATATTCGTATTAAGACTGCGCTTCTCAATCAAGAGATTATGAGTGGGGTCGGAAATATCTATGCCGACGAAACACTCTGGCGCGCCAAGGTTCACCCCGAGATTTCAACAGCCAATCTGAGCAAGAAGAAGATTGCAGCGATCATTGACTATGCAACCGAAGTAATGCAAGAAGCGATCGAAAAAGGCGGCACCTCATTCGATGACCTTTATATAGATGTAAACGGAGAAAGTGGGTTCTTCGAGCAATCACTTGCCGCCTATGGTCGTACCGATGAGCCATGCCCTAGATGCGGTACCCCTATTAGGCGCATCACCTTTGGCGCTCGTTCATCTCACTTCTGCCTAAGGTGTCAACGGAAAATTCTTTAAACAATAATTGAAACCCTGTAATCTGCGCCTATGAGAATCCGTACTCGCAAATACAAGGCGCTTTTTTTGGCACTCACTACTTTATCTGTTGGTTTTCCAACTATCGCAAGCGGGGCTAATCCTGAGACAGTCAAACTCACTGTCCACTATCAGCGCGTTGAAGCAGATTACGCATCTTGGAATCTTTGGCTCTGGAAGAACAAGTTAACAGTAACTGATGAACCTGTAAGTACAACCGGTGTGCAATTTACCGGCGATGATTCATACGGAAAGATTGCGACAGTTGAGTTAACCGGGATGGATAAGTTCGATGATTTAGGAATCATTGTTCGAAAAGGAGAATGGCTCTCTAAAGACGTTCCAGATGATCGATTCATAAGTAAATTTGGTACAAATGGAGTTACCGAAATCTGGTTACGACAGAATGACCCGACTATTTATTACGAACTTCCAACAACTGCCGCTCCGAAAGCCCCTGATAACAAAATGACCAAACTATATGAATCAGCAGAATTTTCTGCGAAGTACACATATACAGGAAATGATCTTGGAAATACTTATTTGCCAACTTCAACCAAGTTTCGAGTATGGGCGCCAACGGCAATCGCGGTGACGCTTGTTACTTATGCAAAAGCAGATTCACCGTTATCTTCTGCCGTTGAAACAAGAATGACACCAGATGTAAATGGCACTTGGGTGACATCCCTTTCGGGTGATCAAGAAGGCTTGATCTACAACTATCGCGTTACTTTAGAGGGACCAACCAATGAAGCCGTTGATCCTTACGTCCGCGCCACCACAATTAACGGCACACGCGGAGTCGTTGTCAATTTAGCTAAAACCAACCCAGTGGGATGGAGCAAGTCCAAGCCAAAATTTAGTGGCAATGCAACAGATGCCGTTATCTACGAATTGCATGTTCGCGATCTCTCAATGGATTCATCTAGCGGAATTTCTGCTGCCAATAAAGGTAAATTTCTGGCCTTTACCGAGTTGAATACGAAAAGTGGCGGAGTGCAAACAGGAGTTTCTGCGATTAAAGATTTAGGTGTCACGCACGTCGAACTATTGCCGATTTATGATTTTCAATCAGTTGATGAAGCAGCACCAACATTTAACTGGGGATATGACCCACAAAATTACAACGTTCCAGAAGGCTCTTATAGTTCTGATCCAACAAAGCCAACTGCGCGAATCACAGAATTAAAGCGTGCGATTCAATCTATGCATTCGGTTGGACTGCGTGTGAATATGGACGTCGTCTATAACCACGTTTATAACGCAAGCACTTTTAGCCAGAATTTGATTACCCCGGGCTATTTCTTCCGCACCGATGACAATGGTGCTCTCACCAACGGCAGTGGCTGCGGTAATGACGTTGCAACTGAACGCCCAATGGTTCGCAAATTTATAGTTGATTCAGTTAAGTACTGGGCAAGCGAATACAACCTCGATGGGTTCCGCTTTGACTTGATGGGTCTAATGGATATTAAGACAATCAATGAAGTAACGGCTGCACTTAAGGTGATTGACCCAACAATTATCGTTATCGGTGAAGGCTGGGAAATGGGCACTCTTGCAAAGGATCTACGCGCAAGCCAAACAAATATTTCTAAGCTAAACAATGTTGCACACTTTAACGACCAGATTCGTGATGGTTTAAAGGGATCAGTCTTTAAGGCATCCGATACTGGTTGGGCTACAGGGAAGCTCTCTGCAGTGGGCGATATCAAGCCGGGAATAGTCGGAAACACAAATTACGACCCAATGTTTTTAAATGCATGGAATACAACTTCGCCGACTCAATCAGTTAATTACGTTGAATCACACGACAACCTAACCTTGGCAGATAAGTTAACCGCCAGCGTTAAAGGAATTTCTCCAACAGGAATAGCTCAGTTGAGCCAGTTTGCTACATCAATCGCTTTCCTATCTCAAGGTGTGCCATTTATGCAGGCAGGCCAAGAATTCCTGCGCTCCAAAAATGGGGATGACAACAGTTACAAATCAGATGACGCCACAAACTCGCTCAAGTGGAGTACAAAACTCAAGTACAGCGCAACCGTCAATTACTACAAGGGCTTGATTGCACTTCGTGCGGCACACCCAGCCTTTCGAATGACAACCACCTCGGCGATGAAGGCAAATTTCAAGTTCTTCAAAGGTACTGACACTTTGATCGCATATTCAATCAACGGCAAAGCGGTAGGGGACAAGGCGAAGACAATCGTTGTAATCCATAACGCTGACACTGCAAACGCTACATTCACTTTGCCGAATGCAAATAGCTGGAACATCGTTGCTAAGGGATCTCTGATCGGCACAAAGACTCTTCAAGTATTGAAGGCCGGAAAAGTAGTTATACCCGGTCAATCAACAATGGTTTTAATTCAGTAATTTTCGACCCGCACTGTAGTCGGGGCAGCTAGCTACCGCCTGGTATCACCCTTGCACTGCCAAAGTGTTTGCTAATTTGCTGACTTCTTCGGAATTGCAATTGGAAATATGCATTTTTCCAATCCTGGTAACTCAGCACCCTTAAAGAATCATTGACTTAACGCTCAAACAGGTCTGTACTAGGGGGGGACATCCCTGGCCTTTCCTCAGAGTGAGGATCGGCTCGCAACAAAAAACCTCTGGAGGGTATTAGATGCTTCGGTCACAAACCAATGTGAAGAAGAAAATACTTGCTGCCACAATCGCAGCAGGCATGGTTCTATCTATCACATCAACTGTCGGACCTGCCACAGCGG
>CAMBOZ010000107.1 GCA_945869505.1 Bifidobacterium breve
TGCGTTTCTGGCAATAAATACCTTGGATGGGTTAAGAACGTGGCTGAAGAAGGCGCTGCGCGAAATATTAACTCAACACCGACCGTTTTAATCAATGGAAAAGAAATTGATCGTGAAAGAGCCTATGGAAGTTTGGCTGGATTCATGCTTGCCATCGAAAAAGCCTAGCTATGTTTAAGTCGATACCGACTCCGACTCTGTCGCAAGTTGCTATCGGCCCACTTACATTCCATTTTTATGCACTCTGCATAATTGCTGGTATCGCCCTCGCTATTTGGCTGGGGGATAAGCGGTTAATTTCTGCGGGCGCCAAGCAAGGTATGGAATTAAAAGGTGTTGTCTCAGAAGTTGCAGTAATCGCCGTACCTGCCGGAATTATTGGTGGGCGTCTGTATCACGTGATTACTACACCAGAGCAATATTTCGGATCTAGCGGTGATCTGCTTGCAATATTGAAAATATGGAATGGCGGTCTTGGTATTTGGGGTGCGATTGCGCTCGGCGCGCTCGGCGCACTAATTTCATATCGAAGACTGCGCAAAGAGATGGAGTTGCCGAGTTTTGCAGTTTTTCTAGATGCGCTTGCTCCGGGAATTCTTTTTGCGCAAGCCATAGGCCGTATCGGCAATTGGTTTAATGCAGAACTCTTTGGCCGCCCGCTAGATACTTGGTGGGGGCTAGAAATTCCTTATAAATATCGGCCACGCGGATATGGTCTTTTCGAAACTTTTCATCCAACATTTCTATATGAAGCGATCTGGAGCACAGTTTTAGCGATCGTGCTGATCATTGTTGGTAAACGATGGGCAAATGGCGCAACCTTTGCAATCTATATCGCAGGGTATTCCCTCGGTCGCTTCTTTATCGAAGGTTTACGAATAGATGCCGCTCAAGATGTTGGCGGCCTGCGGCTTAACCAATGGACAAGTATTGCCATCCTATTTTTAGGGCTATTGCTTTTTTATCGATTACAGCGCAAGCCACCAATACTTATCGCCGAAGAAAAATAATCGATATCAGGTAGGCTAAAGACATGGCACTAGAAGATGTATACCGACGTAATCTGCATCACCGCACTCACAGAGCGGGATGGTTGCGCGCTGCAGTCCTAGGTGCAAATGATGGTTTAGTTTCGACAGCATCTTTAATGATTGGCATTACCGCAGCAAAAATTGGTGGCGCCGATTCTCAGGGATTTCTTGTTACAGCAGGTGCTGCCGGAATTGTTGCTGGCGCAATGTCTATGGCTGTTGGCGAATATGTCTCAGTTCGTTCTCAGAATGATATTGAAGAGTCAGATCGACTTCTTGAGATTGAGCATCTAAAGGTTGATCCAGAATCAGAGCTACTCGAACTACAACAGATTTATATCGATCGCGGATTAAATCGCGACCTCGCGCTACAGGTTGCAACGGCAATGCATGATCGTGATCCGCTAGAAGCACATTTGCGCGATGAGCTTGGGCAATTTGCACACACCAAGGCGCGTCCAGTGCAGGCCGCCGTTGCTTCTGCTGCCGCATTTACATCTGGTGGTTTGATTCCATTTGTAGGTGCATTCGCCCCAACGACTGGTCAGGTTGCACTTAGCATCGTCGGTTTCACAGTTATCGGATTAGTGATAACCGGAGTTGTCAGTGCAAAGACCGCTGGATCAAAGATTTTGGCCCCAACTCTGCGTGTAATCCTGGGCGGTTGCATCGGAATGGCAATTACCGCAGGTATCGGCCAGATTCTGCATGTGAGCGGTATCTAAGCAAGATCGGCTTAAAGCCTCGCTTTCGGTATGCCCATTTGCTCCATCTCTTGCTACCCTTTTGCCTTACGACGATCCTTGGGATCGTTGATCTTTAGGGCCAAAGTTGTCCCTCACTAAATTTCAAGTGTGGACAACAGGAGATTGAACCAGATGGTCCTTGCATCTAATTACCCGTCACGCGTAGGTCTTTACGACCCAGCAAATGAGCATGATGCCTGCGGTGTTGCAATGGTTGCCACGCTTAAGAAAGTTGCAACGCACGACATTGTCGCTAAAGCCTTAACTGCTTTACGCAATATGGAACACCGCGGGGCATCTGGCGCCGAACCAGACAGCGGTGATGGCGCAGGAATTCTGATTCGCGTTCCGGATGCTTTTTATCGCGCAGTAGTTGATTTTGATCTTCCAGTTGAAGGCGCATATGCAACAGGTATCGCATTCATCGCTCAAGGCGCTGATGTCCACGATGAAATATCCAAGATTGCAATTGCTGAAGGTCTTGTTGTCTTAGGTTGGCGTGAACTTCCAATTGATTCATCCTCACTTGGCCAAACCGCTTTATCTGTAATGCCAAAGTTTGAACAACTATTTCTGGCGGGAAAGAATAAAGAAAGTGGAATTGAATTAGACCGTTTGGCTTTCTGTCTGCGCAAGCGCGCAGAGCACACCCTAGAACTTTATTTTCCCTCACTTTCATCTCAAACTATTGTCTACAAGGGAATGCTTACCACCGGACAGCTTGAAGAGTTTTTTCCTGACCTAAGTGATGAGCGCGTCGTATCGCCTTTAGCGCTTGTGCACTCACGCTTTTCTACCAATACTTTTCCGTCATGGCCGCTAGCCCACCCGTACCGATTTATTGCCCACAATGGTGAAATTAACACTGTTAAAGGCAATCGAAATTGGATGCGAGCTCGCGAATCATTGCTCGCAAGTGAGTTGATTCCGGGAGATTTGAAACGGCTATTTCCAATTGTGGAAATGTCGGGCAGTGATTCAGCATCCTTTGATGAAGTTCTAGAGCTTCTCTATCTTGGTGGCCGCTCACTTCCACATTCAGTATTGATGATGATCCCTGAAGCTTGGGAGAATCACACAACTATGTCGCAGAAGCGACGTGATTTTTATGCCTTCCACGCATCTTTAATGGAGCCATGGGATGGGCCAGCCTGTGTGACATTTACAGATGGCCATCAAGTCGGCGCAGTACTTGATCGCAATGGACTTCGTCCATCGCGTTTTTGGGTTACCGATGATGGAATAGTTGTACTGGCATCCGAAGTTGGCGTCTTAGATTTTCCTGCAGAAAAGATTGTTCGCAAAGGTCGCCTGCAACCAGGCAAGATGTTCTTGGTTGATATTGAAGCTGGTCGAATCATTGAAGATGATGAGATCAAAGATTCTTTGGCCGATAGCGCTCCTTATGGGAAGTGGCTCGAAGCCGGAATGATGAAGTTAAGTGATCTGCCTTCCAGAGAACATATTGTCTATCCGCACTCATCCGTTGTGCGCCGCCAACGCGCCTTTGGATATACCGAAGAAGAGTTACGCATTTTATTAACACCGATGGCAAAAAA
>CAMBOZ010000108.1 GCA_945869505.1 Bifidobacterium breve
GACTGGCTTCTTGGGAGTTGTTGCCATTTATTTGCCCTCCTTTAAATATGCCGATAGTCCGTGCTTTCCACCTTCACGGCCCCAGCCGGATTCTTTATATCCACCAAATGGTGAAGCAGGATCAAATTTATTAAATGTATTTGCCCAAACAACTCCGGCGCGGAGTTGTTGCGTAGCCCACAAAATACGAGATCCTTTCTCACTCCAGACACCAGCTGAAAGGCCGAAGGGGGTGTTATTCGCTTTTTCAATCGCTTCTTGTGGCGTACGGAAAGTTAGGATGGAAAGTACTGGACCAAATATTTCTTCACGTGCAATTCGGTGAGCCTGCGTTACCCCAGTAAAGATTGTTGGTGCAAACCAAAATCCTTTATCTGACAAAGTGCAAGCCGGACTCCAGCGTTCGGCGCCTTCAGAATCTCCTACACCGGCAAGTTCTTGAATCTTCAAGAGTTGTTCGCGAGAGTTAATTGCGCCTAAATCAGTGTTTTTATCTAGGGGATCACCAACTCTGATTTTAGCCATACGGACTTTTAGCTTTTCAATAAACTCATCTGCGATACCTTCTTGCAGAATTAGACGTGAACCCGCGCAGCAAACGTGACCTTGATTGAAGAAGATTCCATTAACTATTCCTTCGACAGCTTCATCAATTGGGGCGTCATCAAAGACAACATTTGCACCTTTACCACCTAGTTCAAGAGTGGCTTTTTTATCTGTGCCAGCAATTGCACGCGCAATCTTCTTACCGACTTCGGTTGATCCAGTGAAGGCAATTTTATGTACTCCAGGATGGTTAACTATTGCTGAACCAGTTGATCCGTCGCCTGTAACAATATTTACAACACCATCCGGCAATTCTGCTTCTTGGCAAACTTGCGCAAATAACAGTGCTGTGAGGGAAGTTGTTTCAGCTGGCTTTAATACAACTGTGTTACCGGTAGCCAACGCTGGCGCAACCTTCCAAGCCAACATCAGAAGTGGAAAATTCCAAGGAATTATCTGTCCGGCAACTCCGTGTGGCTGCGGAGATTTGCCAAGTCCGGCGTAATCTAATTTATCTGCCCAACCTGCGTGATAGAAAAAGTGAGCAGCAACTAGAGGAATATCTATATCGCGGGTCTCGCGAATTGGCTTTCCATTATCTAAAGTTTCGAGTACTGCAAATTCACGGGCGCGCTCTTGCAAGATACGCGCGATGCGATAGAGGTATTTTCCGCGCTCTTTCCCAGATAGCTTTGACCAAGTTTTTGTATATGCCCTCTGCGCCGCGGCCACTGCCTTATCTACATCGCTAGCGCCACCCAGTGCTATTTGGCTGAGAACTTCTTCCGTTGCAGGGTTAATTGTCGCAAAGTGGTTCTTGCCCGTGACAAATTTGCCATCAATAAAGTGTCCGTACTTTGCCTTAATGTCGACGATAGAACGTGACTCAGGGGCAGGTGCGTACTCGAATGTCATAGGAATTTTCCGGGCTTCTCTTTGTCTTAATCGATCGTTACGTAGTTAGGGCTAGCGTAGTAGCCATCATCCATTTTCATGCGTTGCATTAGCAAATCATTTAGTAATGCGCTGGCGCCAATTCGGAATAATTCTGGAATAAGCCATTCGGGACCAGCTGTCTCGTTGACTAGAACCAACTGCTTTATTGCATCTTTGGTATTTCTAATCCCACCCGCTGGTTTTACGCCAATTCTGCGATTTGTCATTGAATAAAAGTCTCGTACCGCCTCGAGCATTACCAGGACGACCGGGGGAGTAGCTGCCGGTGCAACTTTACCGGTGGAAGTCTTGATGAAATCAGCGCCAGCTAGCATTGCAAGGTAAGAGGCCTTGCGAACATTGTCATATGTAACTAATTCGCCAGTTTCAAAGATCACCTTTAGGTGCGCACGATCGCCACAAACTTCGCGGATCTTTACAATTTCATCAAAAACGAGACCGTACTGCCCAGATAAAAATGCACCACGATCTATAACCATATCAATTTCGGCAGCGCCAGCAGCTATAGCATCTTGCGTATCTTGAATTTTAACTTCCATAGAAGCGCGACCTGATGGGAAAGCAGTTGAAACGGCGGCAACTGGAACATGTTCTCCGCCAATTGAATCTAAATGTGTGCGTGCGATGGCGACCATGTCGTTATATACACAGACCGCACCTACGCTCGGAACAGTTGAATCAGTTGGATCAGGTCTGACCGCTTTAGAGCAGAGTGCACGAACCTTTCCGGCGGTGTCTGCTCCTTCAAGTGTTGTTAAATCCACCATAGAAATTGCGGTATCAATCGCCCAGCGCTTACTAGTTGTCTTAATGCTGCGAGTTGCCAACATCGCAGCACGCGCCTCTGCTCCTACCTGGTCAACGCCAGGCAGTTGCGCCAGAAAGTGTTTAAGTGAACTTTCTGATCCATCGACAATTCCATAAAAGCTCATGAGAGAAATTCCTTTAGTGGGTTACGCAACTTATCCAACAGGATTTGCGCCGATTTTGCATCTTTAGTTATAACTTCGATATAACACTTTAACTTTGCCTCAGTTCCGCTAGGGCGAATAATTACGCGGATATCGCCATCTAGCCAGATACGCAGGCCATCTGTCGGAGGAAGTCCATCCTTAGGCGCGGCCAAATCATCAATTGCGTTGACTTTGTAACCCGCAATTTCACTTGGTGGGCTTTGGCGCAGCCGCGTTAAAAGTTTAGAAATTCTTGTCATGTCTGCCACTCGAATCGAAATCTGTTCGGTGCCGTGGAATCCTTCTCGCGCCCAAACTTCATCCAATAGATCGAGCAAAGTACGCCCTTGCGCCTTTAAATCACTGGCAATCTGGGCCAAATAGATCGCAGCAGAAATTCCATCTTTATCATTTACCGTTTTAGGATCAACTGCATAACCGATCGCTTCTTCGTACCCGTAGGCCAAATTATCAATCTTGGCTAGCCATTTAAATCCGGTTAAAACCTCTTGAAAATCAATTTTGTAATGTGCGGCTATCTTGCGAAGTGCCGATGATGAAACGATTGAGTTTCCAAAAGCTCCCTGGGGCTTTGATCGCGCGATCCATTCGCCAAAAATTACGCCTAATTCGTCACCGCCCAACATGCGCCAGCCAGTCTTTGGATCATTTACCGCAGCTGCGCAACGATCTGCATCAGGATCATTTGCAATAACTAAATCTGCCCCGAAGTCACGCGCTTTTTCTAGCGCTAAATTGATTGCATTGGGCTCTT
>CAMBOZ010000109.1 GCA_945869505.1 Bifidobacterium breve
GTGCGCCGCGCCACGACATATGACACTTGGATTGGCGAACATGAGCGCCGCCGTCTGGGTAACGCCTTTTGGTCGCGCCGAATTCGCGCCATGGTTGATGAACTGCGCCCAGTATTTATGTGGGATCGTCTTTATATCGGTGGCGGAAATGCACGTTGCATTCGTCAAGCTGATTTAGATCGCATGGGAGATGAAGTTGTGATCGTTCCAAATGCCGCAGGTGTTGCCGGTGGCGTACGCGCTTGGACACTTGAGCAATATAAGTAAGTTAACTATTTCTTAGCTGGAAAATTCCGGCTGCAATTCCCGCAAATTCTGCAGCCCCTGTGGCTCCCGCCTCTGTTGCATCAGAAACTCTAAAACTTCCGTATTGTTTTTCTTTAGCCGCTGCAATCGCTGGATTCTTTATCCAGCCACCGGCGATCACAACGTTCTGTGCTTTGCCAGTAAATTTCTCAATTAAGGCGACCATTTCAGATGAGTCATCGACTAAATGCTCCACTGTCGCGCGGAAAAGTGCTGCTGGTGAAACCGCATCATCCAAATTGGTAACAGATAAACCGTGATAATCATTTACTACGCGCATCGCACTTGAACTTGGGTCGATCTTTAGGGCAGCTTCACCAAGTGCGATCTTCTCTTCACGTGTTGAAACACCGACCAGCGCGCAAGCACGTTCGAGCGTTAGCCCCGTTGGTAGTGCGCCCAGCAAGGTGTAATGGTCGGCAATTACCGAACAACTTAGGCCAACATTTGCAGCCGCTAATTCGGCGATGGCCTCTCTTGATAAAGGTGCTTTAAAAGTTCTTAACAACGCTTCGGCTGTTCCCATTGAATCAAAGAGTGAGCCTTCATTGATTGCGCCGCAATAGTAAGCGGCAGTGAAATGATCGTGTCCAGCAATTGTAATTACCGCACCGCGCAAATTTTCTGGCGCTTGATTATTAACGATCCCGATTGGCTCCCCTGCAACCACAAGTCTTGCCAAATAATCTTTACCGCCGCCTACTAGCGCAATCGCTTCTTCCCAAGGTTTGCGAGATTCCACATCAAAGAATCCAGTGCGACTAACAAGTGAAAGTTCATTTACGATTTCTGCACCTAAAGAATATGCAACCCATTCAGGTGCCGATAGAAAATGTTTTGCCTTCTTAGACTCCGGGAAATTTTTATTTAACCAGAGAGTCTTTGAAATGGAAGCGATTTCATTTAGTAGCGCACCTGCGCGTGCTCTAAATTCAAAATCACCGAGTTCTTTTTGAATTGGTTCAATAATTCCGCGTGGATCATGCCAAGCCAATCCAGGGGCTAGTGGATTGCCCGCACCATCAATTAATACTCCAGTTTCGCTAAAGCCCGTAAATCCAATTGCTAAAACTTTTCCACCGGCAATTTCTGCAGCCTTTGAAGCAACTGTAATTACCGTCTTTGCCAGCAACAACATATCGATATCGCTGAAATTCTTCTCATGTTTCCAAGGTGTTGGCTCGGCATATTCAGCCAAGACTCTTAAATTTAAATCAGTAGCTACCGCTTTTAAACGGGAGGTACCGATATCGACACCAATCAGAATTTCCTGGGACATTTTTATTCGGCGTCTCGAGCCAATTCTGCAAGTGGGGGACGGCAGATAATTGCGTTAGATCCAGTAATTGAAAATGCACCAGCAGAGAATGGAATTACGATCGCGTCACCTTTTGTAATTGTCATCGCGGGCGCTTGGCTAAATGTCATTTCGCCATCTCCATCTAGGACTAATGCAACTGCAAAGCCTGCAGGAAAGTCCCCAGTTCCAGGGGCTAAGTGAGCACGGAAATAGCCATCTGATTTAAGCGGGAGAACTGAACGAAGTGATCCACCAGAGAAAGTGGTGTTGGTAATTAACGATTCAAATTCGGCATCGGTTAGCGGGTCAAGCTTTAGCGCATCGGTAACCGTTTCAAAACCTAAACCCAGATGGCCGTCTTTAATTCCATCTACTGCAAATCCTTCCCATTCCAGCAGTGCGCTGAGATCTGTTGGCTCCTGAAGTTCAAGGACGAAAATTCCAGCATCAATGGCATGTGCAACACCGGCAGGAACTAGGACAGCATCTCCAACTTTGACTTCAGTACGGCGAAGTGAGGCAAGGAGCGCGGCAGAGTCTTGCGCGCGAACTAACTTTAATAAATCTTCTTTATTCTGTTTAGTTGCAAAACCTAAACCAACTCCGGAACCAGCGGGTGCTTCCAAAATAATCCAAGCTTCAGTCTTGCCATGATCCAAACCCAAATGAGTTTTAGCGAATGCTTTATTCGGATGGTAATGAACAGGTAGGCGTTGATCAGGATCTAGTAACTTAATTAATATTTCAGTGCTAAGTCCAAAATTCTTAATGTGATCTGCACCAAGCCAATTGTCTGGATCGGCCTTAATAGCATCACGCAATAAAGTTCCATCTTCTAAGCGAGACAAACCTTGTTCGGCTTCACCGAAACGAGTTGTTACTGAGCCAATCCATTCCTCGGGACGCATAGGGCCGCCAGGACCATGTCGTAGCGCACCGATGCGATTGCCACCTCGATAGAAGTGATCAAATTGATTTGAGGGTAGCTTGGCGGGGGTAGTTGAATTATGCGACATGGTTCTAGACTACTTGCAGGAACAATACATTTACCACCTAAATTGGAGCCAGTTAATGTCTGATGTATCAATTCGCCTGAAGCGTCTTTTTAATAATGGTCGTTGCTTTGACATCGCAGTAGACCACGGCTTTTTTGGCGAGGGAACTTTTCTAGCAGGCATTGAAGATATGAAAGCGGCGGTCGACACCTTAATTACGGCAGCCCCCGATGCAATTCAATTAACTTTAGGTCAGGCAAAATTGCTGCAGAACCATCCAAATCCCCACAAACCCTCCCTTGTTATGCGCACGGATGTGGCAAATGTTTACGGAAAAGTAATTCCTGATCATCTATTTAGCATTTTGCTGGAAGAACCAGTTTTGCAGGCAGTTCGTCTCGATGCTGCAATTGTTGTAGTCAACCTGCTTGACCTGCCAGGTCGCCCCGAACTTCGCGATGCTTGTATCCGCAACATTATGACTTTGAAAGCGCAGTGCGAACATTA
>CAMBOZ010000110.1 GCA_945869505.1 Bifidobacterium breve
GGTGCATCTGCTGGAGCAAAGCCGATAAATGATGCGGTGTAGCCGCTGTATTTGCGAAGTTCTGAATTAAAACGCATAGCTGTTCCAGTCTTACCGGCAACTCGATAACCCGGGATCGCAGCAGATGGCGCAGTTCCTTGACCGGAAACTACAGATTCCATCATGATGCGAAGTTGTTGCGCAGTTGCTGCGCTAACAATGCGCTCGGTGCTGCGCGCCGATGAAGCAGTAAATTTTCCTGAAGCATCGCTAGTTCCTGCAATAACAGTTGGAGAAACCCGAACCCCATCATTTGCAATCGTTGCGAAAATACTTGTGGCTTGCATGGCGGTGAGTGAATAGCCCTGACCAAAAGCTACGGTTGGCGCAGTAGTTCCCGACCAGTCATTTACCGGACGTAGAATTCCAGCAGATTCACCAGGCAGACCTGAACCAGTTGATTTACCCATACCAAACTTAGATAAGTAATCGTGCAGAGTGTCATTAGAAAGCATTTCACCAATCTTGATTGTGCCGGTATTTGATGAGACTGCCAAAATTCCTGAAGTCGTTAACTTCTGCACTGGATGACGTTCGTGATCGTGGAAAGTCTCTCCGCCGCGTTTGATCGAATATGGAACAGTTAATACTGTTTCGGGAGTTATTTTCTTCTCTTCTAGCGCAGCAGCAAGTGTCATAACCTTGCCGGTTGATCCCGGTTCATAAACATCCTGCACCGAAGGATTGCGCATTAAAGACTCTGAAACTGTTTTTGTATTGTTGGGGTCAAAAGTTGGCGCAGTTGCGTGAGCCAAAATGTGCCCAGTCTTGGGATCCATAACAATTACCGTGCCGCTTACCGCTCGCGCCTTGGTTACTGCTTCCTGAATCGCATTTGCTGCCACCCATTGCACATCGCGATCAATAGTTAATCGAACAGTCGTTCCTTTTTTAGCTGCCGCAAGTTCATTCTGCGATCCTGGAATTTCGGCCCCAAGTCCACGAGCGTATGAATATCGACCATCAGTTCCAGAAATGATTGAGTTCATACTCGATTCGATTCCGGTAGCGCCGATTCCGTCTTGGCGTACGAAACCAACAAGTGAAGAAACTAGCGAACCAGAGGGATACTCACGTATGTAATTGCGTTCGGCAAAGAAGCCAACGATACGTTTATCAAAGTGCTCTTTATCAAGGGCTGCGTTATAGGTTTCAATCGCTGCAGTCAGATTTCGCCAAACTGCTGGTTTAGCACTCTTGGCAACCATTGAATAGCGCTTCGTACCCGAGATTGCACTTTGTACCTGCGCTACTGTCATTCCCAAATATGGCGCTGCAAAATTGGCGGTCTGCGCTGCATCGGTTACTTGTGTCTGATCTACAACAATGTTTATCGCTGAGACGCTACGTGCAAAAGCCACACCATTTATATCTGTAATTTCACCTCGAGCTGCCGGAATTGCGCGAGTGGATTCCATTTCGTTAACCGCTTTGCTGCGGTACTCACCGGCTTGTACGGCCTGAATTTGAACTAAGCGAGCTGCAAATACGAGAAAGAAGATCAAGATAAAGACTATGAGTACACGGATGCGAGAGGCCGCTAAATTTAAATTACCCACGTGTGGTCTCACCATTGGTTAGCGCTTGTGCCTGCTCATCTAGGTTAAGGAAAACTGGTGATTCTGAAGGTCGCATTCCGAGCGCTTCGGCTTGTGCAGCAAGGGCTGCCGGTGATGAAACTAATTCTATTTGGCGGTTTATCGCCTCACGTTGATCCGCAACAACTTTGGCTTCCGCCTTTAACTCAGAGAGAGTGAAGGCATCTTGGGCTAGCAAGATATTAACCGCGAGAAGAATTAGTAATCCAATTCCCGCAACTGCCGATAGAAATATTGCAAAGAAGCGATGGGTGGCTTGGGCACCCTCTGAAAGGTTTGGAACTAATTTTAGGAAAACTTCTGCGGATTTCGCTGCCAATTTTTGACGAGGCACACGCACGTTCTGAGTCGCCGCTGGATTTAGGAGCGCCATTTATGCCGCCACCTTTTCAATTGCGCGAAGTCGGACGGAGGCAGATCTTGGGTTATCGGCAAGTTCTTGATCATTTGGAGTCTCACCTGATTTCGAAACCATCACAAACTTGGCAGCAAATTCAGGAAGATCAACCGGCAGATTGCGTGGCGTCTTTGAAGTAGTGCGATCAACAAAGATTTCTTTCACGATTCGGTCTTCCAAAGATTGAAACGACATCACAACTACGCGGCCACCAACAGTTATTAGATCTAGCGCTATTGGTAATGCGCGTGTGATGGCGCCAAGTTCGTCATTGGCTTCAATGCGCAATGCTTGAAATGTGCGTTTAGCAGGATTGCCACCAGTACGTCGTGTAGCTGCCGGAATGCTCTCCTTTACCAACGCAGCAAGTTCTTGTGTCGAGCTAAGCGGGGCCTTTGCGCGGGCTTTTACAATATTTTCAACGATACGAGTTGCAAACTTTTCTTCCCCAAAGGTGCGCAGAATCTTTACCAAAGTACCTGGGGCATAGGTGTTTACAATCTCGGCAGCGGTGATTCCACGACTGCGATCCATGCGCATATCAAGTGGAGCATCTTGCGAATAAGAAAAACCGCGGTCTACTTCATCTAATTGAATCGATGAGACACCTAGATCAAAGAGGATGCCATTTACTTTATCGAAACCGCTTTCCTTAACAACTTCGGAGATTTGATCAAAGACCGCATGTGCGCTCTTGAAGCGAGTGCCAAAATGAGCAAGACGAGCAGAAGCTCTTTCGAGTGCTATCTGATCACGATCGATACCGATGACAGTGAGTGTTGGAAACTTTTCAAGAAGCGCTTCAGTGTGGCCACCTAGACCAAGTGTGCAATCAACAATTACTGGATTTTCATTTAATAATACTGTTGGAGAAAGTAACTCAATGCAGCGATCTAGCATCACTGATACATGTTGCGCGCTTGCATCGTTCATTACTCCCCCATTTCTATACTCTTCGATATTTGCTTTTTCTTTACTAGTTGCATCTCTCATCTCTGGTCACCGCCGGCCGACGGATCTAACGAAAGTGACACCGGGGAAGGGGTGTC
>CAMBOZ010000111.1 GCA_945869505.1 Bifidobacterium breve
GTGGCATCCACGCAAATGGTTTCTCACTTGTTCGCCATATTCTCAAAACAAAAAACCTAAAACTAAGCGACACCCCACAGGACTTCACCAAAACTTTAGGTGAAGTGCTACTAACCCCAACTGAGATTTATTCACTCGATTGCCTTGCACTAATCAACGGCCTAAAAGAAAACTTGCATTCATTCACTCACATCACCGGCGGTGGCATCGCCGACAACACTGCGCGCGTTATTCCAGCCGGTCTCAAAGCGGTCTACGACAGATCGACCTGGGCCCTTCCAATCGAGATGCAATATCTGGCTCAAATAGGCGGCGTTCCGCAGGCCGATATGGAGCGCACCTGGAACTGCGGCATCGGAATGGCCGCCATAGTTGCCCCAGAAGCTGCCGACCTAACCATCGCAAGTCTGGCCGCCCGCGGCATGAAAGCCTGGGCCGCAGGCACAATTCAGACAAACATCACAGCAACGCATGCTCAAAATGGCGAAGCTGCGTTGGAAGCCACCTTCGCTACGCGATAACCTTCGGGTCTGAAGAACTCATAACTTATAAAGCGAGAAGGAGGTCACGCGCATGGGGCGAGGCCGACAAAAAGCAAAAGCCACACGAGTAGCTCGTGATTTGAAATATTCAAATACCGATATGGATTTAGAGCGTTTATCTAAAGAGCTCCACGGCGAAACACCAAAAGTCGAGAACGAAAATGACGACGATCCATATGCCGAGGGCAACTACATAGCGCGTGCGTAGACCAACGCCGTACGTCGCATCACTTCGCATCTACGAACCAATCACCGCATTTTCTCCTGCCCAAACATTGCGCTGGCAATCACTTCCAATCACTGCAACAACATCGCGCGATGAACAATCTCGCGCACTTCGTCGCACAATAATTACCGAACCACCCGCACTCAAACCAGATGGCGCACACATTCTGGAATGGGAAGGCAAACGCTACATCTGCCCTTGGTCAACTACTGCACGCGTTTGGGCCGCACTTGATCAATTCAAAGATTCCGTCCCACTTCCAGTTTCAAAATTTTTTATTCCAGATAACATCGAAGAAGCAATCAACATCAACTCGGAAACTCTCGAAGACAAAGTTCCCCACATCATCACCGAAACTTGGATGGTGCCTCCACGCTGGTTCTCACTCTTCGTTCCTGAAGACCGAATGCGCGGACAAGCCGACGACGGCCCCTTCACAATCATGCGCACCTCAATTGCAAATGCTAAAGCGCGTTGCATGTTCACTCACGAATCTGTTGTATCAGCATTTGGCAATGGCCCAATCGAAGAAGAGATTGCCGACCTGCTTGAATGGATGGAACTTTTCCACGCCGAATCAATTGTCGAAGTTGATTACGGCGGCCTTGCAGGTTATTTAGAAAAAATTCTTATCGAAGAAGGCGAATCTGGTTTAGAAGCCGATACCTCCATCGAAGATATCCAACTCTCACTCAGCGGCCTCGCCGCAGGCGATGGCGCAAAAGCCGGAGTGGGTTATGAGCGTTTAATATCAAGGTGGCGCAAGGTTTCAGCCTTCGAAGCCGCATCTTGATTGAGTTAAGATTATCCAATGATCGGCGAACAAGAAGTTCTGTTGACCGCAGCAGAAGTAGCAAAACTTTTTCGAGTCGGATCCAAAACCATCAACCGCTGGGCAACTGAAGGCAAACTGACAATCATCAAGACCGCAGGTCGCCACTATCGTTATAAAGAATCAGAAGTAAAATTACTTCTAGAGAGTTACACAACAAAAGCTAAACCAGAGAAAGAAGCGCCAAGAACATGAGCGAAGCCGAGAACTCAAAAGATAAGACCCAGGCAGATGCCAAGGCAAAGATGCTAGAAGCGCTAGCAAAAAAACAGGGCAAGAACAACAGCGGAGTTAAAGGTGGACCAGCATCCGGTTCGAAGGTAAACGCTGCAGCCGGTGCCAATGCACCAAAGATGTTCCGCCGTAAATCCGGCCCATCTGGTTCAGCTGGTTAAATGACGATTACGGATTTTCAATATTTCCTTCTCTTTGTTCTGACCTTTGCAGTAGTCGGTTTTCTCGCGCCCGTAATGCGCAAAGTTGCAATCACCAAGAAAATTTACGACGCACCAACCGCAGCCCACAAAACCCATAAAGAACCCGTCCCATATCTTGGTGGCGTTGCAATCATCATCGGCGTTGTTCTTATCTCTTACGGTGTTGCAATCATCAATGGCTTTACCGGCGAAAACTTTCTTCTAATGACATCAGTTCTTGCCCCCGCAATCATTCTCGGAGCAATCGGCTTGTGGGATGACATGCGAAATTTGCGCCCCGCCCCACGCCTTCTCATTCAAAGCGCAGCCGGACTTTTCACCGCATGGATCTTGATTTCACAAGACACAATCGGCAACCCAACAAATTCCACAATCATCGATGCTGTAATCACATCCATCTGGGTTGTTGGTATCTGCAACTCAATCAACTTCTTCGACAATCTCGATGGTGGCGCAGCAGGCACTGTCGCAGTTACTTCTAGCGCACTATTTATTCTTGGCTTTCAAGGTCAACAATTTATGATCGCCGCACTCTCTGCTGTCACAGCCGGTGCAACAATTGGTTTTCTACTTTGGAACAAGAGCCCAGCCCGTATCTATATGGGCGATGCCGGTGCACTTTTCCTTGGTGTTCTAATTGCAACTTTAACAATTCGTCTGCACCCTGACACTGACGTTATGTGGACATCACTTGCCACACCAGTCTTACTTCTCGCAGTCCCAATTCTCGACACATCAGTCGCTGTTATCTCAAGAATTAAACGCGGTATCTCGCCATTCCAAGGTGGCCACGATCATTTATCTCATCGACTAATCCGCGGTGGCTTATCTCGTCGCACCGCAGCATTTTCTCTATGGGGACTTTCCGGTTTCTTCGCGCTCTGCGCAATCGCAATTCCAAGAACATCAGAAGGCCTTGAACAAATCATCGTCGCAGTTGCCGCACTTGTCTGGGCTGTCTTATTTATAAAGTTCTTTCAATCCAAAGACGCTTAGTTTTCGATTTTGTTTGGGAAAGCTTCCCAGCCCATCTTCTTGCAAATCTC